>NZ_CP039637.1:0-300000 GCF_004923295.1 Azospirillum sp. TSH100
CGCAGGAGGTGCCGGAGTCCTGGCTGCTCGCCCTGTTCCAGCGCACCCGCTTCTTCCGCGCCCTCTTCGCGCCGCTCGACCACCTGTTCGGCTGGCTGGTCTGGCTCCGCCTGCCGGCGGGCGGCCTGACCGGGCGCACCGCCGGCGGCCTGCGCTCGGTCGGCGGTCTGCTCGACCATGTGCCGTCGCGGGCGGTGGATATGCTGTGGTATCTGCTGCTGGCGGGGGCGGGGCTGTGGGCCGGCTGGTCGATGGTCGCCTTCGTCACCTCCGGCGTCGACTGGGGCGACGTCGGCACCGTGCTGCTGCTGGGCGGCGCCACGCTGCTGCGGGTCTTCGTGCTGATCGTGCTGGCGACCCTGGTCTGGGTGCCGCTGGGCGTGCTGATCGGGCTGCGCCCCCGGCTGGCCGAGAAGGTTCAGCCGACGGCACAGTTCCTTGCCGCCTTCCCGGCCAACCTGCTGTTCCCGGTCGCGGTGGTCGTCATCGTCCGCTTCGACCTGAACCCGGATGTCTGGCTCACCCCGCTGATGATCCTCGGCACCCAATGGTACATCCTGTTCAACGTCATCGCCGGGGCCACCGCCTTCCCCAGCGACCTGAAGGAGGCCGCTGCCAATTTCCACATCCGCGGCTGGCAATGGTGGCGTGACGTCATGCTGCCGGGCGTCTTCCCCTACTACGTCACCGGGGCGGTCACCGCGTCCGGCGGCTCGTGGAACGCCAGCATCGTGGCGGAGGCGGTGAACTGGGGCGACACCCAGCTGACCGCCCACGGCTTGGGCAGCTACATCGCCCAGGCCACCGCCGCCGGCGACTATCCGCGCATCGTGCTGGGCATCGCCGTCATGTCGCTGTTCGTCATCCTGTTCAACCGCCTGCTGTGGCGTCCGCTCTATGCGTTCGCCGAGCGCCGCCTGCGCCTCGCCTGAGGAGGACCCCCGCCATGCTGAACACCCGCAACACCACCATCTTTGAACTGAGCGGCGTCCGTCAGGCCTATGCCAAGCCGTCGGGGCAGGATTACGTCGTGCTCGACAATGTCGACCTGACCCTGCGCGACGGCGAGATCGTCGGGCTGCTCGGCCGCTCCGGCTCCGGCAAATCGACCCTGCTGCGCATCGTCGCCGGGCTGGTCAAGCCGACCGGCGGTTCCGTCCGCCACCATGGCGAGCCGGTCATCGGGGCGGCCGACGGCGTGGCGATGGTCTTCCAGACCTTCGCCCTCTTCCCCTGGCTGACCGTCTGGGAAAACGTCATGGCCGGGCTGAAGGCCAAGGGCGTGCCCGCGAAGGAGGCAGAGGCGCGGACCGAGGAGGCCATCGACCTGATCGGCCTGTCCGGATTCGAATCCGCCTATCCCAAGGAGCTGTCCGGCGGCATGCGCCAACGCGTCGGCTTCGCCCGCGCCCTGGTGGTCCATCCGGAAATCCTGCTGATGGACGAGCCCTTCTCGGCGCTGGACGTGCTGACGGCGGAGACCCTGCGCACCGACCTGCTCGACCTGTGGATGGAGCGGCGGCTGCCGATCAAGTCGATCCTGATGGTGACCCACAACATCGAGGAGGCGGTGTTGATGTGCGACCGCATCCTGGTCTTCTCCTCCAACCCCGGCCGGGTGGCGGCGGAAATCCGCGTCGACATCCCCCACCCGCGCAACCGTCTGGACCCGCAGTTCCGCGCCATGGTGGACGACATCTATGGCCGGATGACCGCGCGCAAGCCGCTGGTGGCGTCGTCGCCCGCGGCGAAGCAGCCACCGGCCCATGCGGTGCCGCTGGAGCATGTGTCGACCAACCTGCTGGCCGGCCTGCTGGAGACGCTGGCCTCGCCGGCCTACCATGGCAAGGCCGACCTGCCGCATCTGGCCGCATCCCTCCAGCACGAGATCGACGACCTGTTCCCGATCGCCGAGACCTTGCAGATGCTCGGTCTGGCGGAGGTGGCGGAAGGCGACATCCATCTGACCGAGCCCGGCCGCCTGTTCGCCGAATCCGGCCTGGACGACCGCAAGCGGCTGTTCGCGGAGCATCTGATCCGCTATGTGCCGCTGGCCGCCCACATCCACGGCCTGCTGAAGGAATCGGCGACGCAGCGTGTGCCGAGCGGTCGCATCCACGCCGAACTGACCCCCTTCATGAGCGAGGACTATGCCGAGGAGACGCTGAAGGCGGTCACCAGCTGGGCACGCTATGCCGAGCTGTTCACCTACGACGACGAGAGCGAGACCTTCGCGTTCGACGACGCCGACTGATCCGCCGGTTCCGGTCTGCCCAGCCCCGCCAGCAGATGCTCGATGAAGCTGCGAACCTTCGGCGAGACATGGCGGGTCGCCGGGTAGACGACATGGATGGCCTCGTCGGTCACCTCCAGTTCGGACAGGACCGGGACGAGACGGCCGGCGCGGATGTCCTCCTCGACGATGAAGTCGGCCAGCCGCGCCAGCCCCAGCCCGCCGACCGCGGCATGGCGCAGCAGCCACAGGCTGTCGGCCTGGAAGCTGCCGGCTGGCCGCAGGATCTCACGGCGGTCGCCGGCCATGAACTCCCACTCTGTCCGGCCGGCTCCCGACAGCAGCGTCAGGCACTCATGGCGGGCGAGATCGGCCGGCGACCGTGGCACGCCGCGCCGCTCCAGATAGTCCGGGCTGGCCACCACATGGCGGCGCAGCGGCCGCAGCCGGCGGGCGATCAGGCTGGAATCGGCCAGCCGCCCGGCGCGGATCGCCAGATCGAACCCTTCCTCGACCAGCCGCTGCACGCGGTCGTTCAGGCTCACCTCCAGCGATACGCCGGGGTAGCGCCGCAGGTATGAGGCCAGCAGCGGCGCCACCCGCATCTGCCCGAACAGCACCGGCATCGTGATGCGCAGGGTGCCGCGCGGCTCCTCGCCCATCTCTGTCAGCGACTGTTCCGCCTCGTCCAGCGCCGCCAGGATGGCGCGGGCGCGCAGGCAGAAGGTGGCGCCGGCATCGGTCAGCGCGATCCGCCGCGTCGTGCGCGCCAGCAGCCGGGTGCCCAGCCGGTTCTCCATCTGGGCGATGCGCCGGCTGATCGCCGAGGCGGACAGCCCCAGCCGCTCCGCCGCCGCCGACAGGCTGCCGCAGTCCACCACCTCGACCAGCACCGTCAGATCATCCAGCCGGTCCATTCCGTCCTCCGCGCCCCTTTGGTCCGAGCGTATTCTTGCATTCTGCGCAAAGATATTGTGCGTGTCCCCATATGTTTCACAAGTCCGGCTTTTGACAGGATCGGGGCAAGGAACACGCCGACAGGGAAACGCCCGATGCGTCTTCAACGCCAACTCCGCAACATCCGGGCGCAGGCCGGCAAGACAATGCCGCCCGGGGTGTTGGCGATGATGGACCGGATGGTCGCCGACCTGAAGGCGCGTGGGGTCGAGCTGGGGGCGTTGCGCCCCGGACTTCAGGCTCCCGACTTCGCCCTGCCGAACCAGCTCGGCCGGACGGTCTCCCTTTACGAGACGCTGGAACGGGGACCGGTCGTCCTGCTGTTCTACCGCGGCGATTGGTGTCCTTATTGTTGCGCCCAGCTCAGGGCCATGCAGCTGGCGCTGCCGCAACTGACCGCCGGCGGCGCCCGGCTGGTGGCGGTGTCGCCCGAACTGCCCGACCACAGCCTGACGATGGCGGAACGCAACGCGCTGGATTTCGACATCCTGTCCGACCGCGAAGCGATGGTGGCCCGCAGCTACGGCCTCGTCTACCGCGTGCCGGACGAGCTGCGCGACCTCTACCGCGACCGCGGCCTCGACCTCAACCTACGCCAGGGCCGCCCACCCGGAGAGCCCTGGCAGTTGCCGATCCCGGCGACCTATCTGCTGTCGCCCAGCGGCGTCGTGCGCTTTTCCGCCATCGACGCCGACTTCACCCAACGCCCGGAGCCGCAGGCCCTCGTCGACCTGCTGCACGACCGCGTCCCGGCGTCCTGACCGGCGCCAACCATCCCGAAACACCTGTCATCCCGCCACAGAGGAACACGACCATGACCGCCACCAAGACTCCCGCCAAAACCTTGGCCCTGCTCCCGATCGCCGGTGCGCTGGCCGGTGCCCTGGCCGTGATGGCCGGCCCGGCCGCCGCGCAGTCGAACATGGAGAAGTGCTACGGCATCTCCAAGCCGGGCGAGAATGGCTGCGCCCATGCCAAGGGCCTGCATTCCTGCGCCGGCAACAGCAACCTGACCTATGACGGCGGCGACTGGAAGCTGGTCAAGGCCGGCAGCTGCGCCACCGAAATGGGATCGCTGAAGCCGTTCGACGGCGCCAACACCAAGAAGAAGGGCTGAGGCGATGGCCGCGGCGACGCCTTCTACGCTCCCCCGGCCGGTGCCGGCCGCCGCCGGCATCGGCCTGCGCGAGCCGCACCGGGAGGCGCTCGTCGCGGCCGGTCTTCCAATTCCCTGGGTCGAGATCCATCCGGAAAACTATCTGGTTCCCGGCGGCCCGCGTCTGGCCGGCATCCTGCGGGTCCGCCGCGATCTGCCGGTCAGCTGCCACGGCGTCGGCCTGTCGCTGGGCAGCGCCGGCGGCCTCGACCCCGACCATCTGATGCGGCTGCGCGCCCTCTATGACCGGCTGGAGCCGGGGCTGATCTCCGAGCACCTGTCCTGGAGCGTCACCGACGCCACCTACCTCAACGACCTGCTGCCGCTGCCCTATACCGAGGACAGCCTGGACCGGGTCCGCCGCAACATCGACCATGCCCAGGATGCCTTCGGCCGGCGCATCCTGGTCGAGAATCCGGCCGCCTGCCTCGCCTTCGCCGACAGCGCCATTCCCGAAGCCGAATTCCTGGCGGAACTGGCCGCCCGCACCGGCTGCGGCCTGCTGCTGGACGTCAACAACCTCTACGTCTCCTCGGTCAATCTCGGCTTCGACCCGGTGGCGTGGCTCGACACCATCCCGGCCGATGCGGTCGTCGAACTGCATCTGGCCGGTCACGCCCGCATGACGGTCGGCGGCGAGGAGCTGCTGATCGACGACCATGGCAGCATGGTCGGCGAGCCCGTGACGGCGCTCTATGCCGACGTGCTGGACCGCATCGGCCCACGGCCGGTGCTGATCGAATGGGACAACGACCTGCCGCCGCTCGACGTGCTCCTGGCCGAGGCGGGCAAGGCGCAGCGGCTGCTCGATGCCCGGATGCGGCATGTCGGAATGCCGGTCAGGATCCCGGAGGTCCATTGTGCCGGCTGACGCCAAGCTCGCCGAACTCCAGCGCAACTTCGCCGCCTACCTGCTGCGCGGCGATCCGGCGGTCGCCGGGGCCCTGCGCCCGGATTTGCCGGCCGGACGGCTGGCGGTCTACCGCAACACTGTGATGGGATCGCTGGCCGCCATTCTCGGCCATGCCCACCCCACCCTGCGCCGGGTATTGGGCGCCCGATTGGGCGAACAGCCCTTCACCACGCTCGCCTGCCGCTTCGTGGCGGAGGCCCCTCCCCGTCTGCCGATGCTGTGGAGCTACGGCGCCGGCTTCGCCGACTGGCTGGCCGACCTTGAACCCCCTGACGACATTCCACCCTGGGCGCCCGATCTAGCCCGGCTCGACTGGGCGATGCACGAGGCGCTGTTCGCCGCCGACGCCGAACCGCTCGACCTCGCCCGGCTCGCCGCCATCCCGCCGGAACAGGCGGGCTCCCTGCGGCTGGCGCCGCACCCGTCGCTGTGGCTGGTGCGCTCTGACTGGAACATCCATGCGCTGTGGAAGGATATCGACGCGACGCCGGCCCCCCTGCCGGAAGCGGTCCTGATCGGCCGCGTTCCCGGCAACGGCAATGGCGACGGAGACGAGTGCGCCGGAGGCGAGGTGCGCTGCACCCGGCTGACCGCGGCCGATGGCGCGCTCGCCGCAAGGCTGCTGGCCGGCGCCACCCTGGACGAGGCCGCCGGGGACGAGGCGGCCGCCGGCGCCGATCTCCAATCCCTGCTGGCGCTGCTGTTGCAGAACCGGCTGCTGGCCGGCTTCGCGCTGGACCGGTCCCCCTCCCCCACCGGACGCGAAGGGAACGACCCATGACGTCATCGCCCGCAAGTCCCCGGACGCATCCCTGGACGCAGCCCCCCATTCGGCTGGCCCGGCTATTGGACCTCCGCGACCGCGCCGCCCGATGGCTCGACCAGTATGCGGTCCCCCCGTTCGACCTCGCCGTCCGGCTGACGATGGCGCCGATCTTCTTCCGCTCCGGCTTGCAGAAGATCGGCGACTGGCCGGCCACCCTCTTCCTGTTCCAGGAGGAATACCGGGTGCCGCTGCTGCCGCCGGATGTCGCCGCCCTGCTGGCCGCCGCCACCGAGCTGACCATGCCGGTCCTGCTGGTGCTGGGTCTGGCGACGCGGCTGGCGGCGCTGCCGCTGCTGGCGATGGCGCTGGTCATCCAGTTCGTGCTGGGTGCGTCCAACCCGGCCTTCAGCAACCCGCAGCATTATTTGTGGATGCTGCTGCTCGCCGGCCTGATCCTTCGCGGCGGCGGACGGCTGTCGCTCGACCATTGGCTTCTTCACCTCAGCCGCCGCCGGATGGGAGACCGACAATGAGCACCGCACAGAACAGTCTTCCGCCCTCCGCCCACCGGCGGATCGCCCGGCTCGGCTGGCTGCTGTCGTCCGGGCTGGTCGCCGTGCTGGCGCTGGTGCTGGCGGTCAGCCTGGTCACCGTGCAGGGCATCCGGCAGGTCGACGAGCGCTGGAACGCCTACGACCTGGGCGCCGCCGCCAAGGCCGATGCCCTGTCCGACCTGCGCGGGGCACTGGGCTTCGGCGGGGTGATCCACCGCTTCGGCGACTATCTGCTGAGCGGCGATCCGGCCCGCGCCGCCGACGTGCGTCAGAGCCTGAAATCCGCCGCCGCCAATCTGGAGGTCTACCGCTATGCCGGCGAGCTGAGTGCCGCCGAGGAAAAGGCGCTCGACAGCATCGCCGCGACGATGACGCAGCTGGACGCCAAGCTGACGGAGGCGGAAACCGCGGTGGCGGCGCGCACCCCGCTCGACCGGCTGGCCCGCACCGCGGCGGTAGACACCGCGCCGGCGGTGGCGGCGATGCGGACGCTGAACGGCGAGCTGACGCGGGCGCGCGCCGCCCTCGGCGAGGCCAACCGCCAGGGCATCGCCGGCCTGACCGGCACGGTGCTGACCGGCGGCAGCGTGGCGCTGGTGCTGCTGGTCGCCATCGCCGGTCTGTTCCTGTGGTTCACCCACCACCGCATCGTCCGTCCACTGGCCCGGCTTGCCGCCCATATGCAGCGTCTGGCCGGCGGAGATCTGGACAGCGCCGTGCCGCTGGTCGGCCGCCGCGACGAGATCGGCGCCATGGCCGGCACCGTCGAGGTGTTCCGCGACGGGCTGGTCCGGTTGCGCGCCGCCGGGGACCGCGAACGCGCCGAAGCCGAAGAGGCCCGCCGCCGTCAGGAGACGCTGGAACGCAACCTCCGCTCCTTCGAGGCGGAGATCGGCACGCTGGCCGCCGCCCTGGCCGGACGGGCCGGCACGCTTCACCGCACCGGGCAGGATCTGGCCTCCTCCTCCAGCCGGACCATCGGCAGCACGCAGGAGGTCTCCGCCGCCGCCGCCCGCACCGCCGGCACCGTCCAGGCGGTCGCCGCCGCCACCGAGGAGCTGTCGGCCTCCATCGCCGGGATCGGCCAGCGGGTGCAGGGCTCGGTCGCCATGACCACGGCGGCGGTCGAACAGGCCGACCGTTCCTCCGCCACCGTCGCCAGCCTCGCCGAGGCGGTGCAGCGCATCGGCGAGGTGGTCGGGTTGATCAATGCCATCGCCAGCCAGACCAACCTTCTCGCCCTCAACGCCACCATCGAGGCCGCCCGCGCCGGCGAGGCCGGCAAGGGCTTCGCCGTCGTCGCGCAGGAGGTGAAGAACCTCGCCAACCAGACCGCCCGGGCAACGGAGGACATCACCCAGCAGATCGCGACGATCCGCAGCGCCACGGACGGCGCGGTCGACGCCATCCAGGGCATCGGCGGCAGCCTGGAGCAGGTCTGCCGCATGGCGCAGGAGATCGCCGACGCCGTCACCCAGCAGGACGAGGCGACGCGCGAGATCGCTCGCAACATCCAGGAGACCGCCGGCGCGGCCGGCGCGGTCAGCGCCGCGATTTCCGAAGTTGCGCAGGCCGCCGAACAGGCCGGAATGGTTGCGGAAAGCATGTTCTCCTCCGCACAATCACTCGGCAGCGAGACCAAGCGGCTGGAGGGGGCGGCGCACAGCTTCTCCCAGGCCTTGCGCGCGTGAGTTCCTGAAGGCTCCGGGGAAGAGGGAAAGCCGGCGTGACCGACATCGTCAGTGAAGAGTCCGGAGCCATTCCCGGCGCCATGCATGACAGCGCAGGCCCCGAAACCGGCTCCGGAACAGGCCGCCGGAGCCTGACCATCGCCCGCTCGGCGCTGCTGCTGGCGGCGGCCCTGGTCGTCTGTCTGGCCGTGATGCTGGCGGTCGGCCTGCAACTGATGCGCGGCATGGACACGGTGGCCGACGGCTGGCGCGACTACGATCTCCAGGCCGCAACCAAGTCGGACGCGCTGTCGGAAATCCGCGGGCATCTCGGCCTGGGCGGCGTCATCGACCATTTCCGCGAGGGCGCGCAGGCCGGCACGACCGGCCATGCGGCGGGCGACCACGCGGCGCTGGACCGCGCCCTGGCGCTGGCGCGGGCCAATCTGGAGATCTACCGCGACATCGTCACCCCCGGCGAGGACGAGGCGCGGGCCATCGCCGCCATCGCCGCCTTTCTCGACGCCATCCAGGTGCAGATGGAGGACCCGGCGGCGGCCATCCCGGCGGAGGCCTTCGACGCCTGCCGCCGCGACGCGGTGAAGGGGCTGGCGGCGTTGAACAGCCATCTCAGCGCCCAACGCGCCCGGCTGACCACCGCCACCCTGGACGACATCGAATCCCTGCAACGGCTGATGGCGGTCGGCGGCGGCATCATCGCCGTGCTCGTCCTGGGGCTGGCGGGGGCCGCCGTATGGTTCACCCGCAGCCGCATCGTCGGCCCGCTCGGCCGTCTGGTGGAGGACGCCCGCCGGCTGGCCCGCCGCGACCTCGACCGCCCGTTCCAGGGCTGGGGCCGGCAGTCGGGAGCGGGCTTCCGGCGGGATGAGCTGGGCCTGCTCGGCCGCAGCCTGGAGGACAGCCGGGTCGCCCTGCGCGGCCTGTTCACCGCCATCGAGGAGAAGACCCGCCGGCTGGGCGAGAGCGAGCGCCGCTATGCCATGGCCGCCGCCGCCACCAACGACGGGCTGTGGGACTGGGATCTGGAAAGCGGGGACTTCTACCTGTCGCCACGCCTGCGCCAGATGCTCCACCTGCCTGCCGACAGCGCCGAGCCCGGCCTTCCCGCGCTGCTGGCCAACATCCATCCCGACGACCGCCATGGCGTGCTCGCCGCCATCCGCCAGGGCGAGCATGGGACGGACGGCGCCAGCTTCGACGTGGAGTTCCGCGTCCTGCCACCCAACCCGCCACGGGAGGCCCGGAATCAGGAGGCCCGGAATCAGGAGGATGGCACCCGCTGGCTCCATCTGCACGGCATCGTCGCCGCCGGCCCGGACGGTGGGGTGACGCGGCTGGCCGGCTCAGCCGCCGATGTCAGCGACCGCAAATCCTACGAGGCGCGGCTGGTCCATCAGGCCACCCATGATTTCCTGACCGGCCTGCCCAACCGCGCCTATCTGATCCGCTGGCTGCGCGAGCGGCAGGCGGCGGAGGACACCGCCGGCAGCGGCGATCTGGCCCTGCTGTTCCTCGATCTCGACGGCTTCAAGGTGGTGAATGACAGCCTGGGCCATGCGGTCGGCGACCGCGTGCTGGTCGCAACGGCGGAGCGGATCGCCGGCCAGCTGGAGGCGGGGGAGTTCGTCGCCCGGCTGGGCGGCGACGAATTCGTCGTCGCGGTCCCCGCCGGGCGGGAGGCGGCGATCGCCCGCGCCCAGGCGCTGGAGACCACCTTCCAGCGCCCGCTCTGCGCCGGCGGCCTGGAGCTGCGGGTCGGGCTCAGCATCGGGCTGGCGGTTGACGACGGCACCAGCGACGATCCCGACGGCCTGCTGCGCGACGCTGACATCGCGCTCTACCGGGCCAAGGAACATGGCAAGGGACGCACCGTGCTGTTCGACGCCTCCCTGCGCGAGGCGATCCTGATCCGCAGCCGCCTGCAACGCGATCTGACCCCGTCGTTGGAGGCCGGTGACATCTTCCTGGTCTATCAGCCGATCGTCTCGCTTCCCGACGGGCGGCTGACCGGATTCGAGGCGCTGGTGCGCTGGCGCCATCCCGACCTCGGTCTGGTCAGCCCGGCCCAGTTCATCCCGATCGCCGAGGAGACCGGCCAGATCCTGCCGCTCGGCCGCCATGTGCTGGAACGGGCGGTGGAGCAGCTCGCCCGCTGGCGCCGGATGGCGGGGGGTGCGGCCCTGACCGTCAACGTCAACCTGTCGGCCCGCCAGATGTGGGACGAGCGCTATGTCGACGACATGCTGGCGTTTCTGGCCGACGGCCGTGCCGGCGGGCTGAAGGTCGAGGTGACGGAAAGCATGACCGTCGCCGACCATGATCAGGCACGCGCCATCCTGGAACGCTTCCATGCGCTGGGCGTAGCGCTGTGCATGGATGATTTCGGCACCGGCTATTCCTCGCTGTCGCACCTCGGCAGCCTGCCCTTCGACGTCATGAAGATCGACAAGAGCTTCGTCAGCGCGCTCGGCGGCGACCCCCGGCAGGAATCGCTGCTGCGCGGCATCGTCGAACTGGCCCATCGCATCGGGCTGGAGGTGGTCGCCGAAGGGGTCGAGACCGAAGAGGAACGGGCGGTGCTGACCCGGATCGGTTGCGACTATGCCCAGGGCTATCTGTTCGCCCGCCCGCTGTCCGTTGCCGACGCCGAGGCGCTTCTGCTCGGCGCCGCATGACGCGCATCTCCCTTACGGCGGGTTGACCTGCGCTGCCAGCGCGACGGCCGCCTTGCCGGACAGCGGAACACCAGTCGGCACGGCCACCGCCTCCGATGCCGGTCCGCCTCCCGTCCGGCCAAGCCGCCCGGTCACCCGGAACGCCACCCAGACCGCGGCGAGGCCGAACAGCACCGATCCCGCCGCCTGCCCGACCAGCACCCCCGGCGCCCCGTCCAGCCAGCCGCCGGCCGCGACGAACGGCATGGTCCCCAGCGTCGCCCTGCCCCAGTTGAAACCGGTCGCCAGCAACGGAAAGCCCAGATTGTTGAAGGCGGCGTTGGCGACGAACAGGCAGCCGACGAACAGGAACCCGCCGGCCACCGCGTTGCAGAACAGGCGGACCAGTTCGGCCGACACGCCCTCGGCGGAAAAGGCGATCACCACCCAGTCGCGGGCAAGGAACAGGCCCAGCCAGACCGCCAGCACCCAGACGACGATCAGCCCCAGGCTGGCCCATAGGGTCTCCCGCACCCGGTCGGGGCGGCCGGCCCCCAGATTCTGCGCCAGGATCGGGCCGACCGCCCCGGTCAGGGCGAAGATGGTGCCGAAGGCGACCGGAACCATGCGGTCGACGATGGCCGCCCCGGCGACCGCCGCGTCGCCGAAGCGGGCCATGCTGGTGGTGACGTAGACGCCGGCGACCGGGGTGGCGAGGTTGGTCAGCACCGCCGGACCGGCGATGCCGGCCAGGGTGCGGGCATCCGTCAGCAGCCCGGCCATGCCGGGGGCGGCCACCAGCCGATGCACCCGCGCCACACCGTGCCAGCCGACGGCGGCCAGCAGGCAACGCGACAGCATGACCGTCACCGCCGCCCCGGTCAGATCCAACCGCAGGACGAAGATCAGGAGCGGGTTCAGCGCCGCGGTGAACAGCGCGGCATAGAGGGTGACGGTCATGGCGCGGCGCGCATCGCCCAGCGCCCGCAGCACCGCCGAACAGCCCATGCCGAGCCCGAGCAGCGGCAGGGTCGGCGACAGGATGGTCAGATAGCCGACCGCCAGATCCCTGGTGACTCCCCGGGCGCCCAGCAGATCCATCGCCGGCGCCAGCAGCGGCAGGGTCAGCAGGCCGACCAGCGCGGCGACCAGGGCGCTGAGGATCAGGCTCGATCCCGCCAGCCGCGCCGCCTCCGCGCGCCGGCCGCCGCCGATCGCGCGGGCGACCAGCGCGCCGGCGCCGATCGACAGCCCGATGCACAGCGACGACTGCAGGAACAGGACGGTGCCGGCGAACCCGACCGCAGCCGCCAGTTGCCGCTCGCCCAGCAGCGAGATGTAGAACAGGTTCAGCAGATCGACCGCGAACACCGCGATCAGCCCGACCGACCCGGTGGCGGTCATCACCATCACGTGGCGCAGCGGGGAACCGGTGGTGAAGCGGCCTGCGGCGGTTTCGGCCATCGGATCGGTCTCCTGCGGGGCGGCTCCCGGCCACAGTGCCGCAAGCCGACGCCGGCGGCAAACCACTTCGGACCGCAACCATGTGCGGTTTCAGGTCAGTCCTTCGGCAGGCGGATCTCGAACGTCGCGCCCTGCGGTTCCGACGCCATCGCCACCGCGACACCGCCATGGGCCTGCGCGATGGCCTGCACCACCGCCAGGCCGAGGCCGCTGCCACCGCTCTCCCGTGACCGGGAGGCGTCGCTCCGCCAGAAGGGATCGAAGACCTGGCTCTCCATCCCTCCCGGCAATCCGGGACCGTGATCGCAAACCCGCAGAATGGCATGGTCGCGCGTCACGCGGGTTTCGATGCGGACATCACAGGGGGCGGCATAGCGCCGGACATTGTCGAGCAGGGCGGTGAGGAGCTGCCGGATGCGCGCCGCATCGCCGCGGATCACCACGGATCCAAGATCCGCATGGACCGAAACGCCGGCCAGTTGCAGCATCGGCGTGGTGACGGCCACCACCGAGGCGACTTCCTGGGCAAGGTCCATGGTCTCCAGCCTCAGCTCAAGACGTCCGTTCTGCGCCAGGGTCAGAACCTTCAGATCGTCGACGATCCGGCTCAACCCCTCGACCTGGACGAGCAGCCCTTGAAGCGACGGCGTGTCTGGTGTGAAGACACCATCGACATACCCCTGGATCTGGCCGCGCAGAATGGTCAAGGGCGTGCGCAGTTCATGGGCGATCGCGGCATGCCAGGCCCGCATTTCCGCTTCCGCCCGGTCCAGCTGCCCGGCCATGTGATTGAAATCCTCGATCAGCTGGCGGGTTTCGGCGAAAGAGGCTTTCGTCGGCGTGGCCCGCGCGCTCAGATCGCCTGCCGCAACCCGCCGCGCCGCCGTCGCGACCGCCTCCAGCGGCTGGATGAGCCGGCGGGCGAAGCGCATCGCCGCAACGATCGCCCCGCCCAACCCGATGGCCCAGAGCACGAGGAAGGCGACCCACTCCGGCGTCGTCGGCCAATAGCTGTCCGGTTCGGGCAAGCCCTCCAACCCCTCGGGTGCCCAATAGCGGAAAAAGACGAACTCGTAGAACAGGAAGAACCCGGCACACATGATGATGAGCGCCACGCCGGTCACGCCGGCCATGGACACGACCAGTTGCCGGTTGAGTGGCTTGGTCGACTTCATGGAACGGTCGCCAGCCGATAGCCGACGCCCCTGATGCTCTCGAAGAGAGTCCCGGTTCCGGCGGCATGGAGTTTGCGCCGGATGTTGCTGGCGTGGGTGTCGATCGTCCGTTCCAGCGTGTTGCCTTCCGGCAGGCAGGCGTCGATCAGCTCGGCGCGGGTGAAGACGCGCGTGGGCTGGCGCGCCATATGCGACAGGATGCGGAACTCCGTCGCCGTGAGGTCGATGCGCACCCGGCCTTCGGCGCCATGAACGGCGACGGCATGGGCGGTCAGGTCCATTTCCAGCGGACCGACCCGGATCATGGCGCTGTCGCTCCGGCCCATCGCACGACGCAGCACCGCCTTGACCCTGGCGACCACCTCCAGCGGGTTGAAGGGCTTGACGATGTAGTCGTCGGCACCGATCCGCAGCGCCTGAAGCTTGTCGAGATCCTCGTCGAGCGCGGTGACCATGATGACCGGGGTGTCGCCGCGGCGGCGGATGGCCGTCAGAACCTCGTAGCCGTCGAGCTTGGGCAGCTTGACGTCGAGGATGACGATGTCGGGCCGGAGCTGCTGATGCAGGTCCAGCGCGATCTGCCCGTTTTCCGCACGGACCGTCCGCAGCCCCTCGCGATCGAGATACCCCATGATGATCCGGGCGACATCGGGCTCGTCCTCCACCACCAACACCAGCGCGCTCATTTCAATCTCCAGAATCCGGCCGATCTGCAATTTCCGGCCGCGAGCTTCACGGTAGCCCCGCCGTGTGGATATTCCATGAAGAGACTGTCAAGACAGCGTCGTACCGCTCCTCCCGACAACGGACAGCCCCTAACCCGACACCGACGGACAGCCGCCCAGGGCCCGATAGAGGGCGGCGGCATTCTCCAGCCGCGCTCTTCTGGCATCCAGCAATGCCTGATCGGCGGCGAACAGGCTGCGCTCGACGTCCAGAACCTCCAGATAGCCGATCGCCCCCGCCAGATAGCGGTTCATCGTCAAGGTCCGGCGCCGCGCCTCCCCCTGACGGAGCGCTGTCCGGGCCGCGATGTCGCGTTCCAGCGACGCTTGCCCGGCCAGCGCATCGGACACTTCGCGGAACGCCGTCTGGACGACCCGTCCATAGTCGATGACGGCCATGGCTTCGCGCGCCCGCGCCAGCTCCAGGTTCGCGTCGTTCCGCCCGCCATCGAACAGAGGCAGGCTCAACTGGGGCATGAACTGCCACGCGCCGCTGCCGAAGAGGTTGTTGAGTTCACCGGACGCGACACCACCCATGGCCGTCAGCCGGATCGATGGAAAGAAGGCGGCGCGGGCGGCGCCGATCTGGGCATTGGCCGCCTGGAGCCGCTGTTCGGCCGCCACGATGTCGGGGCGCGCCGTCAGCAGTTCGGAGGGCAGGCCGGCACGCGTCACTCCCCACCCCGCGCCGAAGGTGGGGGACGTGAAGGACGGCGCATCCTTCGTTCCCGCGCTGTCGCTGTATCCGGTGAGCAGGGCAAGGGCATGTTCGGCGCGCGCGTGGACCAGCTCCTGCTCGATCAGGTCGGTGTCCGCCGCGCCCACCAGCGATCTGGCCTGCTCCATTTCCAACGTCGAGGAAACGCCGGCCGCGACGCGCCGCGTCAGCAAGGCGACGGCCGCCGTCCGCGAGGCGACCGCGCGCCGCGCAAGGTCCACACGGGCCGCCGCCGCACGTTCCTGCACATAGCTCCTCACCACCTCCGCGACCAGGCTGATCCTCGCCGCCCGTTGTGCGTGCTCCGTCGCCAGATACTCGTGCAGGGCCGCATCGGACAGGCTCTTGGCCTTGCCGAAGAAATCCAGCTCATAGGCTGACAGCGCCACCCCCGCCTGATGGGCGGTCTCGTTGTTCCTCGCCGGATGGGTGGTCGTGCCGTCCAGGGTGACGGCGGGAAGACGGGACGCGGATTGGATGCCATGCAGGGCACGCGCCTCCACGACCCGCGCCGCCGCCAGCTTCAGATCGCGGTTGTGCTCCAGCGCCGCCGCGACAAGGCGCCTGAGGGCGGAGTCCGGGATTTGCGTACACCAGACCGTGCTTTGGACCGATGACGGAGCCCCGCCCTTTCCCGTCGCCGCAGCACCGGCCGAGCCGGTGCTGGCCGGGTAGCTGGCCGGGATCGGCGCCGCCGGCCGCTCGTAGAGGGGCGCCAGCGAACAGCCCGACACCAGGGCGAGGGCACAGACGGCGGCGAGAGGCGACAGCCGGCGATGCGTCTTCGACGGGACGATCATCCCCGGACCTCCTGCGGGACATTGGGCGCCGGCTTTGCGTCGCCGGGGAGTTGGCGGACGGTGAGGAACTTCGCGAGCCCGCGCTGTCCGATCAGGAAGCGTTGATCGTTGCGGGGGCCGTTGCGGGGCGACAGGGCGACGACAACCTCCACCACGCGCTCGTCGACGCGCTGCTGGGCATCGCTCGGGTCGATCTTCCTCTGCCCCAGGATTTCGCCGATGCGCAGAACCTCGCCGGACAGCGGCTCGGACGTGCTGTCCAAAGTCACCATCACCGGCTGGCCGGCCTGGACCTGCCGCATCAGCCGCTCTTCGACATCGACACGAAAGATGAAGCGTTCGTTGGGCACCAGCGTGAACAATGTCGAGACGCTGAGGGTCGAGGCCCCGCTTCCCGGCCGGGCCTGAAGCCGGACGATCCGCCCATCGACCGGGGCCCGGATCTCACGCTGGGCGATCTCCATGTCGGCGGTCGCCAGGCGCGCCTGGGCGAGGCGGACCGCGGCGTCGTGGACCGCCAGATCCGCCTCGGCCTCCTCCAGGCGGCTTTGCGCCTCGTCGAACAGCTTGACCGCTTCCGCCCCGTCCCGACGCAGGCGGTCGAGCCGGTTCCGTTCGCGTCGGGCGGCGGCGGCGCGGACCCGCAGGACGGCGCCGCGGGCCAGCGTTTCCGCAAGCGTGGCGCGGGCCTCCTCCAGGGCGGCACGGGCCGCCCGGTCGTCCTGCCGGGCCAGCAGATCGCCGGCCCGCACATCGGTGCCCTCCGAGACGAAGACCGCGGAGATCACGCCGTCCCGCTGGGCGGCAATCTGGATCATGCCGCCTTCGACGTCGATCCGGCCGCGCCCGGCCGCCGCCACCGGTGCCCCGACCGACAGAATCTCCCGGCTTTCCGAACCGGCTCCGGACAGCTCGTCCGTCATTGCGGTCGAGACGGCCAGCCCAACGCAGGATCCGATGGCGATCACCGCCAACCCGCCCAGCATCAGGCGCTTAGGACGTGGCATTTTCAATATCCCGTTGATGGAAAGTGTCATGCATTTCGGGCCGTTCGTCGGCCACGATCCGCCCATCATCCATGGTGACGATCCGGTCGGCATGGCCGACCAGACGGTTGTCGTGGGTCACGCACAGGACCGCCGCCCCGTTGCGGTGGGCGATCCTGCGCAGGATGCGGATCACGAGATCGCCGTTGTTGCGATCCAGGGCCGACGTCGGCTCATCGGCGAACAGCAGGGTCGGATTCTTGACCAGGGCACGGGCGATGGCCACCCGCTGCTTCTCGCCGCCGGACATCGCCGAAGGCTTCAGATGGGCCCGGTCCCCCAACCCGACCTCCTTCAGGCCCTGCCACGCCCGGGCGTCGATCTCCGATGCCGGGGCGCCGGTCAGCTGAAGAACCAGCCGCACCTGATCCAGCGCGCTGAGGGCGCCGAACAGGTTGGGGCTTTGGAAGATGAAGCCGCAATGGCGCAGGCGCAGGGCGGTCAACTCGTCCTCGCCGAGACCGTCGATCGGCTGGCCCAGAATGCTGACCGTGCCGCGGTCGGGACGCGACAGGCCGGCCAGCACCGCCATCAGCGTGGATTTGCCGGAGCCGGAGGGCCCCATCAGCAGCGTCAGCTCGCCGCAACGCGCCGTCAGGTCGATCCCCTTCAGGATGTCCATCCGGCTGTCGCCGCTGCTGTAGGACTTGCACAGGTGCCGGGCGGAAAGCGCCGGTGTGTCGGAGGATACAAGCATCAGTGTTCTCCTATCGCAGCAGATCGGCCGGCTCGCTTCGGTACAGCACCGACAGGGCGACCAGCCCCGAAAGACAGGCGATGGCGGTGACGAACAGGGTGGTGAGGGCACCGAGCCACCAGGTGAGCACCAGCGGGATCCCCATCACCCACGCCAGTCCGCTGAGGAGAGCGGCGATGACGAACATCAGAAGGTTGCCGGCCAGCGCGACCCACAGCGATTGCTCCAGAACGATGGCGCGCAGCTGGCCAACCGTGACGCCGAGGGCACGCAACGCCGCATACTCCTTCAGCGAGGCGATCACCGCGCCGCGCAGGGTCTGGCCGGTGACGCCGATGCCGACCAGAAGCGCCAGGAACATGGAGAAACCGAAGGAGGTGCCGGCCCCCGACTCCTCCAGCCAGAACAGGGCGGACATCCTGGTCAGATCCTCCGACGTCGCGACGCCGTAGGTCTGCGCCCTATCGGCCACCTCAAGCTCGCGGCGGACCTGCTCGACATCGAAGCGGGGGTCGAGCTTCAACAGGAAATAGGGAGGCCCGCTGCCGCTCCAGTCCGAGTTGATCTGCCGCAGCGCCCCGGACGAGGCGAAGACCAGCGGCATCAGATTGCTGCGGAATCCGCGGACGAACCCGCCGATCGTCACACGCTTGCCGGCGATCTCCGCAGTGCCGCCGATCGTTGCCCCCAGCTTGGCGGCGTCTGCCTGATCCACCACCACAGTGTCGGGATGCGACAGGATCGTCAGCGTCTCGGCGGTGAAGCCTTCCAGCCCGTTGAGCGCCCCCGGCCGGATATCGATACCGACGATCATGACGCTCTGCCGCGCGCCATCGCCGGTCCGCCAATCCGTGTATCCAAGCGCCATTTCGCGGACCTCCAGAACGGCAGGGTGCGACCAGAAAACCCCTTCGGAACGCGCCGGGACGACGGTCGACTGGTCCCAACTCCGGATGTTCGCGGCGGTGATCCACAAATCCGCCTTGGAGCGTGTGACCGGGAGGGTGAAGGCGTCGAGCTGACCCAGCAGCAAACCGACCTGGACCAGGATCAGCAGGCCGGAAAAGGCCAGTGTCAGGATCGCCGCGGCGAACCTCCTCCATTCATGCACAAGATTTTGTCGAGCGAGCGAAACCATGACCCATTCCTCAGGCAGTGCGCCCGAACCAAGTGGCACCGCGCGGTGGAGGGACGGACCATCGTTTGTCGAGATTGTGCAGAGACGAGGGAAGCCTGCGGCGAAATCTGGAGACCGACCCGGCCTCAATGACGGTTCGACGAAATCTGCCCACGGCGATGGACGCGGCGCCGGCCGACTGCGGGGGCCGGGGTGGCCCGTGCCGACAGGCCGCCGACGATCGGCGTCGTGCCGAAGCCCGCGGCGACGCCACGCCATGGCGGCGCATCGAGGATCACCGGATCGCGGCGGTTGGAATGCGTGATTTGTGTCCGGCCTGACATATCAAAAGGAGATTTTTGTTTCAAAAATACACGTATATGGAGACATAGTGTTTTGCTATGGTTTATTCCGGGATGCGCAACCAGCCAGACAACCCATTTGCGACGGGGAAACCACGATGAGCGCCGATCACAACGACCGCCCGGCAGCAGGACTCAAGCGACGCGACTTTCTGGCCACCGCCGGGACAATCGCCGGCTTGGCGCCGGTGGCGCTGCCGTTCCTGGCGCGCGCCGCCTTCGCCCAGAACGCCCCCTCGGCACCGCCCGCCGACAGCGCGGTTGCGCGGCTCGCGGTTTATCCGCCGCTCGGCATCTGCCGCGTCGGCAACAGCCCCGAATGGTTCTACGCGCCCGAGGTGCCCGGCCTGCCGCCGCTGGCCGACGGCCGTTACAAGGATGGCGACCAGAAGGTCAAGAAGCAGGTCCAGCGCTTCCGCGTCTACGCCTTCAACAAGGCGGGCGAAGTGATCCGCGAGGTGACGGCGGCGGAGGCGACGATCGACTGGACGGTCCATGTCGCCAACACGAAGGCCGCCTGGTACGGCTTCAACAACCCGCTCGACAATGGCGAGAAGGCTCCCGGCCTCCCCGGCCAGAAGCGCAACCAGTTCATCATCAGCGACCGCGACCGCGCCGACATGCTGGTGATCAACCCCGGCCCGAAGAGCATCTCCGGCGTCGACACCAACCAGTCCGGCACCGACCGCGCCTTCGACATGGTCGGCCGCTTCTGGAAGAAACTGGACGTCAAGCTGGGCCACCTGCGCACCGACGCGGCCGGCAGGCTGCTGGTCTTCCCCGGCGACGGCGTGTCGCAATCGGCGGTGCCCGACAACCCGATCAGCAACTTCTCCGACAATGACGGCTGGCACGACGACTGGTGCGACGGGGTCGTCCAGGCCAGAGTCACCTTCAAGTCCGGCGG
Source organism: Azospirillum sp. TSH100 (assembly GCF_004923295.1). Taxonomy (NCBI): domain Bacteria; kingdom Pseudomonadati; phylum Pseudomonadota; class Alphaproteobacteria; order Rhodospirillales; family Azospirillaceae; genus Azospirillum; species Azospirillum sp. TSH100. Next base: position 19,936 of record NZ_CP039637.1, read on the forward strand.
CCCGGCGATGGAGGCCGAAAACGGCTGGGTCGCCGCCTGCGGCCCCGATTTCGCGCCCGACATCCCGCCCTTCGTCTCGCTCTACGACGTCATCAACGACGTCACCGGCACGCCGCCGAAGACGCAGGACGGGAAGCTGTCCTTCCAGAAATACATCTACCCCTTCTTCCACCGGCTGGCACTGATGGACTGGGTGGCGGCTGCCTCCAACCTCGATCAGGCCTGGATCAAGGTCGGCAATTTCGCCGATCCCGCCTATGTGGCGCAGCTCGCCGACCCGTCGCCGGCCAACAAGCCTTTCCGCGAGAGCGTGTTGCAGGCGATCCGCGACCCCAACTCCGACGAGTTGCAGCAGTACAAGCTGCCCTACATGCTGGGCGACGGCATCAACTACAGCGCCTCGCCGCTGCGCTGGTTCAAGATGCCCAAGCAGCAATACGCCATCCTCCAGGCCTGGGCGGCCGGCGATTTCGTCAACGACATCGACGCCAAGGCGCCGCCGGTCACCACGCTCGACCAGATCCCGCTGTCCGAACAGCCGGAGGCGCTGACCCGCGCGGCGCTGGAGCCCTGTTCGGGCGGCGCCTTCCACCCCGGCGTCGAGCTGACCTGGCCGCTGCGCCACAAGGAGCTGTACCGCGGTCCCTTCCGCATCGCCCTGTCGGCGACCCGTGACGCCTCGCTGGTGCAGAATCTCGGCCTGCTGCTGACGCCGGAGAAGGCCTTCGGCGGCTACGAAGAGGTGCCGCCTGCGGTGGCGCCGCAGATGCCGGGCGACCTGACCCGCTGGATGGGCCTGCCCTGGCAGTGCGACGCCTTCAGCTGCCAGCAGGTGACCTTCGCCAACGACTTCCCCAACGCCACCTGGTGGCCGGCCCTGCTGCCGATCGACGTGCTGCCGCAGCTCTATTACGAACAGGTGATGGACAAGGAGCTGGAGCCGGCCCAGCGGGTGAAGTTCTTCGAGAGCCGCGTCGCCTGGGCACGCGGCGTCGCCGGCATCGGCTACCACGCCGAGGCCAGCTACACCGACGGCCTGAACCAGATGATCTATCTGTGGGACCGGATGGGCTTCGTCGTGCGCCGCGACGGCCCGACCGACGCGAACCGCCCGAAGCAGATCCCGCCGGTGCTCTATGTCGAGGTCGACCGCGGCTCGATGGACCTGTTCACCGACCAGCCGCCCTTCAAGGGCCTGAAGCGGAAATGAGCCTGTTCGACGTCGCCGTCATCGGCGGCGGCATCGCCGGTGCCGCCGCCGCCCTGACGGTGGCGGCGGCCGGCCGGTCCGTCCTGGTGATCGGTCCGCAGGGGGAGGCGGGCGACCGGCCGGGGGAATTCCTCTCGCCGGCCGCCAACGCCCTGCTGGCCGAACTCGGGCTGGCGGAGCGGATCGCCGCCGGTCCGCACCGGGTGGCGAACGCGACCTATGCCGCCTGGGCGGCGCCGGTGCTGGCCCAGCGCAACGCCATCACCCACACCGAGGGGCCGGGCCGGGTGCTCGACCGCCGGGCCTTCGAGCGGTCGCTGACCGCCGCGGTGACGGATGCCGGCATCCCCCGGCTGGGCATCCTGCTGGCCGGCGCGGAGCGGGACGGCGCTTTGTGGCGCCTGACTCTGGACGACGGAACCGAGAGGGCCGCTCGTTTCCTGATCGATGTCAGCGGCCGGGCGGCGGTGGTCGCCCGCCGCTTCGTCCGCCGCCGCCGCGCCGACCGGCTGGTGGCGGCCTGCGATTTCCTCGCCCAGAAAACCGACGATGTCGAGCCGACCCCCGCCACCCTGATCGAGGCGGCGGCGGAAGGCTGGTGGTACGCCACCCTGTTGCCCGACCGGCGGATGGGGCTGGCCTTCTTCTCCGACCCCGACCGGCTGCCGCGCGGCCTGTCGCGCGATCCCGCGCGCTGGCGGACGATGTTGGCCGAGACCGAATGGACGGCGCGCTGGCTCGACAGCGCCGGCTACCGGATCGACGGGGCACCGCGTCTCGCCAGCGCCGGCACCACGTGGCTGGAGCGGGCGGCGGGGGAGGGCTGGGCGGCGGCAGGTGACGCGGCGGCGGCCTTCGACCCGCTGTCGTCGCATGGCCTGACCTCGGCCCTGTGGGGTGGCCGGCGAGCCGGGCAAGGGGCCTTGGCGACGCTGGACGGCGATCCCGGGCCGCTGGAGCGTTACGCGGCGACGCTCGACGAGGCGGTGCGCCAGTTCCTCAGCCAGCGTCGCGCCGTCTATGGCGAGGTCCGGCGTTTCGCCGACCGCCCATTCTGGAACCGGCGGCACTAGCGCGACAGCCGGTCGCCGTCGGATCGGGTTCCCCGTCTCCAGTTTGCTCGTCCGGCACGCTGTCGAGGTCGCCTTCGCCAGATCGACCAGGCAACGGCAGCGGTGGATCGAGCGGTTCCTCCCCCGGTTCCGTCCGGAGACTTCCGGGGCATCGGACCATGCCGCAACTCAGACCTTTCTTGACCATTGTAGCGTCTACCCCTACCCTCCCGCCCGGTTCATGCTGGGGAGGGGACGGTGAAGGGCGACGAATTGCGGAGTCATCGCGAAGCGAAAGGACTGTCGCAGTCCGAATTCGCCGTCTGGCTGAACGAACGGCTGCAACGCCGCTACGACAAGCAGAAGATCAGCCGCTGGGAAAATGACGCGGAGCGCATCCCGACCGCGGTCGATGCGCTGATGACGCGGGAAATCAACGGGCCGGAACCCGAAAGGCTGGGCGGGCCGGCGCTGGTCGTCGTCGTGGCGAACCAGAAGGGCGGCTGCGCCAAGACGGTGTCGGCGGTCAACATCGCGTCCTCCCTGGCGATCCAGGGCTATTCCACCATGCTGATCGACTGCGATCCGCAGGCCAACGCCACCCAGCATCTCGGCATCGATTCCTACACGATGGAGACGGAGGGCAAGACCCTCTACTACGTCATGCATGGCGATCTGGAGCTGGACGACATCCTGGTCACCGTGCCGGAAAGCGGGCTGCGCGTCGCCCCCTCCTCCATCCGGCTGGCGGAGACGGAGGTGGAACTGGGCAAGGAAGCCGGCGGCGACTTCATCATGAAGGAGAAGATCGCCGCGGCGAAGCGCAGCTTCGACTTCATCGTCATCGACACGCCCCCCAACATCGGCGAGCTGACCAAGAACGCCATGGTCGCCGCCCACACCGCGGTCATCCCCTGCCAGACCGAGAAGTTCAGCCTGCTCGGCATGGCCTTCCTGCTGGAGAATGTCGCGAAGATCCGCCGGCGGATGAACACCGCGCTGGGCGTGCTCGGCATCGTGCCGACCATCTTCAAGCAGCGGGAACGCAACGACCGCGAGGTTCTGGAGCAGATCCACGAACAGTATGGCCCGCATCTGCGGGTGTTCGATCCGGTGCCGAAGGCGTCGGTCTATGCCCAGGCGACCTCGGTCGGCCGCGCAGCGGTGGAGGCGATGCCGGACGTGGCCGGCGCCGCCGTCTATCGCGACGTGGCGTCCGCCCTGGTCGAGGAACGCACCGCCCGAATCAAGGAGGTCGACCGTGTCGCGTAGTCTTCTCGGCAAGGCAGCCAAGCCGGCGCAGAGCGCCACCGCAGCCGCAAGGATGAAGGACGCCCTGTTCGGCCTCAGCCGCCACGCGCCGCATCTGGTCGAGGTGCCGGTCGACCGCATCGCCCCCAACCCGAACCAGCCGCGCCGCGAGTTCGACGAGGAGGATCTGCGCGGTCTCGCCGCCTCGATCGAACGGCACGGCTTGCAGCAGCCGATCGGCGTGCGCCAGACCGCCGACGACCAATGGCAGCTGGTCTATGGCGAACGCCGCCTGCGGGCGATGCGCATCCTGGGACGGGAGACCATCTTCGGCATCCTGTTCACCGGCGACGATGATGAAGAGATCGCCATCGTCGAGAATCTCCAGCGCAGCGATCTCAACCCGCTGGAGGAATCCGACGCGCTGGCCCGGCTGGCCGAACGGCACGGCTATTCCCACCGCCAGCTGGCCGAGGCGCTGGGCCGCAAGAAGACCTACGTCACCATGATGCTGTCCTTTCAGCGTCTGGCCCCGGCGATCCGCGAGGACTATCCCCAGCTCCGCCCGACCAAGGCGAAGCTGGAGGCGCTGGCCGCCATCGACGACCAGGACGAGCAGCTGCGCGCCTGGGAGAAGCTGAAGCGCGCCGAGGCGGGCACCCCGCCCTCCCCCGCGGCACCCGCCTCCGGCCCGTCCAGGCGGGAACCGGTCAGCGCCCCCGCCGGCATCGCCTCCAGCGCCCTGCCCGCACGGGCTGCCAAGCCGGTCTTCCAGGCCCGCGACGTGTTGCGGGACCTGCAATCGAAGCCGCAGCCGCTGTCCGACACCGACCGTCAGGCGCTCGCCGACATGCGCGCCGCCATCGACGCGATCCTGGCCGCGGCCGGACAGTAGGACCGGTCGGAATCCGACCGCACCGTGAAGGGTGGTCGGATTCCGACCAGGGAGAGTGATCTACCTCCCCTCCCCGCCCCCATCGGCCAGCCAATGCCCGATCGGCTTCTGCGGGTTGTCGGACACCTCGCTCCAGCCCGGCGGCACGCCCTGCATGTCGGGCAGGCGGTGGGCGATGCCCTTGTGACAATCGATGCAGGTGCGCTGTCCGGTGAACAGGTACCGTTCGTGGATGCGCGCCGCCCGTGCGCCCTGCTTGGTGATGTCCATCGACCCGGCACTGTGGCAGTTGCGGCATTCCAGCGAGTTGTTGGCCTTCAGCCGCGCCCATTCATGCTCGGCCAGTTCCCGGCGTTTCGCGACGAACTTGTCGCGGGTGTCGATGGTGCCGAAGATCTTGCCCCAGACCTCCTTCGACGCCTGCATCTTCCGGGCGATCTTGTCGGTCCACTGATGCGGCACATGGCAGTCGGGGCAGGTTGCCCGCACGCCCGACCGATTGGTGAAGTGGATGGTCTGCTTCATCTCCTCATAGGGGTTCGCCGCCATCTCGTGGCAGCCGATGCAGAAGGCCTCCCGGTTGGTGGCCTCCAACGCGGTGTTGAAGCCGCCCCAGAACACCACGCCGGCGATGAAGCCGCCCAGCGTCAGGAAGCCGAGGCTGAAGGTCCGGCTGGGGCGGGAGGCGGTCCGCCACGCCGTCTTCAGCGACACCGGGATGCGCGGCTTCATGGACGGTCCCCCCGGTCCGACGGCCGGCTGACCAGGGTGTCCAGATCCTTGAAGCTATTCGGCACGATCGGCTGGGCCGTGGTCTGCGGCACATGGCACTGCATGCAGAAATAGCGCCGCGGCGACACCGCCCCCAGCGTCTGGCCCTCACGGTCGACGTAATGGGTGATGCTGACCATCGGCGCCTGGACCGCCTCGGTGAAGCGGCGGCTGTGGCAGGTCAGGCACTGGTTGTTGTTCAGCGTGATCTGATAGTCGCGGACATTGTGCGGGATCACCGGCGGCTGTTCGGGATAGTTGCGGGCGACGCGGCGGTCGTCGGTGACGTCCGGCGGGATCGGCGGGGCAGGGTTCTGCTCGACGAAATTCACCGGGGGGCGGAAGGGCGAGTCCAGCCGGCGCGGTTCCGCACTCTGCGCCGACAGCATCGCCGGCACGAGGACCGACAGGGCCGCCAGCGCGGCGAGGTGATGGGGACGCATGGCTCAACTCCTCCCTCAGACGGCCACGACCTTGGCGGCGCATTTCTTGAAGTCGGTCTGCTTGCTGATCGGGTCGGTGGCGTCCAGCGTGCATCTGTTGATCAGCCGGGCGGAATCGAACCAGGGGCCAGCCGGCGGTCGGTGATGCGGGTCCACAGGATCGGGTGCATCTCCGCCATGTTGGAGCCCCAGAGGACGAAGGCGTCGGCATTCTCGAAATCGTCGTAGCAGCCCATCGGCTCGTCCATGCCGAAGGTGCGGATGAAGGCGACGGCGGCCGACGCCATGCAATGGCGGGCATTCGGGTCGAGGTTGTTGGTGCGGAAACCGCCGCGCATCAGCTTGGACGCCGCATAGCCCTCCCAGATCGTCCATTGCCCGGAGCCGAACATGCCGACGGCGTCCGGCCCCTTCTCCTTCAGCACCCGTTTCCACTGGCGGGCCATCTCGTCGAAGGCGCGGTCCCAGGACACCGGCTGGAACTCGCCCTCCTTGTGGTACTGCCCGTCGCGCATGCGCAGCAGCGGCTGGGTCAGCCGGTCCTGGCCATAGAGGATCTTGGAGAGGAAATAGCCCTTCACGCAATTCAGGCCGCGGTTCACCTCCGCCTGCATGTCGCCATGGGTGGCGACGATACGGTTCTCCTTGGTCGCCACCATCACGCCGCATCCGGTGCCGCAGAAGCGGCAGGGCGCCTTCGACCATTTCAGCGCCGTGTCCTCGCCCGCCACCAGGGAACTTTGCGCTGCGGCCGGCAGGCTGATGCCCCCGGCAGCCGCGGCGGCGGCCACCGCCTGTGCCTTGATGAAGTCGCGACGGTCCAACATGGGCGTCCCCCCTCTTCTTCTGGTGTCAGGATCCGGCTGGCAGGGTAGGGCGGGGCTTAGGTTTCGACAGCCTCCGCCCGGTCGATGTGATGGAAGACCATGACTGCGGAGAACACGCCGTCCAGCAGGTGCAGCGCGGTCATCCGGTCGGCGATCCAGCCCTCTTGCGGCCCTTCGACGGTGACCACCATCCTGCCGGGTTGCTCGATGTGCAGTTCGGTGCCGGCCATGTCGGCGATGGCGGCGCGCACCATCCCCTGCCGCTCCGGGTTCACATGCAGCAGCAGCGAGGCGAGGTGCCGCTCGGTATCAGTCGGCATGGGCGGGACTCCCGCTCTGGTGGGTAAGGATGACGGCCCCGGCCGGGCAGGCGGCGACACAGGCGCCGCAGCCGGTGCAGGCCGCCTCGTCGATGCGGGCATGGGCGGCTCCGCCCATCCCCACCTGAAAGGGCGCCGGCTGGAAACGGATGGCGCCTTCCGGACAGGCGTCCTGGCAGCTGCGGCACACCACCCGCTGCACCGCAAGGCAGGAGGGCGCTATGGTGGGGCGCAAGGACCAGGGCGCCGCCGTCCGGTCGAAGATCGGCCCGGCATAAACCTCGGCGCAGGCATCGGCGCAGGCGCCGCAGAAGATGCACTCCCCGCGCGTGAAATCGACCTCCGGATAGCCGCCGTCGCCGGGAATCAAAATCGCTTCCGCACAGGCGTCGGCGCAGGCGCCACAGCGGGTGCACAGCGCGGTGAGGGAATCGGGACGGGACCAGGGGGGATGGATCGGCGCCGGTCCGGCCGCCGGCCGCCCGCGCAGGAAACTCCGTCTTGCCCTGTCCAAGCCATCGCCGGCCATGGCACGGCCCCTCCGTCAGACCGGCGGCGGCCCCGGCGGTCCCAGGATCAACTGCGACATCCACACGACGAAGCCATAACCACCGACCACCGCCACCGACAGCACCGGCCAGATGAACACCGCCAGCAGCAGGAACATGGCGATCTCACGCCGGCGGGTTCCCGGTTCAACGGGCGGCCGCGGGTCGGCAAAGGTCAGGGCATCGTGATTGCGGGCTGGGCTGGCTTGCCGGGCTGCGCTCATGGAATGCGGCCTTCCGCTTTATCTCGGGCTCACCGTTCCAACCGCAAATTGCTGGACATGTTGCGTCCAAGCCTGCCGCTCCAAAGGAGTATGCCATCGGAGAGTCGGCAACTTTCTCTCCTCTCCCGGGAAAGGGCGTTTCGCCCCCCCCAATCACAACCTCACCCAAAAGTTGTTGATCTGGCGCAATTCGTACAGCGGTCTGCCCAATCCTTGACCACGGTCAAGAACTCCCCCACCGCCGCGCGCTTTCATGCCCCCAACACACCAATGCTCAAGACACCAATGCCAGAGCCACCGATGCCAGGTGGCGAAAGCCGGAGGATGGCCGTCGTGAGGTTCACGCGCGTACAACGTTGGGTGGGATCGGCGCTCGTCGCCCTCCTGCTGCTGCTGACCGGCATCGCCGCGGACATCGCCACTGCGCATGCCGCCGACAGCGGCCGGCTGCTGCCCTATCTGGCGAAGCTGCAACCCTCCGACCTCGTCCCCGGCGCCGACCGCTTCGGCCAGCCCACCCCGAACGCCCCCACCGTCCCCGTGTACAAGGGCGATGCCGTGGTCGGGCATGCCTATCTGACCTCCGACTTCGTCAACACCACCGGCTATTCCGGCCGGCCCATCGACGTGGTCGTCGGCCTGACGGCGGACGGCACGGTGACCGGCGCCCGGCTGATGGACCATCACGAACCGATCGTGCTGATCGGCATCCCGCCGGCCCGCATCAACGGCTTCATCAACGGCTACGTCGGCAAGAACGTGCTGACGCTGGCCACCCAGAGCGCCGCCAGCCCGCCGGTCGACATCGTGTCGGGGGCGACGGTGACGGTGATGGTCATCGGCGATTCCATCATCCGCTCCGGCAAGAAGGTGATGCAGACGCTGGGCAAGGCCGGATCGGACGTTGCGCCGACCGTCACCAGGGCCATCGACCTGTCGAAGACCGGGGTCGAGGACTGGGCGACGCTGGTCGGCGACGGCTCGGTCCGCCGCCTGACCCTGACGGTGGGGGAGGTGAACGCCGCCTTCGAGAAGACAGGCCGGGCCGAAGCCATCGCCCGCGCCGAGGCCGGCAGCCCCGACGAGACCTTCATCGACCTCTACGCCGCGCTCGTCACCATCCCCACCATCGGCCGCTCGCTGCTGGGCGACGCGGAGTACGAGACGCTGGCCAAGCGGCTGAAGCCCGGCCAGCAGGCGGTGTGGGTGGCCGGGCAGGGGCGCTACTCCTTCAAGGGGTCGGGCTATGTCCGCGGCGGCATCTTCGACCGGGTCGAGATGGTCCAGCATGAGGGCTCCATCCGCTTCCGCGACAAGATGCACAAGCGCATGGGCAGCGTCGCCGCCGCCGGCGCCCCCGATTTCCCGGAAATCGGCCTGTTCGTCCTGCCGGAAGGGACCGAGTTCAACCCGGCCGACCCCTGGCGCCTCCAGCTGCTGGTCCAGCGCGCCATCGCGGCGCTGGACAAGGTGTTCGTCACCTTCGACCTCGGCTATCAGCCGCCCGACAAATATCTGAAGACCGAACAGCCGGCCCCGCCCCCCTCTGGCGCCGTCCCGGCCGCTCAGGCAATCGACCAGTCCGCCAGCCACAGCCCGGCCATCCAGGCCGCCGGTGCCGAAGCGGCGGAGGAAGCCGCCGAAACCCCGCTGTGGCAGCGCATCTGGCAGAACCGGCAGGCCGACGTCGTCGTGCTGTCCACCGCCATATTGCTGCTGACCGGCATCTTCTTCTTCCAGGACCAGCTGACCAAGCGTCCCAAGCTCTACGAGCGGGTCCGGATGGCCTATCTGGTCTTCACCCTGGTCTGGCTCGGCTGGTACGCCACGGCCCAGCTGTCGGTGGTCAATGTCCTGACCTTCGCCAACGCGCTGCGCACGGATTTCCGCTGGGACTATTTCATGATGGACCCGCTGGTGTTCATCCTGTGGTTCTCGGTGGCTGCCTCGCTGCTGTTCTGGGGCCGGGGCGCCTTCTGCGGCTGGCTCTGCCCGTTCGGCTCGCTTCAGGAGCTGCTGTCGAAGGCCGCGAAAAGGATCGGCATCCGCCAGATCACCGTGCCCTTCGCCCTGCACCAGCGCCTGTGGCCGATCAAGTACATCATCTTCCTGATGCTGTTCGGCCTGTCGCTGCAATCCCTGGGCACGGCGGAGAAGGCGGCGGAGATCGAGCCGTTCAAGACCGCGATCATCCTGCATTTCGTCCGCGACTGGTGGTTCGTCGCCTTCGCCATGGCCCTGCTGGCCGCCGGCCTGGTGATCGAACGCTTCTTCTGCCGCTATCTCTGCCCGCTGGGAGCGGCGCTGGCGATCCCCGGCCGGCTGCGGATGTTCGACTGGCTGCGCCGCTACAAGGACTGCGGCAGCCCATGCCAGCGCTGCGGCAACGAATGCCCGGTCCAGGCCATCCACCCCGACGGCTCGATCAATCCCAACGAATGCATCCAGTGCCTGCACTGCCAGATGCTCTACCACCACGACCACAAATGCCCGGTCATGATCCAGAAACGGCACAAGCGCGAGAAGTGGCAGGCCGCCGAGGCCAGGCTGGCGGCCGAGAAGGAAGCCGCCGCCGCGGCCCAGCCCGCCTCCACGACCGCCCGCAGCACGGTACCCACCGCCGACCCGGCCACCGGCCGGCTGACACTCCGGCCGCACCAGTCCTGACCACCATCCCCTCATCCCCATAACCGGACCCGGTCGCAACGGGTCTCATGACAACCCCAAAGCGGGGTCAGCGAAGGAGCAGACCATGTCGAACGAGACGAACAATACGGCAGGCGTCAACCGCCGTGCGCTTCTGGGCGGAACTGCGAAGGCGGCGGCGCTCGCCGGCCTGACCGGTGCGGTCGGCGGCGGAACCGCCGGCGGCATCGCGGGCAGCGCGCTCTTCGGCGCCACCGAAGCGATGGCCGCCAACGCCCAGGCCGGGCACCTCAACGCCGAGGTCAAGCCCGGCGACCTCGACGAATATTACGCCTTCCATTCCGGCGGGCATTCCGGCGAAGTCCGCATCCTCGGCCTGCCGTCGATGCGCGAGCTGATGCGCATTCCGGTCTTCAACCGCTGCTCCGCCACCGGCTGGGGCATGACCAACGAGAGCCGGAAGATCCTGACCGAGCATATGCTGCCGGAAACCAGGAAATTCCTGGAGACGCGCGGCGGCATCTATCTGAACGGCGATGCGCACCACCCGCACATGTCCTTCACCGACGGCACCTATGACGGCCGTTACATCTTCATCAACGACAAGGCCAACACCCGTGTCGCACGCATCCGCTGCGACATCATGAAGACCGACACCATCATCGAGATCCCGAACGCGGCCGCCATCCACGGTCTGCGCCCGCAGCGCTACCCGCGCACCGGCTATGTCTTCGCCAACGGCGAACAGCGCGTGCCGACCCCGAACGACGGCCATGACCTGACCAACCCGAAGGCCTACAAGTCGCACTTCACCGCCATCGACGGCGACACGATGAAGATCGCCTGGCAGGTATGGGTCGACGGCAACCTCGACAACACCGACGCCGACTATCAGGGCAAATACGCCTTCTCCACCTGCTACGATTCCGAAGAGGGCGTCACCGCGGCGGAGATGACCAGCGGCGAGCAGGACTGGGTCGTCGTCTTCAACCTGAAGCGCATCGACGAGGCGGTGAAGGCCGGCAAGATCCAGGCGGTGAACGGCGTGCCGGTGGTCGATGGCCGCCACGGCAGCCCCTACACCCGCTACATCCCGGTGCCGGCCAACCCGCATGGCATCAACGCCGCCCCCGACGGCATCCACGTCACCGTCAACGGCAAGCTGTCGCCGACCGTCACCGTGTTCGACGTGCGCCTGCTGGACGATCTGTTCGACGACAAGATCAAGCCGCGCGACGTCGTCGTCGCCGAACCGCAGCTCGGCCTCGGGCCTCTCCACACCGCCTATGACGGCCGCGGCAACGCCTACACCACGCTGTTCCTCGACAGCCAGCTGGTGAAGTGGAACATCGACAAGGCCCGTCGCGCCTTCAAGGGCGAGAAGGTCGACCCGATCATCCAGAAGCTCGACGTCCAGTACCAGCCCGGCCACAACCACAGCTCGATGGGCGAGACCAAGGAGGCCGACGGCAAGTGGCTGGTGTCGCTGAACAAGTTCTCCAAGGACCGCTTCCTCAACGTCGGCCCGCTGAAGCCGGAGAACGACCAGCTGATCGACATTTCCGGCGACGAGATGAAGCTGGTGCATGACGGCCCCACCTTCGCCGAGCCGCACGACACGCTGATCGTCCACCGCTCCAAGGTGAACCCGCGCTCGGTCTACGACCGCAACGACCCGATGTGGGAAGACGCGCGCCAGCAGGCCAAGAAGGACGGCGTGGTGCTGGAGGATGACGCCAAGGTCATCCGCGACGGCAAGAAGGTCCGCGTCTACATGTGGCAGCGCGCGCCGACCTTCGGGCTGGAGGACTTCACGGTCAAGCAGGGCGACGAGGTCACCGTCTATGTCACCAACATGGACGACATCGACGACCTGACCCACGGCTTCAGCATCACCAACTACGGCGTCTGCATGGAAGTCGGGCCGCAGGCAACCGCCTCGGTGACCTTCACCGCCGACCGGGCGGGTGTCTACTGGTACTACTGCCAGTGGTTCTGCCACGCCCTGCACATGGAGATGGCCGGCCGCATGATCGTCGAGCCGTCCTCGACCTGATCGACCACTCTCCCCCTGCGAAGCCCCCCCCCTCTCCCCCCCGGGGAGAGGGCCGGGGTGAGGGGGATGCGTGGCGTGGATTTCCCAAAGGTCCCGCCGCGCGTCCCCCTCACCCTAACCCTCTCCCCGGGGGGGAGAGGGGATCTCTCGCACCAATGGACTCCTCCCATGCTCCTCCGCACGGCGACACTCCTCGGAACGGCCCTGCTCTGCGCCCCGGCGCTCGCCGCCACGGCGACGGTCGCCCCCGGCGGGCTGGCGGCGGCGCTGGCGTCCGCGGCTCCCGGAGACACGCTGGTGCTGGCCGCCGGCGTCCATCCCGGCCCGCTGACCATCCGGACCCCGGTCACCCTGACCGGCGAGCCGGGTGCCGTCGTCGACGGGCAGGGAACCGGCAGCACGCTGACCGTGGAAGCCCCCAACGTCACCCTGCGGCATCTGGAGATCCGCAATTCCGGTCTCAGCCTGATCGACCAGAATGCCGGAATCTTCCTCGGCAAGGAGGCGCGTGGCGCCGTGGTCGAGGACAACCGGCTGCGCGACAACCTGATCGGCGTCTATATCTGGGGCGCTGCCGACAGCCTGATCCGCCGCAACGACATCGTCGGCCGCACCGACCTGCGCGTGTCGGAACGCGGCAACGGCATCCAGCTGTGGAACGCGCCGGGCACGCGCGTGCTCGACAACAGCGTGCGCGAGGGGAGGGACGGGCTGTTCACCACCTCGTCCCGCAAGAACATCTTCTCCGGCAACCGGTTCGAGCATGTCCGGTTCGCCGTCCACTACATGTACACCAACGATTCCGAACTGACCGACAACGTCTCCGTCGCCAACAACGTCGGCTATGCGGTGATGTTCTCCAACAATCTGGTGATCCGCAACAACCGCTCGAAGGCCGACCGCGAACATGGGTTGATGCTGAACAACGCCAACAGCTCGCGCATCGAAGGCAATGTGATCGAGGGCCGCTTCGCCGGTGCGCTGTCCGACAGCGGGGAGGCGCTGCCCGACAGCGACATTCCGCGCGACAGCGAGGCGATGAGCGACCGGCTGCGCAGCGGCACCTGGAAATGCGTCTTCATCTACAACGCCAACAAGAACCGCTTCACCGGCAACCGGTTCGACGGCTGCGAGATCGGCGTCCATTTCACCGCCGGGTCGGAGCGCAACAGCCTGACCGGCAACGCCTTCATCGGCAACCGCACCCAGGTCAAATATGTCGGCACCCGCTATCTCGACTGGTCGGAGAACGGGCGCGGCAACTACTGGTCCGACAATGCCGCCTTCGACCTGAACGGCGACGGCATCTCCGACGAGCCCTATCGCCCCAACGACGTGGTCGACCGGGTGATGTGGGAGTATCCGGCCGCCAAGCTGCTGATGAACAGCCCCGGCGTCCAGGTCATCCGCTGGGCGCAGAAGCAGTTCCCCGCCCTGCACCCCGGCGGCGTGATCGACAGCGCCCCGCTGATGACGCCGCCCCCGATGCCGGGCCTGACTCAAACCGCTCAAAGCCCTGCTGCCGAAAGGAAACAGCCATGACCGACTTCACCGCAGAGGTGCAGGGCGTCACCAAGCGCTATGGCGAGACCGAGGCGGTGCGCGGCGTGGACCTGACGCTGGCGCCCGGCGAATGCGTGGCGATGGTCGGCCACAACGGCGCCGGCAAAAGCTCCCTCATCAAGCTGATGCTCGGCCTGACCACCCCGACCGGGGGCCGCATCCGCGTGCTGGGCGGCGAGCCGGCCAGCGCCGCCTGCTCCCCGATCCGCCGCCAGATCGGCTTCCTGCCGGAAAACGTCGCCTTCCACCCCAACATGACCGGCCGGGAGACGCTGGACTTCTACGCCCGGCTGAAGGGCGCCCCGCGCCGCGACAACGACGCGCTGTTCGAGAAGGTCGGGCTGGAGCCCGCCGCCATCAAGCGCCGTGTCTCGACCTATTCCAAGGGCATGCGCCAGCGTCTGGCCCTGGCCCAGGCCCTGCTCGGCGGCCCGAAACTGCTGTTCCTCGACGAGCCGACCACCGGCCTAGACCCGGCGTTGCGCCAGAGTTTCTATGCCATCGTCGCCGAGCTGCGCGACCGCGGCACCACCGTCCTGCTGTGCAGCCACGCCCTGACCGAGCTGGAAGGGCAGGCCGACCGGGTGGTGGTGATGAACCGCGGCCGCAAGGTGGCCGACGGCTCGCTCGCCACCCTGCGCAGCCTCGCCCGGCTGCCGGTGCGCATCCGCCTGACCCTGCCGGCCGACGACATCGACGATCTGGCCGCCCAGGTCGGGCAGGGGGCCGCCCTCACCCGTCTGGCCGGCGGCGTGGTGGAATTGGCCTGCGCCAACGACGACAAGGTCGGTCTGGTCCGCCGCATCGCCTGCAACGGTCTGGCGGTCGATGACATCGAGATCGTCCAGCCCAGCCTGGACGAGATGTACGCCCATTTCCTGCGCCGGGAGGCCGCCGAATGAACACGCTCCTGATCATCGCCGGCAAGGAACTGCGCGAGGCGACCCGCAACCGCTGGGTCGTCGCCACCACCCTGCTGATGGCCGCGCTGGCCCTGACGCTCAGCTTCCTCGGATCCGTCCCCACCGGCACGGTCGGCGTCGGGCCGGTCGAGGTCACCATCGTCAGCCTGTCGAGCCTGACCATCTTCCTCCTGCCGCTGATCGCCTTGCTGCTGTCCTTCGACGCGGTGGTGGGGGAGATCGACCGCGGCACCATGACCCTGCTGCTGTCCTACCCGGTGGCCCGCTGGCAGTTGCTGCTCGGCAAGTTCCTCGGCCATGCCGCGGTGATCGCGCTGGCGACCGTGGTCGGCTACGGCGCCGCCGGGGTGGCGCTCGCCATGGGCAACGGCGCCATCGGCCCGGAGAGCTGGCGCGCCTTCGCCTCGATGATCGGGTCCAGCGTGATGCTGGGCGCCGCCTTCACAGCGCTCGGCTATCTCGCCTCCACCATCGTCCGCGACCGCGGCACGGCGGCCGGCATCGCGGTGGCGGTCTGGCTCTGCTTCGTCCTGCTTTACGACATGGCCTTGCTCGGCATTCTCGCCAGCGGCAGCGGCCTGGGGGTGGAGACGCTGAACTGGCTGCTGCTCGCCAACCCTGCCGACGCCTACCGCCTGTTCAACCTGACCGGCTTCAAGGGCGTCAGCAGCTTCGCCGGCACCGCCGGGCTTGCCGCCCATGTCCAGCTGTCGGTCCCGCTGCTGCTGGCGGTGATGGCGGCCTGGATCGCCGCCCCGCTGGCGCTGGCCGCCGCCCTCTTTTCGAGGAAGCAGATCTGATGCGCACCCTTCCCATCCTGCGGACCGCCCTTCTCGCCGCCGCCCTCCTGGCACCACTCTCCGCCTGCAAGCAGGAGAAGGCGGAGGTCGCCCCGCCGCCGCCGGTCGCCCTGACCGCCGACGCCATCGGCCATTATTGCGGCATGAATTTGGCCGACCATCCCGGTCCCAAGGGCCAGATCCTGGTGAAGGGGGCGGAGCGGCCGATCTGGCTGTCCTCCGTCCGCGACACCTTCGCCTTCACCATGCTGCCGGAGGAGCCGAAGGAGATCCGCGCCATCTACGTCACCGACATGGCCAAGGCCAAGAATCCGACCGCCCCCGACACGACGGTCTGGGTCGAGGCGCGACAGGCGTGGTACGTGCTGGGCAGCAAGCTTCGCGGCGGCATGGGCGAGGCGGAGCCCTATCCCTTCTCCGACAAGACCGCCGCCGAGCGTTTCGCCCAGGCCAACGGCGGCACGATCCAGCGCTTCGCCGACGTGCATGAGGACCAGATCCTCACCCCGCCCGCCGCCAGCGTCGCCGAGGGAGAGCAGTGATGTCCCCGAGCCTCACCCGTCCCCTGGCCAGACGCCGCTTCCTCGCCATCGGCGCCGTCGCCGCCGGCCTGTCGCTTCTGCCGCACCGCCTGCTGCGCGCGGAGGGCATTTCCAGGGGTGTTCCCGTCCGCACCTGGCGCGGCGTGGCACTCGGCGCCGATGCCAGCCTGAGCATCGCCCACCCCGACGCGGCGGAAGCGGACCGCCTGATCGCCCTCAGTCTGGAAGAGGTCGCAAGGCTGGAGCGGGTCTTCAGCCTTTACCGCGGCGACTCTGCGTTGCGCCGCCTGAACCGTGACGGCCGGCTGGACGATCCGCCCGCCGATCTCGTCCGCCTGTTGTCGGAAGCCACCGCCTTCGGCCGCGGCAGCGGCGGTGCCTTCGACCCCACGGTGCAGCCGCTGTGGCAGCTCTATGCCGGCCATTTCGAGCACTCGAACGCCGACCCCGCCGGCCCGCCGGAGAATGCCGTCCGCGCCGCCCGCGCGCTGGTCGATGCCCGCGCCCTGCGGGTGGAGCCCGACCGCATCGCCTTCGCCATCAAGGGCATGGCCGTGACGCTGAACGGCATCGCCCAGGGCTACATCACCGACCGCGTGACCGAGCGTCTGAAGGCCGAGGGTATCGGCAACGTGCTGGTCGACATGGGCGAGCTGCGCACGCTCGGTCATCACCCGTCGGGCCGCCCCTGGACCGTCGGCCTTGCCGATCCCACGGATCCCGAGAAGACAACGGGCACCATTGAGCTTACCGGCGGCGCGATGGCGACGTCGGGCGGCTACGGCACCCGCTTCGACGCCGCCGGCCGCTTCACCCACCTGTTCGACCCCGCGAGCGGCGCCTGCGCCGCCCACTGGCTGGCGGTGACGGTCCAGGCCGCCGACGCAACCACGGCCGACGCCCTGTCCACCGCCCTGTCGGTGGTGCCGGCCGACCGCGCGGCGGCCATCCTGGCCGCATATCCCGGCGTCACCGCCCGCTTCACCCACCCCGACGGCCGCGTCCTGCGGCTGCCCGCCTGAGAGAACGGATCATCGTCATGGGAAGCTTCAGCCTGTTCCACTGGGCCATCGTCCTGCTGGCCGTCCTGCTGCTGTTCGGTGCCGGCAAGCTGCCGTCCGTCATGGGCGACTTCGCCAAAGGCATCAAGAGCTTCAAGGCCGGCCTGAAGGACGGGGACGCCGCGGTGACAATCCCCTCTCCCCCCCGGGGAGAGGGGTAATCCCCCCGCCCTTATGACGCGGGCGCCAGCGCCTTGGCGAACTGCTGGAGGTTCTGGCGCATCATGTCGACATAGGTCGCGGCCGGCCCATCGGCCGCCGACAGCGCGTCGGAATAGACCCGGCCGCCGATGCGGGCACCGGTCTCGCGCGAGATCTGCTCCAGCAGGCGCGGGTCGGCGATGTTCTCGACGAAGACCGCCTTGATCTTCTCCTTCTTGATCTGGCGGATCATCTTGGCGATGTCGCCGGCCGACGCCTCCGCCTCGGTCGACATGCCGACCGGCGCCAGGAAGGTCACGCCATAGGTCTTGCCGTAATAGCCGAAGGCGTCGTGCGAAGTGACGATCTTGCGGTCCTTGCGCGGGATCGGCTTCAGCGTCGCCTTGATCTCGGCCTCGACCGCGTCGAGCTTGGCCTCATAGGCGTCATGGTTGGCGCGCAGCACGGCGGCCTTGTCCGGAGCGGCGGCGACCAGGCCCTTCAGGATGTTGTCCGCATAGATCTTGGCATTCGCGACCGACTGCCAGGCATGCGGGTCGTAGACGCCGTGGCCGTGTTCATGGGCATGCTCGTCATGCCCGTGCCCGTCATGCTCCTCCTCGCCGGCGATCGGCTTGACGCCGGTGCTGGTGACGGTGACCGGTCCCTTGTAGCCGGACGCCTTGACCAGCCGCTCGATCCAGCCTTCCATCCCCAGCCCGTTGACGACGACGAGGTCGGCGGCGCCCAGCGCGCGGGCGTCGGCCGGGGTCGGCTCATAGACATGGGCGTCGCCGTCCGGGCCGACCAGGGTCGTCACCGCGACCTCGTCGCCGCCGATCTGGCGGACCATGTCGCCGAGGATGGTGAAGGTGGCGACCACCTTCACCGGCGCGGCCAGGGCGGGCAGCGCGAACAACGCCAGCGCCGCCGTCACGGAGACGGCGAAAATGCGTTTCATCGGGGATTCTCCTTGGAACGATGAAGAAGAGGGGAGGGGGGAGGCTCAGGCTTCCAGATGGCGGCCGGGGAACCAACGCGTCCGCAGGCTGCCGACCGGCCCCAGCGCCAGCGACAGCAGGTAGCCGGCCCCGGCCACCAGCACGATGGACGGCCCTGACGGCAGGTTGAGGTGGAAGGACAGCAGCAGCCCGCCGACGCCCGACGCGAAGGCGAGCGCCATCGCGGTCAGCGCCAGCGAGGCGATCCCTTCCGCCCAGAAGCGGGCCCCGGCGGCCGGCAGCATCATCAGCCCGACCGCCATCAGCGTGCCCAGCGCCTGGAAGCCGCCGACGAGGTTGAGGACGACCAGCACCAGGAAGACGAGGTGGCACAGCGCCCCCAGCCGGCCGCGCGATCCGCCGACCGCCCGCAGGAAGCCGGGATCGAAGCATTCGACGACCAGCGGGCGGTAGAGCAGGGCCAGGACCAGCAGCGTGACGCTGGCGATGCCGGCGACCAGCAGCAGGCCGGAATCGTCCACCGCCAGGATGGTGCCGAACAGCACATGCATCAGATCGATGTTGCTGCCGCGCAGCGAGACGATCAGCACCCCGCCGGCCAGCGAGATCAGGTAGAAGGCGGCGAAGCTGGCATCCTCGCGCAGCGCCGTCACCCGCGACACCAGCCCGGCGAGCAGCGCCACCGCCAGCCCGGCGAGAAAGCCGCCGATCCCCATCGCCCACAGGGACAGGCCGGCGGCGAGAAAGCCGAGTGCCGCACCGGGCAGCACGGCATGGGACATGGCGTCGCCCATCAGGCTCATCCGCCGCAGCACCAGCAGGACGCCGACCGGACCACAGCCCAGCGACAGGGCGAGGCAGGCGGCGAGCGCCCGGCGCATGAAGGCGAACTCCAGAAAGGGGTCCACCGCGAACTCATAAAGGGTCATGACGCAGGCCTCCGGCAGAGCCCGGCCTTGTCGTCCCAGGACTCCGCCATCGCACGGGCTCGGATCAGGTTGGCCGGAGCCAGGACATCGGCGGTGCGGCCCCAGGCGACCGGCTCGCGCGCCAGCAGAAGCGTGTCGGGAAAATGGCTGCGGACCTGCTCCAGATCGTGCAGGACGGCGACCACGGTGCGCCGCTCGCCATGCCAGCGCCGCACGACGTCGAGCAGGTCGGCGGTCGTCTTGGCGTCGATGGCGGTGAAGGGCTCGTCGAGCAGGATCAGGCGGGCGTCCTGCAACAGCATGCGGGCGAACAGCACCCGCTGGAACTGGCCGGCCGACAGCGCGGCGATCGGCCGCCGCTCGAAGCCGGACAGGCCGACCACCGCCAGCGCCTCCTCCGCCTGGTCCCGCAGCGCGCCGCCGATGGAGCGGAAAATCCCGACCCGCCGCCAGTGCCCGAGCAGCACGGTGTCGATCACGTCGATGGGAAAATCGCGCTCGACCTCGGCCTGCTGCGGCAGATAGGCGATGTCGGCGGCGGTCAGGCCATGCAGCGTCACCCGGCCATCGAGCGGGCGCAGGGCGCCGACCATCGCCTTCAGCAGCGTGCTCTTGCCGGCGCCGTTCGGGCCGACCACCGCGGTCAGCGACCCGTCGCGGAAGCCGCCGCTCAGGTGATGGACCGCCGGATGGCGCCGGTATCCCAGCGTCAGGTCGGTCAGCCGGACCAGCGGCTCCGCCGTCGCATCGGTGAAGGACAGGGTCACGCCGGGACTCGCCATTGCAGGGCCCCCCACTCAAGAGCCCAGCCGACCGTCAGCCAGAGCAGGGCGCACAGCAGGATCGCCACGGCGATCCGGCTTGCCGCCGAGGCCGCCAGGGGCGAGCGGAAGCGGTCAGTGTTCATCATGGTCCAGGCAGAGCAGCAGACGGGGAGCGCGGGGCGGGGTTGCCGGCGGCGAGCGATGGACGAGTCCGCGCCCGCGGTTGCCGGGCCACCCCTCGCCCTTCAGCAGGGCGACGTCGCCGGCACGCAGGGATTGGACCCGGCCGGGATCGGACAGCACGGCCTCATTGTCGCCGCGGCCCAGCGCCGAGCGGGTCACCGCTCCGTCCGGCAGCCATTGGGTTCCGGCGCCGCGATAGGTGCAGAGGAGGCGAAGCCCGACATAATCGACATGGAAGAACCGGCAGCCGTCGCCGGACAGGCTGTCCAGCCGCAGCCGCAGCGCCGTGCAGCCGACGAGGTCGGCATAGAGCCGCACCAGACCGACGATGTCGGTCAGCAGCGGCCCCTCGATCCGGCGCGGCGGCAGCGCCGCCAGCAGGTCGGCGGCGGCCTCGTCGGGCGAGGTCGCGAGATGGCAGGACAGGCCATGCGCCGCCGCCCACGCGCTCTGCGCCGAGACGCCGGCCGGGAGCGGCCGGCGCCAGACCGCCAGATTGATTTCGGGGCGGCGGATGACGGACAGCGCATCGGCCGTCCGGCATTCGGCGACATGGGCCTGCCCGTCCAGGCTGGCGGACGGGCAGGGGGAGGCCCCGGCCGGAGATGGGACCGGGGATTGGGATTGGGATTGGGAGAGACTGGACATGCGACCACGGCGGAAGGAGGCGTCGCGTTAGTAATGTTATATCATAACATATAATGCAAGCACGCTTTCACCCGGCGCTGCCGCAACGCGGCAAACCCCGTCCGATCGGCATCGGGGCGGGGGACTTACGCGATCACCGGAATCCCATAGCGGGCGATCCCCTGGCACGGGCGTTCCGCCCGTGCTGCCCCCTCACACAACCCTCTCCCCAGGGGGAGAGGGCTTATAGGCGCCCTTCTTGACCTGACTTCGGAATCCTGAAGCCCTCACGCCACCCGCAATGCCCCGGCGGTGTCGTGGTAGAAGCCATTGACCAGCGGCGCCGCGATCTGCCCGCCCAGTTCGGCGGCGACCTCCGCCCCGTCGCGCCGGCCGTCCAGCACCGCGCGGAACGCCTCGGCCACCCGCACCATGTCCATCGCCTGCGGCGACAGCCGGAAGCGGCTCACCCCCATCTCCAGCAGCGCCGGCATTTCCGCCGCCAGACACAGGCAGCCGTGCGACATCGTCTGCGTGCCGTTGACGGTCAGGAAGGGCTGGCCGTCCATCGTCGTCACCGGCAGGCCGTCGGGGTCGTTGCCGCAGACGAACTGGCAGCCGTCCTTGTGCAGCCCATGGGCGCGGGCGTGATAGCAGCGGGCCGAGATGGCGAGCGGCGCCCGGCCCCAGACCTGCACCTCGGTCTCCACCCCCAGTTCGCGCCCGGCCTTGGCCAGCACCGCGACGGTCGCCGCCGGCAGCTCGGCCGGCAGCGACACCGCCACCGCCCCACGCCCGGCCATCCAGCCCAACGTCGCCTCGTTGTAGACGTTGATCGTCGGCCCGACCGCATGGGGCCGCCCGGCCAGCAGGGCCAGCGCCCCCATGTCGTTCGCTTCCACAAGCCCGGCGTCCGACTCCACCAGATCGCGCATCGCCGACCGTTCGCGGTCGCTGCCGACCAGGATCGGGCTGGCGAGCCACACCGTCTTGCCGGCGGCGCTCAGCCGTTCGATCACCTCGCCCATCGCCTCGGCGAAGAAGGGCGCCCGCTTGAAGCAGACGATCTCGCCGACGATCACGGTGTCCACCGGCGCCTCGTCGGCGATGCGGGCGTAGAAGTCGCGCCAGCGGTCGACCGGCCAGTTGAACAGCACCGGCCCCAGAGTGAGTGACGCAGTCATTCCCTGAAACTCCTTACCGCCATCCGCGGGTATAGGCGCCGGTGGTCTGGGTTCCGCCCTCGACCATCGCCTGCAAATCGATGTGCGGCACCGGCCGGCCGGCGGCGAAGCTTTCCAGCGCCTCGCGATAGGCGCGGACCACCGCGGCGATATAGGCCTTGCCACGCTGCCGCCCCTCGATCTTCAACGCCCGCACGCCGGCCGCCTTCAGTTCGGGCAGCAGATCCATGGCGTTGAGGCTGGTCGGTTCCTCGAACAGGTAGGCCGGCCCGTCACCGGCAACGAAGCGGCCCTTGCACAGCGTCGGATAGCCGGCCTGCTCGCCCTCGCCGAACACGTTGATGGTGAAGCCCCCCAGCGTCGAGGCCAGCGCCCCGCCGCGCTGCTCGTAGCGGACATGGTTGGCCGGCGAACAGACACCCTGCTTGTTGGGTGACAGGCCGGTGGCGTAGGAGGACAGCGAACAGCGTCCCTCCGCCATCGGGCAGAGGCCGCCGAAGACGAACACCTCGGTCTCGATGTCGATCTCGGCATTCAGCTTGGCGATTTCCGGCACCGTCAGCACGCGCGGCAGCACCACCCGCCGCACGCCGAAGGCATCGCGGTAGAGCCGGATCGCCTCGACATTGGCGGCCGAGGCCTGGACCGACAGATGCAGCCGCAGGTCGGGATGGCGCTTGGCGGCATAGGCCAGCAGCCCCGGATCGGCCAGGATGACCGCATCGACCTTCAGCCGCGCCGCATCGTCCACCGCCTTCTGCCAGGGCCCGAGATTGCCCGCCTGCGGATAGGTGTTGATGGCGACATAGACCTCGACACGGCGCGCATGGGCGTAATCCACCGCGTCTGCGACGTCCTGGCGGGTGAAGTTCAGCCCGGGAAAGTTGCGGGCGTTGGTCTCGTCACGGAAGCCGAGATAGACGGCGTCGGCCCCGGCGTCGACGGCGGCGCGCAAGGCGGCCGGCGTCCCCGCCGGGCAGATCAGCTCGAAATTGTCCATGGTTCCCTACATCCCCGATCCGGGCAGCGTCCCGGTGATGCGCGCCTCGACCCGCTCGATCCCGCGCCGCAGCGGCGGCGGCAGCAGCCGGCGGGCAGCCTCGATCCGGTCGAGCACCGGCCCGGCGTTCCGCCGCAGCACCGGGAGCGCGCGGGCCAGCGGCCCGGCGATGGAAGCGGCGTCGGCCACCAGATCCATCTCGTCCTCGCCGTCCAGCGTGTTGCGAAGTGCTAGGATCAGCGCCGTGTCACCGGAAATGCTCAGTTCACGCCGGAAGAACAGCGCATCGCCGTCGATCCGTCCCTCCAGCAGGTCGAGCAGCCGGGCATAGGGCCCGCGGATCACCGCGTCGGCCACGGCATCGGCCGCCGCCTCATCCGCACCATGCACGCCACGGGGCAGGGCATGCAGCGACAGATCACGGCCGACGCGCATCAGCAGCGCCACCGGCGCGTCCACCGGCTCGATCAGCACGCTGGCGTCCGGCATTTCGCGCAGAGCCTCGAAGGCGCGCGGATGCCGGTCGGCCAGCAGCCGCAGCAGCCGGGCGAGCAGGGCGTCGCTGGCCCGCCGCCCCAGCCTGGGCACCAGCCCCAGCCCGGCCCGGCTCAGCCCGGTCTCGAACCGGCGGGCGCGGTCTTCGGAAACAGTCGGGGTGGAAACAGTCTGTGCGGCATCGGGATCGCGCATGGGCGGCTTCCCTCCTCATCGGTCATTCCGCCGCCCATGAAAGCCGGTAACCGCCTGACGTCATTGACCTCGGTCAAGTTTAAGCTTGAAAATCCGGCCGTCAGGCCGCGCTCGCCAGCCCTGCGCGGTCGATCAGGTCGTACAACTTACGGCCTTCGCGGCCGATGCGGTGTTTCAGCGCAGCGACCACATCCCGCGTCCCGCGGACGAAGGCGCCCGGCGCGGGGCCTTCTTGCGACGGAACCCTTTGGACTGCCGGGACATCCGCCCCCAGCAGTGGGGGCAGTTTTGGGCGCCTGCAGAGGATCAGCGTTCGATTCCATTGAGATTGAGCGCGGCGAGGACGGCATCCGCGGTGTGGCCGCAATGGTTTGCCAGGAGACTGCCGGCCGCCGCTGCATCGCGCCGCCGGAGCGCCACCATGAAGCTCTCATGTTCGCTCAGGGAGTCGCGCCAGCGGTTGGCATCATAATTGGCCAGCGACCGGGCGCGGAGGATCTTTGAGGCGAAGCCGGCATAGGTGACTTCCAGGGATGGGTTGCGCGCCATTGCGACGATCCAGGCGTGTATCTGACGATTGGTCATGAAGTAAGCCAGCCGGTCGCCGGCCTCGAACTGGGCATGAAGCAGCGCATGGAGCCGCTCAAGTTCGGCGAACTCCTCCACCGTGCCCCTCTGGCAGGCAAGCCCGCCCGCAAGCGCTTCCAGCACCTCCATGACTTCAAAGACGGCGGCGATTTCCTTTGGATCGATGAGCGTCACCACGGCGCCGCGGTGCGGGCGAAGTTCCACCAGCCCCTCCGCCGCCAGGACGCGCAGCGCTTCCCGCAAGGGCGTGCGGGATACCCCGAGCTGCTCGCACAGCTGGACCTCCGGTACGCGGCTGCCCGGACGCAATTCGCCGGAAAGGATCATCGCGCGCAGTTCCGCGACGGCGCCGTGATGCAGTGTTTCACGGCGGATCGGCCCGGCGGAGGCCTTGGCGGTCTTCACGGTGTCCATGGTCGATCCGGCGATGCCCATTGTGCTGAAGGATTGTGCAGTGATGCGCGAACGATGCCATGCGCTTAAAAACAGGGCAAGAGCGGACGATCGCACATGTTCATCACATATTGATATAAAGCATTGATTTAACTTATTAAATTTCAAATCCCCATATTGTATACAATTTGGCACGCAGCTTGCGACTGACGGATCATCGCAACCGCATCAGGGAATTTTGCCCATGTCGCTTCGATCCTTCACGTTTGGCGCCGTCACCAGCGTGGTCCTCGCCCTGTCCGCGGCTGCCGTGACCGCCCAAGCCGCCGACACGGAAGCGGTGAAGCTGGGATTCGCCAAATGCGCTCACTGCCTGCCGATGGCGCTGACGCCGGATTTGGCGACGGGCGTCAAGATCGAAGCCATTAACTTCAATTCCGGCAACGACGTGCTGACGGCGTTGGTGTCCAAGAGCATCGATGTGGCGCAGGTCACCTACCTCCACTACATCACCGCGCTCGACAAAGGGTTCGACGTGGTGGCCATCTCCGGTCAGGTGAATGGCGGCTCGGAGATTCTGACCGCCAAGGGGATCGATCTGAAGGCGGACGACTGGGCCGGGCTGAAGGCGCTGATTGCCGATCGCAAGGCGAAGGGAGAGCCGCTGCGCGTCGCTGCGTCGCGCGGGAACGCCCAGGACATCCACATGCGGGGCGCCTTCCTGAAGAACGGCATCGACGCCAACAAGGACGTGCAGTTCGTCAACATCCCGAACCCGTCCGACCATGCCGCCGCCCTCCAGCGCGGCGAGGTCGACGTGATCTGCACGGTCGAGCCCTTCGCCTCGCAGATCCGCGGCAGCGGGGTGGGCCGGCACTTCACGCTTCCCTACGATCAGGCCGCCGGCAACCTGACCAACCTGATCGTCACCCGGTCCGACGTGATCAAGGAGCATCCCAAGGCGGTCGAGGCGACCGTCGCGTCCGTCGTGGCACTGGTCGACAAGCTGAAGGCGGACAAGGGCGCCTGGATCGACACCATCAACAAGTACACCGGCATGGACAAGACGGTCGCCGCGGAAGCGCTGAAGAACGCCTCGCCCGACTATGCCATGCACAAGGACAGCACGCTGGCCATCGCCGCGATGATGCGCGACCTGAAATACATCAGCCACGACGTCTCCGCCGCTGCCGAAAAGAACCTCGACTACAGGTTCCTGGAGACCGTCACGAACAAGCCGAAGACCGAGCTGGGATTCTGATCCGCAACCGGCTGCATCAGGCCAGATGTTTTATGGGACAGGAGACCGGTTCATGACGGCGATATGGAAATCCTGGGAACGTGCTGTCGTTCCCCTCTTCATCCTGGGGGCGTGGGAAGCCGTGTCGCGCTCCGGCCTTCTGCCCGCGGCGCTGCTGCCGCCGCCGACGGTGGTGCTGCATGCGTGGGGCGACTGGGTGTTCGGCTTCGACGAGACCGCACAGGCCAACAGCGGGCGCTGGCTGGCCGACGCGCTGTCCAGCGCCTTGCGGGTCGCCGCCGGCTATGGCATCGCGGCGGCCAGCGGCATCCTGCTGGGCATCGCCATCGGCTGGTGGCGCTGGGTCGAACGGACGGTGGAGCCGACCATCCAGATGCTGCGCCCGGTTCCGCCGGTGTCCTGGATTCCGCTGGCGATCATCTGGTTCGGGATCGCCAACAAGCCGGCCATCTTCCTGGTCTTCCTCGGTGCCTTCTTCCCCATCCTGATGAACACCATCCACGGGGTGAAGACGGCCGACCGCAACCTGATCCGCGCCGCCTCCATGATGGGCGCCACCGAGCAGCAGCTTCTGCGCCATGTGGTGTTCCCGGCGGCCCTGCCCAGCATCTTCGCCGGGCTGCGCATCGGCATCGGCGCCGCCTGGATGCTCACGGTCACGGCGGAGATGGTCGCGGTCAAGAGCGGGCTGGGGTACGTGCTGTGGGACAGTTACTATTTCCTGCGCTACGACCTCGTGCTCGCCTCCATGGCCAGCATCGGCCTGCTCGGCTACGCGACCGACGGCCTGATCAAGCTCCTGATGTCCGTGGCGCTGCACTGGCAGCACGGATCCACCCTGCAAAGCCGGGAGGGCTGACGCCATGGCCTCCATCGAGCTGAAGAACATCACCAAGATTTTCCGTGACGCCAAGCGCAAGCGCGATCTGCTGGCCATCGACGATGTCAGCCTTTCGGTGGAACCGAACCAGTTCCTTTGCCTGCTGGGCTCGTCGGGCTGCGGCAAGTCAACGCTGCTCAACATGATCGCCGGTTTCGAGAAGCCGACCGGCGGCAGCGTGACGGTCGGCGGCAAGCCGGTGGACGGACCGGGTGCCGACCGCGGCATGGTCTTCCAGCAGGCCAACCTGATGCCCTGGCTGCCGGTATGGGAGAACGTCGCCTTCCATCTGCGGCTGAAGGGCTGGCGCAAGGCCGACCGCCGGGCCGCGGCGCAGGAATACATCGACATGGTGGGCCTGCGCGGCTTCGAGAACCATTTCCCGGCCGAACTGTCGGGCGGCATGAGCCAGCGTGTCGGCATCGCCCGCGCCCTGCTGCTGAACCCGCAGGTCATCCTGATGGACGAGCCGTTCGCGGCGCTGGATGCCCAGACCAAGATGGACATGCAGGAGGAACTGGTCGCCATCTGGCAGAAGCAGCGCTGCACCATCGTCTTCGTCACCCACAGCGTGGACGAGGCGCTGGTGCTGGGCACCCAGGTCGCCGTCCTGACCAGCCGGCCGGGACGGGTGCGCGAGCTGATCGACCTCGACCTGCCGCGCCCGCGCGACATCACCAGCCGGCAGTTCAACGACCACAAACGCCACATCCTGAACCTGATCCGCGAGGAGGGGATGCAGCAGCGCAGGGAGGCACGTCCGGACTCCTTGGCGGCCAGCCGGCTGGGTGCGACGGCATGACCCCGGCCGCGCCCCCAACTCGACTCCCGACCCGGCCCCCGCTCGACCTGCTGCTGACCGGCGTCACCGCCATCACCGGCGACCCGATGCTGGGCATCATCGAGGACGCCGCCATCGGCATCCGCGACGGCCGGATCGCCCATCTGGCTCCGCTCTCCGCCGGGTTGCCGGCGGCCGAGCGCACGCTGCACCGTTCCGGCCGGCTGGTGACGCCGGGCTTCGTCAACGCCCACCTCCATGCGGTGCTGGTGATGGTGCGCGGCGTCGCCGCCGACCTCGGCTTCGCCCCGTCCTACACCCCCGGCGTTCCCAAGGGGACCGACGCCACGCCGGAGGAGGCGCGGGCGCTCGCCCGGCTCGGCGTGGCCGAGGCGCTGCTGTCCGGCTCCACCCTGGTCTGCGACCATTTCGTCCATGCCGAGGCGACGCTGGAGGCCGTCGCCGAGCTGGGGCTGCGGGTCCATGCCGGCTGGCGGGTGCATGACGTGGATTTCGCCCGCGTGCCGCAAGGGGAATGGCGCTTCGATGCCGGGATCGGCGAGGATCTGCTGCGCCGGACGCTCGACCTGCACGACCGCTGGCACGGGGCTCTGGATGGGCGCATCGCGGTGCAGATGGCCGCCCATGCGCCGGACACCTGTTCCCCCGGCTTCCTGCGGACACTTGCCGCCGAGGCGTCGGCCCGCGGCATGCGCGTCAACACCCATCTGGCACAGAGCCGGGTGGAGGTGGAGCGCGTCCGCGCCTCCACCGGCCTCTCTCCCGCGGCCCTGCTGGAAGAAACCGGGATGCTGAACGACCGGCTTCTCGCCACCCATTGCCTCCATGTCGATGACGACGACATCACCCGGCTGGCCCATGCCGGCGCCCATGCGGTGCATGTGCCCAAATGCAACGCCGCATCCGGCAGACTCGCGCCGACCCCAGCCCTGAAGGCGGCGGGGGTCAATCTGGCGCTGTGCACCGACACCCAGCATGGCGACATGGTGGAGACAATGCGCTGGGCGCTCGCCATCGCCCGCATCGGCCGCGGCGGCGTCACCGCCGACTGGCAGCCGGCAGACGTCTTCCGCATGGCGACGCTGGGCGGGGCCGAGGCCGTCGGCATGGCCGACCGGATCGGCGCACTGACCGTCGGCAAATGCGCCGATCTGGTGGTGTTCGACAGCCGCCGTCCGCACCTGCGCCCGCAGATCAACCCGCTCGGCACGCTGGTCCACACCGGCCAGGGCCGCGACGTGGAGATGGTGATGGTCGATGGCGAAATCCTGGTCGAGGACGGCCGCCTGCTGCGCGCCGACCTGGAGCGGATCTGCATCGAGGCCGACGAGGCCGCCCGCGCGCTGTGGGCGCGGGCCTGAACCCGTCAAACCCTGAAAACAAGAAACGCCTGAAGCGATAAGGACCGAACATGAGCATGCCCGACCTGACCAAGCGCGTCCTCCTGGGGATGCTGACCCCGTCCTCCAACACGGTTCTCGAACCGGTGACCTCCGCCATGCTGAGCGGGCTGCCGGAGGTGTCGGCCCATTTCGGCCGCTTCACCGTCAAGGAGATCTCGCTGCGCGCCGCGGCGCTGGACCAGTTCACCGATGCGCCCTTCCTCGACGCCGCCCGCCTGCTGGCCGACGCGAAATTGAACGTGATCGGCTGGAACGGCACCTCGGCCGGCTGGCTCGGCTTCGATGCCGACGAGCGGCTGTGCAGCACCATCGCGGCGGAGACCGGCATCCCGGCCTGCACCTCCATGCTGGCGCTGAACGAGATTCTGGAGACGACGGGCCGCAAGCGCTTCGCCATCGTCAGCCCCTATCTCGACGAAATCCAGGAGCGGATGGTCGCCAACTACAATGCCGCCGGCTTTGAAGTCGTGGCGGAGCGCCATCTGAACGACCGCGGCAACTTCTCCTTCTCCGAGATCACCGAGGAGCGGATCGAGCGCATGTGCGCCGAAGTGGCGGCGGCAAAGCCGGAGGCCATCGCCATCATCTGCACCAACATGCGCGGCGCCCCGGTGGCCGAGCGGGTGGAAAAGGCGCTGGGCATCCCCGTCTACGACACCGTGTCCACCGTGGTGTGGAAGGCGCTGCGCATGACCGGCGTCGACACCCGCCGTGTCGAGGGCTGGGGCAGCCTGTTCCGGGAACTGCACGGCTGACCGCAGATGGCTGATGGCTGAAACAGGGGAGGCGAGCATGGAATTCGATCTGGTCATCCGCAACGGCACGGTCGCCACCGCGTCGGACGTGTTCAAGGCCGATGTCGGCGTGCGCGGCGGGACGATCGCCGCGCTGGGCGCCGGCCTCGCCCCCGGAGGTGAGGAGATCGACGCGGCCGGGCTGCTGGTCCTGCCCGGCGGCGTCGACGGACATGTCCATTTCGACCAGCCGACCGGCGACGGTTCGGTGATGGCCGACGATTTCCTGACCGGCACCCGCTCCGCCGCATTCGGTGGCACCACCACGGTGCTTCCCTTCGCCTGCCAGGAGAAGGGCCGGTCGCTGCGCGAGGCGGTGGACGACTATCACCGGCGCGCGGCCGGCAAGCCGGTCATCGACTACGCCTTCCACCTGATCGTCACCGATCCGACCGAACAGGTTCTGGGGCAGGAGTTGCCGGCGCTGATCCGCGAGGGTTACACGTCCTTCAAGATCTACATGACCTATGACGCGCTGAAGCTGAACGACCGCCAGATCCTGGAGGTTCTGGACATCGCCCGCAGCGAGGGCGCCATGGTGATGATGCATGCGGAGAACGCCGACTGCATCGCCTGGCTGACCGAAAAGCTTGAACGCGCCGGGCAGACGGCGCCCTTCTTCCATGGCGTCTCCCGCCCGCGCGTCGCGGAGCGCGAGGCCACCCACCGCGCCATCTCGCTGGCCGAACTGGTCGACGTGCCGATCCTGATCGTCCATGTCTCCGGCGCCGACGCGGTGGAGCAGATCCGCTGGGCCCAGGGGCGCGGCCTGCGGATCTATGCCGAGACCTGTCCGCAATATCTGTTCCTCACCGCCGACGATCTGGGCGGCGATGGCTTCGACGGAGCCAAGTGCATCTGCTCCCCACCGCCGCGCGATGCCGCCAATCAGGCCGTCATCTGGGACGGGTTGACCGGCGGCACCTTCCAGGTCTTCTCATCCGACCATGCGCCGTTCCATTTCGATGGTCCGGGCGGCAAGAAGGTCCATGGCGAACAGGCGCCCTTCCGCTGCGTGCCGAACGGCATTCCGGGGGTGGAGACGCGCCTGCCGCTGCTGTTCTCCGCCGGCGTGATGACCGGGCGGATGGAGCTGACCAAGTTCGTGGAGCTGACCGCCACCAACCCGGCCCGCATGTACGGGCTGCATCCGCGCAAGGGCACCATCGCGGTCGGGGCCGACGCCGACATCGCCCTGTGGGACCCGAGCCGGCGGGTGACCGTCACCAACGCCATGCTGCACCACAATGTGGACTACACCCCCTATGAGGGAATGGAGGTCACCGGCTGGCCGGTGGCGACGATCTCGCGCGGGGCGGTGGTGTGCCGCGACGGCGCGCTTCTGGCCCGGCCCGGCCGCGGCCGGTTCCTGCCCTGCGGCCTGCCGGCCCCCGCCCGTCCCAAGAGCGCCCCGGCGCCGGTCCTGCCGTTCTGACGGTCCGGCGGGCGGTGGTCGTTACACCGCCCGCCGTGCCCTGGGCGAGGCGCAGGCGGCGGCCACCACCTCGCCGGTGCGGCCGACATGGTGCATGAACAGGCGCTGGGCGGTCTCGCCGTCGCGGGCCTCCATCGCCGCCAGGATCTCGCGGTGTTCCAGCACCGACTCCTTCCAGCGGCCCTGGGCGCCCAGCGCGAAATAGCGTGCCCGCGCCAGCCGGCCGAGCAGCCGGTCATGTGCATCCACCAATGCCGGATTCTTGGCGCCGGACACGATCAGCCGGTGGATCTTCTGGTTGATGGAGAAATACTCCTCAAGCACCCCGGCCCCCTGCAACGCTTCGATCCTGTCCTGGAAGCTGCGCAGACGGCGCAGGTCGGCGGCGGTCATGCGTTCGGCGGCCAGCCTCGCGGCGAAGCTCTCGATGCAGCCCTCGGCCTCGAACAGGTGGATCAGTTCGTCGGCGTTGAGCGGGGCAACGATGGCGTTGCGGTTCGGACGCAGCATCACCAGCCCGTCGGCCGCCAGCAGCTTCAGCGCCTCGCGCAGGGGCGTGCGGGAAATGCCGAGCTTCTCGCTCAGCTCCGGCTCGATCAGGCGGGCCGACGGCGGCAGTTCGCCATAGATGATCATGGCGCGCAGGCGTTCCACCGCCATCTCCGCCAGCGGCGGCGGCGGCACCGTACGGCGGCGGCGGGGCGCAGCTTCGGTTTCGGAGGCGTCTCTGGGAACGTCGTTGTCCATGCTCATCCGGGGTGTCCTTGCCCGCCGGCGGCGAGCACCGTTTCAATATGGGCGGCGAAACGCAGCACCCGGCGGTCCCGCCCGCGTGGGGCGACAACCTGCATCCCGACGGGCAGCCCGTCACGGCCGATGCCGCAGGGCAGGCTGATCGCCGGAACCTTGGCGTGATTGAACAGCGGGGTGAAGACGGCATGGGCCCGCGGCGGCACCGCCTGCCCTCCGATGGTCTCCGGACCCAGCCGGTCCAGCGGCCAGGCAACGCAGGGCGTCGTCGGGCCAATCAGCAGGTCCGCGTCGGTGAAGAAGGCGGCGAGCGCGCGTGCGACCTCCACCCCCAGCAACTGCGCCGCCGCGACCTCCGCCCCCGTCAGGGTCAGGCCGCGTTCGATCTGCACGGCGATGTCGGGATCGAACAGCGTCGGGTCGCGGCGGAAGGCGTCGCCGTGGAGGGCGGCCAGCCCGGCATGCTGCAAGGGCATCAGCGCCGTTTCCGTCACCCCGGCCGGCCAAGCCGGATCGCGCCGGACGATGCGCCCCCCCACCCGTTCCAGCGCGTCCACCGCGCTTTCGACGGCCCGCCGCACATCCTCGTCGACCGGTGCATCCAGGCCGAAGCGGGGGCTGTAGGCGATGGTCAGGCCTTCGGGCGGTCGGGTGTCCGCAGGGGCGACGGCGACGGACTCGGGATCGCGCGGATCGGGACCGCACAGCGCCTCGAACATCAGCGCCGCATCGGCGACATCGGCGGCGATCGGGGCCATCACGGCGATGCCGGTGAAGGGTTCGGTGAAGCCGGGGCCGTAGGGGATGGCGCCGAGGGACGGCTTGAACCCGACCGCACCGACATGGGCGGGCGGGCGGCGGCTCGACCCGCCGGCATCGGTGCCGAGCGCCAGCGGCACCAGCCCGCCCGCCACCGCCACGGCAGGCCCGCCGCTCGACCCACCGGGGGTCAGGGTCGGATCCTGCGGATGGCGCGTCGGCCCGAACAGCGGGTTGGTGGTGACGCCCTTGCAGGCGAATTCGGAGCTGTTGGCCATCCCGACGATGACGGCACCGGCCGCGCGCAGGCGCTCCACCGCGATGGCGTCAGCCGGAGCCCGGAAGTCCGCGAACAGGCGCGACCCTTGGGTGACGCGGCGGCCGGCGACCCAGATGGTGTCCTTGACCGCGACCGGGACACCGGCCAGCAACGGCTTTTCTCCGGCGGCCAGCCGGCGGTCGATGGCATCCGCCTCGGCCAGTGCCTTGGCCTCATCGACGGAGACGAAGGCGTTCAGCGCCGGATTGCCGGTGGCGATGCGGGCCAGCGCCGCTTCTGTTTCGGCGCGGGCGCCGCTGCGGCCGGTGCGCACGGCTTCGGCAATGGCGCGCGCACGCGGAGGATTGGTCATCGCTTGTCTCCGAGAAGGCTGAGGCCGGCCAGCGCCGCCAGCAGACCCACGGCGATATAGCCGGTGGCGAGGTCGCTGACCGCGGCGGCGGCGACCAGCAGGATCGGTCCGGCGATCAGCCCGGCAAAGCCGCCCACCATGACGGCGCCGGTTGCCTCGCCGATGCGGCCGGCGGGCGCCAGCCTTGCGACCTCGGCCACGAACACGCCGTTCCAGCCGCTGGCGGTCAGTCCGAACAGGAAGGTCGCGATTGCCAGCACCGGGAAGGGCAGGGAGGCTCCGGCCCATCCCACCAGGATCGATGCTGCGGCCATGCCCAGCCCCAGCAGGCCAACCAGCCGGCGTGGCGCCATCCAGCGCGATGCCACCACACCCCAGCCGAGCCGTCCCACCAGTCCGCCGGCTTGACCGGCAGCCAGCGCCACCCCGGCGGACACATGCTCCAGCCCCAGGTCCGCCACCGCGAAGACCACAAAAAAGCCGTTCAGCGTCAGTTGGCTGGCGGAATAGGGGACGGCTGCCAGCGCCATCCGTCGCAGCGCCGGGTCACCGCGCAGCAGTTGAATCGCCGTAGCCAGGCCGAAACCGGCGGCGGCATTGCGGGTCAACGGATCATAGACAGGCCGCAGCCGCTCGAAGACCGGAATGCAGGCCAGCGCCAGCATGGCGATGACCGCATAGCCGGCACGGGGATCCAGGGCGACGGCCAGAAGCGGCAGAGCAAGCGATCCAGCCATGGCGCCGATCTGGTTGCCTGTCTGGCGGACGGAAAACACCATCGGCCGGTCGGCTTCCCGAACCAGCCGGCCGAGGATCGCGGCACTGGCCGGTGTTTCAGGTCCGCAGGCAAGGCCGATGGCGATTCCCGCGGCCAGCAGCCCTGCGGCGCTCCCACCCGTCATCGCGCACAGCATGGCGGCAGCGACCGCCGCCGCACAGAGGCTGGCGACCCGGAAAGGCCCGAGACGCCCGGCCAGCACGCCCCCGTACAGCGACGCCGCCATCCCGACCGCGAAGCCGGTTGTGGTGAACAGGCCCAGCCCCGCCGGATCGATCCCCAATCGGGGCGCCAGTACCCCCGGTGCGAACAGGGCAAGCGCCACCAGCGCCTGCAAGCCGGTCATGCCGGCCAGCGCCGGGAGGAGGGGGGGAAGCCGTGGAACTGGCGCCGCGGTTGCCGTCTCGGCTACCATCGCGGTGAATCGAAGAGGGAGGCGGCATGGCGGGCGGAGTTTCGATCCATGGCGTGGACGTGGCGCGTGGCGTCGCGGCCCATGGCATGAGGGTGGAGCTTTACGCACTGACCCCGGAACGCCAATTGCTGGCGGCGGGCGAACTCGGCGCCAACGGACAGCTCGACCATCCAACCGTGCGCGGCGAGGGCATCGCGGAAGGCCCGCACGAGGTGCTGTTCCATGTCGGCGACTGGCTGCGCGCGGCCGGCTATGCCGAAGAGCAGGCCCGCTTCCTCGATATCGTTCCGTTCCGCTTCGTCGTCACCGACCTCGACCGCCATCTCCATCTGCCCTTCAAGTTCACGCCCTACGGGGTTTCTCTCTTTTTGGGTGTATGACACGGGTCAGGTCAACCGTTTGGACAGGCCGGCGGCACGTTCCATCACCAGCATCAGCGCGATGGTGGCGACGATCAGCACGCCGGACAGCGCCGCGACGGTGACGTCCAGCCGGCCTTCCAGATCCTGCCACATGCGGATCGGCAGCATGTCGGTGGCGGCGTCGCGCAGGAACAGCGAGACCGGGACGTTGTCGAAGGACGCCATGAAGGCGATGAAGCCGCCGGCCATGATGCCGGGTCGGATCAGCGGCAGGGTGACGCGGCGGAAGCCGTACCAGCGCCCGGCCCCCAGGCTGGACGAGGCCTCCAGCAGCGACGGGTTCATCTGGGCCAGCGACGCCACCGTGTTGCGCACCACGAAGGGCACGGACACCACGGTGTGGCCGATGATGAGCGTCAGCGGCGACACCGGCACCCCGATCATCGAGAAGAACATCAGCGACGACAGGCCGAAGGCGAGCGCCGGCAGCACCAGCGGCGACAGGAACAGGCTGTCCAGCACCTTGGCGGTCAGCGTCGGCGAGCGGGCGATGCCGAGCGAGGCGGAGACGCCGAGCAGGACCGACAGGCCGGTCGCCCAGGCCGCCACCTTCAGGCTGTTCATCATGGCGAACTGGAGCTGCCAGGCATTCCACAGCTCCCCATACCAGCGCAGCGAATAGCCGGGCGGCGGGAATTTCAGGGAATAGCCGCTGGTGAAGGACACCCAGATCACCACCACAGTCGGCGCGACCAGCAGGACCAGGGCCATCAGCGCGATCCCGGTCATGACGATGCGGAAGCTGAGCGCGTCGAGGTCGATGCGGCGACCGGCAATATTGGACATCGCTGCCTCCCCTGGTCAGGCGTTGGCATAGCCGCGCGACAGGCGGCCCAGCGCGTTGAAGATCGACACCACCACCAGCACCGACACCAGGAAGACGATGGAGATCGCCGCGGCGAAGGGCCAGTTCTGCAGGGTGGAGGCCTGCTGGTAGATGTACATCGGCATGAAGAGCATCTGCCCGCCGCCGATCAGGCTCTGGGTGATGAAGGCGGTGATCGCCGCGGCATAGGTCAGCAGGCAGCCGGCGACGATGCCCGGCAGCGACAGCGGCAGGATGACCTTGCGGAAGGTCCGCCAATGCCCGGCCCCCAGCACCGACGAGGCATCGGCGAGATTCGGATCGATGCGGCTGAGCGCGGTGATGATCGGCAGCACCATCAGCGGCATCTGCACCTGCGCCAGAGCCACCACCACCCCGCCGTCGGTGTAGAGCAGCTTCAGCGGGGTGTCGATCAGCCCGAGCCAGGCCAGCGTGGCATTGACGATGCCCTGGCGGCCCAGGATGACCACCCAGGCGAAGGTGCGGACCACAACGCTGGTCAGCAGCGGCAGCAGCACCAGCAGCATGATCAGCCCCCTGGCCCAGCCGGGGGAGCGCTGGTGCAGCCATGCCACCGGATAGCCCAGCAGCAGGGTCAGCACCGTCACCTTCACCCCCAGCCACAGGGTGGAGCCCAGCACCCCCAGGCTGAAGCTGTCGCCCAGGAAATTGACATATTGGGTCAGCCCGTAATGGCCGCCCTGCTGGTCGGTCTGGAAGCTCAGCGCCAGCAGGATCACCAGCGGCGTGACGAAGAACAGGACGAAGCCCGCCGCCAGCGGAGCCGCGAGCTTCAGGTCGTAGGTGGTGACGTCGCGCAACGTCGCGGCCATGGGGCGCCTCCTCCGGCTGGCGGGTTTGTGGGATGGTCAGACGCGGATTTCGCGGTTGAACCGCTCGATCCAGGCGGCACGCTGCTCGTTGATCTTGGCCCAGTCCTGGAACACGAATTTCTTCGCGATCTCGGCATGATCCTTGGCCAGCGTCTTGGCCAGCTCGCCCTTGATCGCGACCTTGGTGTTGGTCGGCACGATCAGATAGGGCTCCTCCATCAGCGTGGCCTGCACCTCCGGCGACAGGGCGGCTTCGATCAGCTTGAAGGCAAGCTCCTTGTTGGGGGAGTTCTTGACGATGTGGATGGTCGTCTTGAAGGCGATGGCGCCTTCCTTCGGGATGACGAACTCCACCGGCACGCCGCGCGCCTTCAGGATCTGGATGGCGTTGAAGTTGCCGGGCGAGATGTCGATCTGGCCCTGCTGGAACAGGGTGGCGAGCTGTCCGGGGTTGGCGGCGACGGCGGCGAGGCTGGGGCGCAGCGCCTCGATCGCCTTGAAGGCCGGGTCGATGTTGGCCTCCGACCCGCCATGCATCTTGGCGAGTTCCACCATGAAGCCGGTGCCGAGCGTCGAGTTCAGGTTGGTGATGCCGACGCGGCCCTTGAATTCCGGCTTCCACAGGTCGGCCCAGGAGGTCGGCGGCGTCTTGACCGTTTCCGGGTTGTAGGTGATGCCCACCACCTGGAAGAAGGGCGACGGTCCCATCGGGACCTGCGCAGCCGGGATCAGGTCCTTGTAGTAGGCACTCTTTTCGACCGGATAGGGCTCGACGAGGTCCTGCGCGATGGCCTGGAGCGCCGGGCCCGGATCATGCAGCATGACGTCGATCGGCGGGTTCGACTTGGCGGCGTTGACCTTGGCGATCTGGTCGACCGACAGCATCGGGTCGAGGACGATGTTGGCGTTGTCCGCCGCCTTGCGGAAGGCGGGGACGAGCACCGCCTTGTGGGCTTCCTCCCAGCTGCCGGTGAAGGTCGCGAAGACCAGCGGGCGCGCCTGCGCCCAGGTCAGGCCGGGGAAGGCGTGCATGGCACCCAGCGTCAGCGCCGTCTGCATCAGGTTGCGGCGAGTCAGCAGCATCGTTCACTCCTGAAGGTGAGAGGAGGTGGGCGGATCTAAGGGGCAATAAGCAGGTCAGGCCGCGGCGAAGACCGAGGCGAGGCGGGGGGCCACCGGCGCCAGCCGTACCGGCGTGCCGGGGGCCAGCAGGTCGGCGCGCTGGATGCGCGGTTCCGACACCTTGACGGCGGTGCCGTCGCCGACGCGGATCTCATGGACGACGGTGGCGCCCAGCGGCAGCCCCATCTCCACCACGCCGTTCAGCGTGTCGGCATCGGTCGCGGCCGGATCGACGCTCAGATGTTCAGGGCGCAGGCAGACGGTGACGCGGGAACCTGGCCGCAGGTCGTCCTTGGGCGCGCGCGTCTCGATCAGCCCGCCGGCATCCAGCCGCACCCGGCCGGCGCTGCGGTCGCTGTCGACCAGCACCCCGCCCAGCAGGTTGGCCGAACCGACGAAGGTGTTGACGAACAGGCTGTCGGGCGCGTCGTAGATCTCGGTCGGCGGGGAGAATTGTTCCAGGCGGCCCTGGCTCAGCACCGCGACACGGTCGGCCATCGACAGCGCCTCTTCCTGGTCGTGGGTGACGAGGATGGTGGTGATGCCGGACAGGCGCTGGATCCGTTTCACTTCGATCTGCATGTCCAACCGCAGGTTCTTGTCCAGCGCGGCGAAGGGTTCGTCCAGCAGCAGGATCGACGGGTTCACCGCCAGCGCACGGGCCAGTGCCACGCGCTGCTGCTGTCCGCCGGACAACTGGCGCGGGGTGCGGTCGCCCAGATGGCCGAGCTTCACCAGGTCCAGCATGCGCTGCGCCTCGCTGCGCTGGGTGGCGCGGTCGACGCCGCGCGCGTCCAGCCCGTAGGCGACGTTCTCGGCCACCGTCATGTGCGGAAACAGCGCATAGTTCTGGAAGACGATGCCGACCGACCGGCGGTTGGGTGGCAGGCCGTCAACGCTCTGCCCGCCGACCATCACATGGCCCTTGGTCTGGGCCAGGAAGCCGGCGATGATCCTGAGCAGGGTCGTCTTGCCGCAGCCCGACGGGCCGAGCAGGGCCACCAGTTCGCCGCCGCGGATGTCGAGCGTGACCCCGTCGACGGCGAGTGAGACACCGTAGCGTTGGGTGATCCCATCCAGGAGGAGCGTCTGCCCGCGTGGGGAAGTCGGGCCGTTGGGCGAAGCGCTGACCATGGCTGTACCATCCCTTTCGCGTTTCCGTTTTATGCGTCCTCCCTAAGCAAACAGCATGCCGATTTCAGTGTTTTTCATATATTACAGTATGATAAGTACGTTTTGGAGTGCGTTGCCTGAAGCGCGGAATCGGGTTATGCCGTCATCTTGAGCGGCGGCCGGATGCAGTTGCCGCTTTTGGCGCCATCGCCGGGACAGTGGCTGGGAGATCGATGAATGTCTGTGCAGAGCGACGGTCTGTGGCAGGACGGCGCGGCGGCCCTGGCGGCGCGTCTGGCCGGTGGGGAGCTTCCGGCACGCGCGGTGATGGAGGCGCATCTGAACCGGATCGCCGCAGCCGATCCCGATCTTTGCGCCTTTATCACCGTCGCCGCGGACGAGGCGCTGGCCCGGGCCGCGGAACTGGACGCGACGCTGGCGCGGACGGGCCGGTCCGCCGGCCCGCTGCATGGCCTGCCGGTGGTGGTGAAGGACCTGACGGACACCGCCGGCATCCGCACGACCTACGGCTCGGCGCTCCATGCTGACCATGTGCCGTCCACCAGCGACATCGCGGTGGCGCGGATCGAGGCGGCCGGCGGCATCGTCATCGGCAAGACCAACACGCCGGAATTCGGCTTCGGCGCCATCTGCCGCAACCGTCTGGCGGGACCGACGCGCAACCCGTTCGACGCGCGGCTGACCTCCGGCGGGTCGAGCGGCGGATCGGCGGTCGCCGTCGCCGCCGGCATGGCCCCGCTGGCGCACGGCACCGATTTCGGCGGGTCGGTGAGGGTGCCGGCGAGCTTTTGTGGCGTCGCCTCCATCCGCCCGACGCCGGGGCTGATCCCTTCACCCGGCCGCGCGCTGGGTTGGGACACGCTGGCGACGCATGGCGTTCTGGCGCGCGACACCACGGACTGCGCGCTGCTGTTGTCGGCGATGGCCGGCAGCGATCTGCGCGACCCGACCTCGCTGTTCGGCGACCGCGATGACGGGTCGGAAACTCGGCTGGGCGCCACCGCCGATTTCGGCGTCGCCACCGTCTCCCACGCCGTGCGGGAGCGCTTCGCCGCGGCGGTCGAGCAGTTGGAGCGGGCCGCCGGGCCGGTGGCGCGCCGCCATCCCGACTGCGGTGATGCAATGGCGACCTTCCGCACATTGCGCGCCGCGCAGATCCGTCACGCCTACGGCCCGCTGCTGGACAGTCACGGCGACAGTCTGACCGACACCGTGCGCTGGAACATCGAGGCGGGGAGCGGCATCACCGCTGACGCCTATCTGGCGGCGCAGACCGCCCGCACCGCGCTCTACCGCCGCTTCGTCGCCCTGTTCGAGGAGATCGACGTATTGGCCGCCCCGGCCTGCGGCGTGCTGCCCTGGCCGAACGAGGATGGCGAGGTGACGGTGATCGACGGGCGGCCGGTGGAGACCATCCTCGACTATCTCGGTGTCACCGCCATCGTCACGCTGATCGGTTTCCCGGTCCTGACCCTGCCGGTCGGTGGAGACGGACTGCCCTTCGGCATCCAGCTGATCGCCCGGCCGGGCGAGGAACGGCGGTTGATCCGCCTGGGTCGGATGCTGGAGCGGGAGGCCGGCTTCGTTCATCGCTGGCCGCCCGCTCTGGCGACCCGATAGAACATCGGGCTCTGTTGCAAAGCGTGCCGGCACGCGGCGGAATGGCTGGACGCTGTTGGGAGCCGAGCCGTGTCGGACTGCAAGGGGCGCCACGTCGAGGGTGAGATCGTGCTGGGGGCGGGGCGCTGGCGCCGCCGAAGAGCCGCTTTCCCCAAGCCAACCTCCGCCGGCACCGTCCGCCGTGCCGGCCTCACGCCACGTTCAGACGCGACATCCGCAGAAGCGCCATGAAGTCGGTGAAGGTGTCGCCCTGGATGGCGATATGTCCCTTGGTCAGGTCGCGCGCCCGCTCGGCCTCGCCGGCAAGGATCGCCTGCACGATGGCGTCATGCTCCTTCCACGATGCCCGCAGCCGGCCGGGGTGGCGGAGCTGGATCCGGCGGTAGGCGGCCACCCGGTTGCGCAGGGAGCGGGTCATCTCCTCCAGGTGCCGGTTGTGGCTGCCGGCATAGATCGCCTCGTGGAACCGGCGGTTGGCCTCGTAATAGGCATCGGTGTCGCCGCTGTCGATCACCTCCTCGCACCGCCGGTGCAGGGCCAGCAGCGCGGCATGGTCGGCGGCCGACATCCGGCGGGCGCACAGCTCGGCGCACAGGGATTCGAGGTTGGCCATCACCTCGAACATCTCCACGATATCCTCCAGGCTCAGCGTCGCGACGACCGCCCCCTGGCGCGGCCGCATCTCCACCAACCCGGCCGAGGCGAGCTGGGCCAGCGCCTCGCGCACCGGGGTCCGCGAGACGTTGAACCGCTCCGCAAGGGTGCTTTCCTCCAGCCGCGAACCGGGGGGAAGGCGGCCCGACGCGATGTCCTCCTCGATCAGGATGCGGAGTTGGTCCGCACGATTCTGTCTGCCGTCAGTCCGGTCGCTGCCGATGTCGCTCATTCCTGCTCCTGGCCCATTCCTGGCCATTCCTGGCATCGCACGTCCTTCGCCGGGAATTTTGCGGTGCGATCATAGACGATTTCCCAGCCCAGGCATACATCGTATCAAAAATGATTGGCCTCACGAACAAATATCGGTATACATAAGACACGAAATCGCATGCAAAAACGCCAAACCGCGATACAGGAGGAAACGATGCCCAGAAAGCGGATCTCCTCTGCCTGACCGGGGACCGCCGGAACGGCCGGCCGCCGTCCACGCCCGCATCGCCGCATCATCTTCGGCGCATCCGTTCCCGACCGACGCCCGCAATCCGATGCGTGCGGCGTTCCGGGACAATGCGCCCACCGGAAAGGCAATTGTCCCATGTCCGTCACCCGTCGCGCCGTGGTCGGCGCCGCGCTCGCCGCTCCCGCCATCATCGCCACCTCCCGCCTCGGTTGGGCGGCGGACGCCAAGGTGCTGAAGATCTCGCACCAGTTCCCCGGCGGGACGCTGGAGGAAGGTGATTTCCGCGACCGCATCGTGCGCCGCTTCGCCGCCGAGGTGGAGAAGCGCACCGCCGGCACGCTGAAGTTCGAGATTTATCCGAACTCCTCGCTGATGAAGACGCTGGCCCAGTTCAGCGCGGTGCGCAAGGGTGCCCTCGACCTCTCGCTCTACCCGCTGCCCTATGCCGGCGGCGAGGTGCCGGAGACCAACCTGGGGCTGATGCCATGCCTCGTCACCAGTTACGAGCAGGGCCGCAAGTGGCGCACCGCCCCGATCGGCGAGGAGATGAGCCGCATCCTCGACCAGAAGGGGGTCAAGCTGCTGACCTGGATCTGGCAGGCCGGCGGCACCGCGTCGCGCGCCGGGGCGGTGATGAACCCCGACGACGTCAAGGGCATGAAGATCCGCGGCGGCAGCCGCGAGATGGACATGATGCTGAAGGCCGCCGGGGCGGCGGTCAGCACGATCCCGTCGAACGAGCTTTACGCCGGCATGCAGACCGGCGCGGTGGACGCCGCCATCACCTCCTCCACCAGCCTGATCTCCTTCAAGCTGGAGGAGCTGTCGAAGCATCTGACGGTGCCCCGCGCCCACAGCTATTGGTTCATGATGGAACCGCTGATGATGTCGAAGACCATCTTCGACGGACTGACACCCGACCAGCGCAAGGTGATCGAGGACGTCGGGCTGGAGATGGAGGAGTTCGGCTACAAGGCCGCCCGCGAGGATGACGAGCGGATCGCCGCCATCTACGGCAAGGCCGGGGTCGCCACCGCCGACATGACCGCAGAGGCGGTCGGCCGCTGGACCGCGATCGCCCGCGACACCGCCTGGAAGGATTTCTCCGAACGCGTCAAGGACGGCGCCCGTCTGCTGAAGCTGGCGGAGCAGGTCTGATGTCGACGGCGGAACGCAATCTGATCCTGGGATCCGGGGCGGAGCCGGTCCTGCATTCCCCAGCGCTGCGGGCGGTCGGACGGCTGATGACCCTGATCAACCGTCTGGTGGTGATCGTCTGCGCTGTGGCGGTGGTCGCCGCCGGGCTGGTGCTGACGCACGAGGCGGTGGTGCGTTACGCGTTCCATCATCCCGCCGACTGGCAGGACGAGATGGCGGTGTTCCTGCTGGTCGGGGCGACCTTCATGTCGGCCGCCTGGGTGCAGGCCCGGCGCGGCCACGTCGCCATCGACGCGATTGCCGAACTGCTGCCGCCCGCGGCGGAGAAGGTCCGGCGCTTCCTGGCCGACGTCGCTTCCTTTGCGTTCTGCACCTTCTTTTCCTGGAAATCCTGGACCCTGTTCCATGAGGCGTGGGAGGACGGCACGGTGACGCAATCCGCCTGGGCGCCGCCGCTGTGGATCCCCTATTCGCTGATGGCGGTCGGCATGTCGCTGCTTGCCGTCCAGCTTCTGCTGCAAATTCTCGACCGGCTGCTGCCGGATGGGGAGGCACGGTGATGGGTGCTCTCGAACTCGGCCTGCTCTATGGGGCGGCCACCTTCGGCGTGCTGTTCGCCGGCATTCCGATCGCCTTCGCGCTGGGGCTGGTGGCGACCTTGTTCATGATGGTGTTCATGCCGGCCGCCTCGCTCGACACCGTCGCCCAGAACGTCTACGAGGAGATGGCGAGCATCACCCTGCTGACCATCCCGCTGTTCATCCTGAAGGGGGCGGCGATCGGCAAGTCGCGGGCGGGCGCCGATCTCTATTCGGCCCTGCACGCCTGGCTGCACAAGGTGCCGGGCGGCCTCGGCGTCGCCAACGTCTTCGCCTGCGGCCTGTTCGCCGCGATGGCGGGGTCCAGCCCCGCCACCTGCTCGGCCATCGGCAGCGCCGGCATTCCCGAGATGCGGCGGCGCGGCTATTCCGGCGGATTCGCGGCCGGCATCATCGCGGCCGGCGGCACGCTCGGCATCCTGTTGCCGCCCTCGATCACCATGATCCTCTACGCGGTCGCCGCCGAGCAGTCGCTGGGCCGGCTGTTCCTCGCTGGGATCGGGCCGGGCGTGCTGCTGGTGGTGCTGTTCGCCGTCTACGCCGTGCTGCGCTTCCGCAAGGAGAAGGCGATGGCGCTGGCCGAGGGACGGCACGACTCCCCGCTGCTGGCGG
Source organism: Azospirillum sp. TSH100 (assembly GCF_004923295.1). Lineage (NCBI taxonomy): Bacteria > Pseudomonadati > Pseudomonadota > Alphaproteobacteria > Rhodospirillales > Azospirillaceae > Azospirillum > Azospirillum sp. TSH100. The sequence goes on from NZ_CP039637.1 coordinate 63,881, forward strand.
AGGAGCATTTCACCACGCGGGAGAAGCTGTCCTCCCTGCCGCGGGTGCTGCCCTTCGTCGTGCTGCTGACCGGCGTCATGGTGGCGCTCTACGGCGGCTTCGCCACCCCGTCGGAGACCGCCGGGCTGGGGGCCGTGCTGGCCCTGGCCCTGGTCGCCGTGGTCTACGGGGCCTACAGGCTCGACAATCTCGGGCTGATGCTGACCTCGACGCTGCGGGAATCGACGATGCTGATGATGATCATCGGCATGTCGCTGCTCTATTCCTACGTGATGAGCTACCTGCACATCAGCCAGAGCGCGGCGCAGGCCATCGTCGCCATGAACCTGTCGCGCTGGGTGCTGCTGGCCGCCATCCTGCTGATGGTGGTGGTGCTGGGCTTCTTCCTGCCGCCGGTGTCGATCATCCTGATGACCGCGCCGATCATCCTGCCGCCGCTGCGCGCCGCCGGCTTCGACCTGATCTGGTTCGGCGTCATCATGATGGTGGTGATGGAGATGGGGCTGATCCATCCGCCGGTCGGCCTGAACATCTTCGTCATCAAGAACATCGCGCCGGACATTCCACTGAAGGACGTGATCTGGGGCGTGATGCCCTTCGTCGGGCTGATGATCCTGTGCGTCGTGCTGCTGTGCGTCTTCCCGCAGATCGCGACGGCCCTGCCGACCTGGGTCTATGGCGGCTGACCGGCCGCGCCCGCGAAATCTCCCAAAATTCACGAAAACGGGGACCGATCCCATGCTCCTCCAGCATCGCGCCGCGCGCCGCGGCGGACTGCGCGCCCTGCTCGCCGCCGCCTTCTGCTCCGGTCTGGCGCTCGCCACCGGATCCGCGATGGCGCAGACCGCCGAGCCATCCGAAAGGGCGACCTACCCGAGCCGGGTCGAACTGCACGCCATTCCCAGCCTGACGCTCAGCGATTCCCAGTTCCTCAGGGGCGAGGCCGACGCCGGCAAGCCGGTGACGGTGGCCGGGGAGTTCCGGGTGGCGCAGGGCGACGGCAAGCTGCCGGTCGCGGTGCTGATGCACGGCTCCGGCGGGGTGGGACCGAACGTCGAGATGTGGGCGCGCCTGCTCAACGCCAACGGCATTTCGACCTTCGCCATCGACGGCTTCACCGGGCGGGGCATCGTCAGCACCTCGGCCAATCAGGCGCAACTGGGGCGGCTGAACCTGATCGTCGACATCTATCATTCGCTGGAGATCCTGGCCAAACATCCCCGCGTCGATCCCAAGCGGATCGTCCTGATCGGCTTCTCGCGCGGCGGGCAGGCCGCCTTCTATGCCTCGCTGGAGCGCTTCCACCAGCTTTGGAACCGGTCCGGCATCGACTTCGCCGGCTACATTCCCTTCTATGCGGATTGCTCGACCCGCTACATCGACGATACCAAGGTGGTGAAGCGGCCGATCCGGCTGGTCCATGGCGAGGCCGACGACTACAACCCGCTGCGCACCTGCGCCGCCCAGGCCGACCGGCTGAAGGCCGCCGGGGCGGACATCACGCTGACCACCTATCCCGGCGCGCATCACGGCTTCGACACCCCGATCATGGACGGCCCGGTGGTTTCCGCGGCGTCCCAAACGGTGCGCAACTGCCGGATCGAGGAACGCGAACCGGGCGCCCTGATCAATGCCGAGACCAACGCCCCCTTCAGCTACCAGGACGCCTGCGTCCAGAAGGGACCCAATGTCGGCGGCGATCCGGCGGGCCGGGCGGCGGCGCGGGTGGCGGTGCTCGACATGGTCAAGGCGATCATCGCCTCGCCGCCCTGAGATCGGGCAGGTCTCTTCACCCTCCCCCCAGAAACCGCCGGCCCGCAAACAGGGCCGGCTCCCTGCCCGCAGGAACGGGATCGACCATGACCGGACATCGCTCTGCCAATTTCTACGATCTCGCCGCCGCCCGCTTCCCGGCCGACACCCAGTCCCCCTTCATCGAGCTGGAGTCGGGCGTCCGCTACAGCTACGGCGATCTGGTCGCCATCAGCGGGCGCTATGCCCGCCTGCTGGCCGATCTCGGCGTGGTCAAGGGCGACCGGGTGGCGGTCCAGGTGGAGAAGTCGCCGGAAGCGGTCTTCCTCTATCTCGCCTGCCTGCGCGCGGGAGCGGCGTACCTGCCGCTGAACACCGCATACACCAGGGCGGAAATCGCCTACTTCCTCGGCGACGCCCAGCCGCGGATCTTCGTCTGCGACCCCGCCAAGGCCGAGTCCCTGGCCGAGGTGGCGGCGGAAGCCGGCGTCGGCGCCGTGCTGACGCTGGGAGCCAAGGGGGAGGGAACCCTGTCGGAGCGGGCCGCCGGCCTTGGTTCGGCCTTCGACACGGTGGCCTGCGGGCCGGACGATCTGGCGGCGATCCTCTACACCTCCGGCACCACCGGGCGGTCGAAGGGGGCGATGCTGACCCATCGCAACATCGGCTCCAACGCCGCGACGCTGCATCGGGTCTGGGGCTTCCGTCCCGACGACGTGCTGCTGCATGCGCTGCCGATCTTCCATACCCACGGGCTGTTCGTCGCGATCAACTGCACGCTGATGAACGGCTCCGCCATGCTGTTCCTGCCGAAGTTCGACGCCGACGCGGTGTTCCGCCTGCTGCCGCGAGCCAGCGTGATGATGGGGGTGCCGACCTTCTACACCCGGATGCTGGCCGAAGAGCGGCTGACGCGGGAGGGAACCGCCCACATGCGGCTGTTCGTCTCCGGCTCCGCTCCGCTGCTGGCCGACACCCACCGCGAATTCCGCGAGCGCACCGGCCATGCCATCCTGGAGCGCTACGGCATGACCGAGACCTGCATGATCACCTCCAACCCGCTGGAGGGCGACCGCATCCCCGGCACCGTCGGTTTCCCCCTGCCGGAGGTCGCGGTGCGCGTCGCCGACGAGAAGAGCGGGCAGCCGGTGGCGGATGGCGAGATCGGCGTGATCGAGGTGAAGGGACCCAACGTGTTTTCCGGCTATTGGCGGATGCCGGAAAAGACGGCGCAGGAGTTCCGCGCCGATGGTTTCTTCATCACCGGCGATGTCGGCCGGATCGACGGGCGCGGCTATGTCCACATCATCGGCCGTGCCAAGGATCTGGTGATCTCCGGCGGCTTCAACGTCTACCCCAAGGAGGTCGAGACGGTGATCGACGCCATCGACGGGGTGGTGGAGTCCGCGGTGGTCGGGGTGCCGCATCCCGATTTCGGCGAGGCGGTGGTCGCCGTCGTCCTGCGCAAGCCGGGTCTCGCAGCACCCGACGATGCGGCGGTGATCCGCATCTGCAGGGAGCAGCTCGCCAACTTCAAGGTGCCCAAGGCGGTGGTCTTCAGCGACGAGCTGCCGCGCAACACCATGGGCAAGGTGCAGAAGAACCTGCTGCGCGAAGCCCACAAGGGGCTGTTCGACCGGCACGCGGCCTGACCGGACCGGATGGCCTGACAGGCGGGAGAGGGCGATGATGGACGGGAAGTTCTTCGGCGACCTGCTGCAAACCATCGCCGACCGCGGACGGGCGCTGATCCGGCCGCAGAAGGGCGGCACCGGGCCGGCCCTTTCGCCACCCGACCTGATCGGGCTGTGTCAGGCGCTGCTCTCCGGCCGCGGCGAGGCGTCGGGCGTCGCCTTGGCGCAGGACGTGTTCGCCCGTTACCGCGCCCTGGGTCCGGAGGATCGGCGGCAGTTCCTGGCCACCCTGGCGGAGCGGTTCGGCCCCGACCGCAAGCGGCTTGAGAAGGCAATCGCCGATTATGCCGCCGACCCCGACGACCGCAGGGCCATCGAGTTGCACGTCGCCGCCGAGCCGCGCCGGCAGGAGCTGTTCCGCCGCCTGAACCTGGCCCCCGACGGCACCCATGCGCTGGTCCGCATGCGGGAGGAGGCGTTGCGCGACGCAGCGGCGATTCCCGGCTACGAGGCGGTGGACGCCGACTTCACCCACCTGTTCTCCTCCTGGTTCAACCGCGGCTTCCTGGTGCTGCGGCGGATCGACTGGTCCACCCCGGCCAACATCCTGCAAAAGATCATCCGCTACGAGGCGGTCCACGCCATCCATGATTGGGAGGATCTGCGCCGCCGGCTGGAGCCGCCCGACCGCCGCTGCTTCGCCTTCTTCCACCCCCAACTGGTGGACGAGCCGCTGATCTTCGTCGAGGTGGCGCTGACCCGCCAGATCTCCTCTTCGATCTCCGAAGTGCTGTCGGAGGAGCGCAGCCCGATCGAAGCCGATCAGGCGACCACGGCGATCTTCTATTCGATTTCCAACTGCCAGGAGGGGCTGCGCGGCATCTCCTTCGGCAATTTCCTGATCAAGCAGGTGGTGCTGGAGCTGAGCCGCGACCTGCCGGGGCTCAGGACCTTCGTCACGCTGTCGCCGGTGCCCGGCTTCGCCGGCTGGCTGGCGCGGGAGCGGGCGAAGGAGGACGGGCTGCTGTCGGCCGAGGAGCGGGTGCGGCTGGCGATCCTCGACAATCCCGGCTGGCATGCCGATCCGGCGGTGGCGGAGGGCATGCGCGCCCTGCTGGAGTCCGTCGCCGCCCGCTATTTCCTCAAGGCCAAGGCGCCGAACCGCCGCCCTGTCGATCCGGTCGCCCGTTTCCACCTCGGCAACGGTGCGCGGCTGGAGCGGATCAACCCGATGGGCGATCTGTCGCCCAAGGGGCTGAAGCAGGCGCACGGGCTGATGGTCAACTACCTCTACGACCTGCGTACCATCGAGCGGAACCACGAAAGCTATGCCGAACATGGCAAGGTCGCCGCCTCCGCCGCGGTGGAGAAGCTGCTGACCGGCGATCCGGCAGCCTCCTCCCCCGCTCCGGTCACCGAGCGCGCCTGACGGGGGCAGGAGGCTGCTGCCAGGGTGCCGGCCGCCGGATTGGCATGGCAGGGTGCCGGACATGAGCACGAGGTCCATCCTGTCTCATGTCCTTGGGTGTCGAGTGCCCGTCTACAGCGAAGCGGTGGCGCATCCACAGCCTTAGGATTAAGGCACCCCACCACCCTGTTTATCAGGAAGCCGTAAGAGCGGCCGTAAGACGGGAGGTTTGGGACATGCGTTCGATCGTCGTTTCAGTGCTTGCCAGCCTGCTGCTGTGGTCTGTCTCCCCGGTGATGGCCGACACCGTCAAGAAAGTTCCCGACGGAAATTTCGTCACGCGCGACAGCATCTTTAACCTGAACGGGTCGATCAGGAAGAATTCCAACGGTACCGGCTACGTTATTCGCGATGATCGATACAATACGACCGGCCACATTAAAAAGAACTGCTCCGAAGATGGCTGAGACATACTTGATCGAAATTTCAATACGATTGCAAAATTCGAAAAATTATTTCTAAGAAAGCAGCGTCGATGGCGGGCTGGCCGGATGATGGAACATCCGCTGGAATCTGTTCCGCGCCGTTCCATCCACCCGGCACCGGCCTCCCTTACGGTTGCCCGCTGCCGCCGGCCGCACCATAGACGTGGCCGGTGGTGAAGCTGGCATCCTCCGCCGCGAGCTGGACATAGATGCTGGCAAGCTCGGCCGGCTGGCCGGGGCGGCCGAAGGGGGTCTGGCCGCCGAACTGCTTCAGCTTCTCCTGGCTGGCGCCGCCGCTCACCTGCAAGGGGGTCCAGATCGGGCCGGGGGCCACGCCGTTGACGCGGATGCCCTTGTACGCCAGCTGCTTGGCCAGCGACTTGACGTAATTCATCGTCGCCGCCTTGGTCTGGGCATAGGCGTACAGGTCCGGCGTCGGGTCGTAGGCCTGTTCCGACGTGGTGCCGATGATGACCGACCCCGGTTTCAGGTGGGGCAGGGCAGCCTTGATGATCCAGAAGGGGGCATAGATGTTGGTCTTCATCGTCGCGTCGAATTCCTCGCTGCTGATGTCGAGGATCGACGGAAAGGCCTGCTGGCGCGCCGCGTTGCAGACGAGGATGTCCAGCCCGCCCAGGCCGGCGACGGCATCGGCGACCAGCTTCTGGCAAAAGGCCTCGTCGCGCAGGTCGCCGGGGATCGCCACCGCCTTGCGGCCGGCCTCCTCGATCAGGGCGACGACGTCCTGGGCGTCCGGCTCCTCGGTCGGGAAATAGTTGATGGCGACGTCGGCGCCCTCGCGGGCATAGGCGATGGCGGCGGCCCGGCCCATGCCGGAATCGCCGCCGGTGATCAGCGCCCTGCGCCCCGCCAGCCGGCCGGAACCCTTGTAGCTGGTCTCGCCATGGTCGGGCGGCGGGTCCATGTCGCGGGCCAGCCCCGGCCAGGGCTGCGACTGGCCGTTGAAGGGCGGGCGCGGGTATTTGCTGCGCGGGTCCTGCGGCGTGACGGTGTCGTCCTTGCGGTCCATGGCTGTCTCCTGATCCGGCACGTCCGTGTGCGATGCGGTGATGCGTCACACAGAGAACCGGCCGGGTCGGGAATGGTTGCCGCAACCCTGACCTTCAGCCGCAGAGGTCCCTCAGCCGCACATGCCGCCGCAGCAGGATCCGTTGCGCCGGGCCAGCAGCCGCTCATAGGCGATGCTGACCACGCCGGCCGGGGGGATCACCCCTTGCAGCAGCGCCAGCACGTCGCCCTCCAGCGTGCCGGGCGGAATGTCCGTCACCTCGCAGACCGAGGCGCCGCTGCCATCCGGTCCCAGCCGCGCATCCGCCGCCGCGACCGTGACGTCGCCGTTGCGGGCGATGTGCACGCGCAGGCTGGTCGCCGCCGCCCCCTCGGGCCGGGCGATGCGCACCTGCCAGACTTCGGGCCCCTGTTGCAGATATTCCCAGGAGAATCCGGCGCCGAACAGGCTGAGCAGCTGGTGGTGCAGCGGGCGCGGGTCATGGTCGTTGACCAGCGAGAAGCCGTCGCCGGGCGTCAGATCCTGCACCGATGCGAAGATCAGCTGATGGCGCTGATAGGGCGGGATGGCGCGGAGATCGAGAACCGGTTCGGCCTGGGTGGAGTTGGCCGAGGCGGGTTTTGCGAGGGTGGTCGGCATCATCGTCCGTCTGGTTTATGGGGGGGAAGCGGCAGGATCGCCGCAAGATCGCTATGTCCCCCTGTAACCCGGATCGCCGCCCCCTTCTTTGCTCCAGCACAAACGCCGGAGAGGGAAGGGTGCCGGTCTGGCGTCAGCCTGCCAGCGCAGAGGCGAAAGCCCGGTCCTCCTCGGCCGACAGCAGGGCGTCGGTCGCCGGGACCAGCGTCGTCTCCTCCTTCTGGATGTGCAGGACCAGGGCGCGCACCAGCTCCTCGCCGAAGCTGCGGAAGACCGGCCAGCTGTCCCAGTCGAACCCCTCGCGCAGGACCAGCCCGCAAAAGCGGCCCAGCCGGCGGGCGATTGGCCGCATATGCTCATGATCCTCCAGCAGGTCGGCCGTCCACTCATGCCCGCCCGCCGCGGCCAGCGCCGGGAACAAAGCCTCCTCCGCCGCGAAATGGCTCTCCAGCGGCCCGTCCAGCTCGGCGGCGAGAAGGGCGACCGTGTCGCGTTCCTCCCCCGTCAGCACCGGCAGGCTGTCCTCGCCATGACGGCCGAGCAGGGCATCGAGACGGTCCAGCAGCTCCATCACGCGGTGATGGTCGTCATGCAGGATGCGTCCGGTCAGGCTGTCGGTGTGCATTCACCCGATCTCCGCAAAGGAGGCCGCCGGCCTGCCCACGGCGGCGATCTCGTCCAGCAGGGCGCCAAGCTCCAGCCCATAGGCCTCGGCCGCCTCGCGCACGGTCATGAAGGGCGCCATGGCACAGCCGGGGCAGGCAAGGCCATGGCGCAGCAGCACCGGGACCACCGCCGGCCGGCCGCTCATCAGCTCGGCCATCGTCAAATTCGCCAGGTTCAAATTCGCCAGCGTCAAATCCGCCATCTTCAGATCGGCGAGCTTCGGTTCGGCGACCGTCATTTCGGCATGCTCCGGCACGGGGGACAGGCCGCTACCCTATCGACCCCGCCACGGGCGGTCTTTGCGCCACCGCAACCCGGCAGGCGGTCACTCCCGTTTCGGCACCGGCGTCGATACCGGCGGCAAATCCTCGGCAATGGCGACCAGCGCGTGTGGCTTGCGGATCACCACCTGCTGCCGGCCGCTCTCGACGATGCCCTGGCTTTCCCAGGCCGACAGGGTGCGGCTGACGGTGTGCAGCGTCGTCCCCGTCATCTCCGCCACATCCTGCCTGGACAGCGGAAAGTCGATCTCCACCCCCGCCTCGACCCGCCGCCCGGCCTGACGCACCAGCCGCAGCAGGGCGTGGGCGATGCGTCGTTCCACCCGCTCGGTCGCCACCTCGCGCAGGCGGTTCTGCAACTCGCGCAGCCGGCCGCCGATGATCGACAGCGCGTTGCGGGCGATGGCGGGATGGCGGTCCATCAGCTCGGTCATCGCCGCGGCCGGCCAGGACAGCTCGACGCAATCCGCCACCGCGACGGCATCGGCCGGATAGAGCCCGTCTGTGAAGATCGCCAGCGTCCCGAACATCTCGCCGGGGCCGATGAAGCGCATCACCACCTGCTGCCCGTCCGGACCGGTCTGGACGATCTTCACCCGCCCGTCGATCAGCGCATGGCCGGCCGCAGCCGGGTCCCCCTGGGTGAAGATGGCGGTGCCGCGCGGGTGCAGCCGGGGCCGCGCCAGCCCCACCGCGTCGGCCAGCGCATCGGCGCCCAGCCCGGCGAACAGCGGCATGCCGCGCAGCAGGGCGGGATCGGGGGGCGGGGGCATGGCGGTCGTCCTGGCTCTCTGGGCGGGATCGGTGGGGCGTGATCGGGGGGGGCGTGATCGCCATCCATTCGTGCACGACTTTGTTGCCGGTCAAAGCGCGAAATCCCGCCCGCCCCCAGAATGGCGGCACCACCCCAGCGAAGGCACCCCGCGCCATGCCCACCCCCGTCACCAGCGCCCACCGGCTGATGTATCCGGCCGCAGCCCTCTACGCCGCATCGGCGGTCCCGCTGTGGCTGGCCCGGTTCGGCGGCCTGCTGCCGCCCGGCTGGTCGCCTGCGGTCCGGTCGGCGGCCGTCCACGCGCACGAGATGACGCTGGGCTATGCGCTGGCGGTGGTCGGCGGCTTCCTGATGACCCGGCTGTCGCGCCCGATGCTGGCGGTCGCCGTCCTGTCCTGGCTCGCCGGCCGGCTGGCGCTGCTGGCCGGACTGCCACCGATGCTGGCCCTGCCGCTCTGCCTCGCCTATCCTGTGTTTCTGTTCGCCGTCGCCGGCCTGCCGTTCCTGCGCACCAGCCGCAGCGGCCACAATGCGGTGTTCGGCCCGCTGATCGGCGCCCTCCTGCTGGCCGAGGCGCTGTTCTGGGCCGGTGAACTGGGTCTCATGACCAACAACGGCCAGCCGGTCGCCCTGCTGCTGATCGCCACGCTGCTGCTGACCATGGGCGGGCGGGTCATCCCCGCCGCCACCGCCGGCGCCCTGCGCCGCCAGGGCATCACCCTGTCGCAGCGGGTCCAGCCGAGGCTGGAGGCGATCGGCATCGCCGGCGCCGCCCTCTGCCTGCTGTCTTCCGCCACCGGCCTGCTGCCGTCGCTGGGCGCCGCCGGGGCCGCCATGGCCGGAGCGGGCGCGCTGCTGCGGCTGGCCCGCTGGAAGCCGCATCTGCTGCTGCGCCGGCCGGAGATCGCCAGCCTGCATCTCGGCTATTGCTGCCTCGGCGCCGGCTGGCTGCTGACAGCCGGCACCGCTCTGTCCGACCTGTCGCCAGCCGCCGGCTGGCACCTGCTGGGGGTCGGCGCGCTCGGCATCCTTGCCAGCGCGATGATGATCCGCACCACCCTTCAGCGCGAGGCGGAGCCGGACCGCTTCCCGCCCGCCGCCACCGTCGCCGTCGCGCTGATCGCCCTCGCCGCCGCGCTCCGTCTGGCTGCGGTCTGCTGGCCCTCGATGACGCTGCTGACGGCGGCGGCGGTCTTCTGGACGCTGGGCCAGCTCCTGACGGCGGCGGTGCTGCTCACCCGGCCGCGGCGGTCACGCCGACGGCAGGACGCGCTCCAGGAAGCTCAGGCCGAGCTGCGCCCCGGCGGCGGTGATGGTGTGGGGAACGCCGCGCAGCAGATGCTCCTCCACCGCGAAGCCGGATGAGCGCAGATGCGCGGCGGCGGCCTGCACCACGGCGGGCGGCATGATGCTGTCCGCCGCACCGCCGACCATCAGGACCGGCGGCCGCCGTCCCGCCCCGCCCGGTGTCGGAACCGGTGCCGCGATGCGGCCGGCGAAGGCGAGGACCGCGCCGCAGCGCTCCGGAGCGGTCATGGCGAGATGCAGCGCCATGATGCTGCCCTGGCTGAAGCCGACCAATGCCACGTCGGCGGGGGCGACGCCGGCCCGCAGCCGTTCGGCCTCGATGAGGTCGACGAGGGCCGGCAGGGCGGCGGCGACGCGGGCGGGACGGTTCTCCTCCGTCACGCCGGCGATGCTGAACCATTGATGCCCGTTGCCCATGTCGAACGGCTGCTGCGCATTGGGCGCAGCGAAGGCGGTGCCGGGCAGAGCCTGCCGCCAGGCCTGGGCAAGCGGCATCAGGTCGGCGCCGGACGACCCGACGCCATGCAGCAGGATGACCAGCCGCCGCGCCGCGCCCCCGGAGGCCGGGGCCAGGCGCAGGATGCCGTTGGAGCCGATACCATCGGAGCCGTCTGCGGTGCTGCCGGTCATGGAAAGCGTCCCTCCTGTCGTCGCTGTGTCACGCCCGCTGCCAGATACCCTTGCCCGGCAGCCGGTCGCGGTCATGGCTGCGGTCGAAATCCAGCGCCGGCCCCTTCGGCACGATCAGCGTCGGGTTGATCGCCGGGTTGGTGTAGTAGCCGGCCTTGATGTCGTCGATCCTCACCGTCTCGCGGATGCCCGGCCACTGGTACAGCTCGCGCAGGTAGGAGGACAGGTTCGGATAATCCCCGATCCGCCGCAGGTTGCACTTGAAGGCGCCGTGATAGGCGGCGTCGAAGCGGACCAGCGTCACGAACAGGCGCCAGTCGGCCTCGGTCAGATGCCCGCCCGCCAGATAGCGGCTTGCCGCCAGACGCTCCTCCAACCGGTCGAGCGTGGCGAACAGCGCGTCGAACGCCTCGTCGTAGCTGGCCTGCGACTTGGCGAAGCCGCAGCGGTACACGCCATTGTTGACGCTGGCATAGACCAGCTCGTTCCAGCGGTCGATCTCCGGCCGCAGCGGCTCGGGATAGAGGTCCAGCCGGTTGCCGGTCAGGCGATCGAAGGCGCTGTTCAGGATGCGGATGATGTCCGCCGACTCGTTGTTGACGATGCGGCCCTCCTGCCGGTCCCACAGAACCGGGACCGACACCTTGCCGGTGTAGGTCGGGTCGCTCGCCGTATAGAGGCTGTGATGGTGACGGAAACGGCCGACGCGCGGTCCGCCGTCCTGTTCCTGGGCATAGACCCAGCCGTCCTCGCCCAGCACCGGTTCGGCGACGGACAGGCCGATCACGCCCTCCAGACCCTTCAGCGCGCGGAAGATCAGCGTGCGCGAGGCCCAGGGACACAGATAGGAGACATAGAGGTGGTAGCGCCCCGCCACCGCCGGCAGGGTGGGCCGCCCCTCCGCGTCGGGCGCGCCGTCCGGCGTGATCCAGTCGCGGAAGCGGGTCGGCTCGCGGTGGAAGGCGCCGCCCTTGATCTCGCTGGCCGCGATGTCGCCCTTCACCCAAACACCGTTCACAAGCTGCGGCATCGCGGTTTCTCCATTCCGATCGGCACATAGGCGAAGGGGCCGGCGAACCGGCCCCTCTTACTCTGCAACAGTCGAGGACTGCCGGCGATCAGGACTTGACCGCTTCGACCTCGATCAGCAGCTGGATGTCGTCGCCGATGGCCGGGGCGCCGTACTTCATGCCGAAGTCGGTGCGCTTGACCGTGCCGCGGGCGGAGAAGCCGGCGGTCTCCAGCTTGCTGGCCGGGCTGACGCCGTCCTTGTTGAAGGTGACGTCCAGCACCACCGGCTTGGTCACGCCCAGCAGGGTCAGGTCGCCGTGCAGCTTGCCGGTCTTGTCGCCGGTCTTCTCGATCTTCGTGCTCTTGAAGGTCATCTTCGGGAACTCCTTCGCATTGAAGAAGTCCGGCGAGCGCAGATGCTCGTCACGCTTGGCGTGGTTGGTGTCGACGCTGGTGGTGTCGATGGTGACGGTGACCACGCTCTTCTCGACGGCGTCCTTGTCGAAGGTGACGTCGCCGCCGACCGTGTTGAAGCGGCCGATCACGTTGGAGAAGCCGACATGGTTGACGATGAAGGCGACGGCCGTGTGCGCCGGATCGATCTTGTAGCTGACCGGGGCGGCGAAGGCGGGGGCCCCCATGGAGAGGGTGGCGCCGACGGCGGTGGCGGCGAACAGGGCGGCGGCAAACAGGGTCTTCTTCATGAACGCAACTCCGGGAAAAGGCAGGATTGACTGGAAGGAGGGAAGGGGATCAGTAGGGCGAGGCTTCGCCGCCGCTCAGCGCGAAGGCCGCGCCGATGGCGACCAGCGCCGGCAGGACCGCGACCACCGTGACGGCGGCCGCCGAGGCGGCGCGGCCGACCGGGCCGTCGCCCTGGGGAATGAGGCGGCGGGCATGGCCGGCCAGCAGGGCGGGCAGGGCCAGCAGCAGAACCGCGGCCTGGGTCTGGGTGAACAGGGCCAGCACGGCGGCCAGCAGCACGGCGATGCCGGTGGCGGCCCGGCCCGACAGGCCCCAGCCATGACGCTCCACCGGCCAGTTCCACAGCAGGAAGCCGCCGGCCGCCGCCGCCAGTGCCAGCGCCATCTGGGCGATGGAGGCCGAGGAGCCGATCAGCGCGGTGCCGCCGACGGCCAGCGCCAGCGCCAGCAGCGTGGAGGCCGGCGCCATCGGGCTTTCGACCGGGCTCTCGACCTCTTCCGAACCGCGGACAAAAGCGACACACGCCGCCGTGACCAGCAGGACGATCAGGGTGACGATCGCCGCCGCGGAGTCGAGGGCGGGCAGGGCGATCCACAGCAGCGAGGCGGCCAGCCACACCGCCAGCAGCACCGAAGCGGCCCGGCCGCGGAACCCCGCCACATCAGCGACGACGCCGATCAGCAGCCCGGCGGCGGACGCCCAGAACAGCTTGCCCATGCTGGACGGCGGCGGCAGGGCCGGCAGTCCGATGACCATGGCGAACACGACCAGGAAACCGGCGGCGACGCCGGCGGCGGCCAGCGACCGGCGCAGCAGATGCAGGACACCGACCAGGATCAGGCCGACCAGCAGGGGCAGCGCGCTGGATTGGACGAAGGGGTCTTGAAGCAGCTCGGACATTTGGGGAAAGCCGGGTTTCGATTGGGTGGCGCAGGTTGCGCTTGGCCGAGACCCTAGCCTGTGCTTTGGTGAGCGCGAATTCGGGAGATTTGCAAAAAGCATATGCAGGAATGAGCGGGAATAAATGATAAGTGGCAGCAACTGGGATGATCTTCGCTATCTGCTGGCAGTGGCGCGGCATGGGTCGCTGTCGGCGGCGGCGCGCGTCCTGGGGGTGAACCACAGCACCGTGCTGCGCCGGGTGACCGCGCTGGAGGAGGCGATGGGCGCCCGCCTGTTCGACAAGCTGCCCGGCGGCTATGTGCTGACCGCGGCGGGCGACGAGATGCAGCGGGTGGCGCAGAAGATGGAGGAGGATCTGGCCGCCGCCAACCGTCTTCTGTCCGGCCGCGACACCCGGATCAGCGGCAGCCTGCGCGTCACCACCCTCGACATTCTGACGCTCTACATCCTGCCCCGCCACATCGTCGCCTTCCGCCGGCGCCACCCCGACCTGCGGGTCGATCTGGTGGCGGCGGAGGCCTCGCTCAGCCTGACCCGGCGCGAGGCCGACGTGGCGATCCGCGCCACCACCAGCCCGCCGGAAAATCTGGTCGGCCGCGCCGTGTCGGGTCTCGCCTTCGCCGTCTATGGCGCCGCCGCCTATCTGGACGCCGCGGACGGCGCCGGCGGTCTCGACCGCCATCCCTGGGTCGGGCTGGACGACTCCTTCGACCACACCAACCTCGCCGACTGGATGAAACGGACGGTCCCGGCGGGTTCGGTGCGCTACCGCGTCAACTCGGTGGCGGGAGCGGTGGAGGCGGTGCGGGCCGGCATCGGCCTTGGCCTGCTGCCCTGCGGCGTGGTCGACCGCGACCCCGCCTTCCGCCGCATCGGCGACCCGGTGCAGGAGGCCGACGCCAAGCTGTGGCTGCTGACCCACGAGGATCTGCGCCACATGGGCCGCGTCCGCGCCTTCCTCGACTTCATGGCCGATGCCCTGATCCGCGACCGCGACCTGCTGGAGGGGCGCTGTCCGCTTCCCCCGATATCCCCCTCTCCCCCCCTGCCGTAAGCTTTGCTTACGGCGCCGACAGGCGAAGCGTAGCTTCGCCGAAAAGCGGGGAGAGGGTCGGGGTGAGGGGGATGCACATGCCGGATTTTTGGGTAAGAGCCGCAGCGCGTCCCCCTCACCCTAACCCTCTCCCCGGGGGGGAGAGGGGATCCTGTCGCCGCCGCGAGCCGCAGGCATCCCATAGCCCGCCCGGTGCGACCCCCGCCGCCTCGTCGACCATGTGAACTGCGGATCGTCGACGATCAGATGCCGATGGTCCGACAGCCGGTTGCGCTCCAGCCAGCCGACGGTCGCCTCCAGCTCCGACAGGGTCATTTCGGAGCGCGCCTTCTTCATCAGCCGCTTCAGCACGGCGTTGTAGATGTGGTAGCCGGTCGGCCCCTCGGCGACGAGGTTGTTGTCCTCGTCCTCGATCACCTGCGCCGCGACCAGCTGGCCGATGCGCTGGCGCAGGTGATGCTCCGCCGCGCTCGGGGTCAGCGGCAACTCGCCCGGATCCCGCCCCGGCGCCCCGAAATCCGGCCCCGGCGCCACCACGGCGAAGCTCAGCGCCGTGGCGTTGGAGTCCAGCGGGATGATCTCCGGTTCCCGCTCCAGTGATCGTTCAAAGGGAAGCTCCTGCTGCGGCCTGCGCGTCTTCACCATGGCGCGGGTGCCCTGCTGGGTCTCCACCATGGTGCGGAACCGCTCGAACAGCGCGTCGGAGGGGTGGTAGACCAGCGCCCGCTGCCGGTCATAGGGGCCGCCACGCGGGTCCACCCGCGTCGCCCGCGCGATCGCCTGTTCCAGCCAGGGGCGGGAGCGGATGTGCGTCAGGCAGGCGACATGGGTGATCGACGGCGCGTCCAGCCCCTCGTACGCCATGGCGACGGAGACCAGCACCGCCGGCTCCGGCCGCAGCCGGAAAGCGGCCACCACCTCCTGCGCGTCGCGGCATTCGGAGATGGCGAGCCGCGCCATGCGGCCGGCCTGCGCCTTCGGCATCCAGCCTTGCAAAGTCTCCAGATAGAAGCGCGCCGTCTCCTGGTCCGGTGCGATCACCAGCAGCTTGCCCAGCCCCGCATCGTCGTGCCCGGCCGGCAGCTTCAGCTCCGCCCGCCGCTTCGCCCGATGTTCCCGGCAGGAACGATAAGCCTCGCGCAGCATCGCCTGGGCGAAGCCGGTGCGAAGTGCTGTGAACAGGGCGTCCCTCGTGTTCTCCCCCGCCTTCGACAGGGCATCGACCCAGCGGTTGGTCCGCTCCGCATCCAGCCAGGAGGCCGTCCCGTCCATCGCCCCGAAGGTGACGGGCAGGATCGCCTTTTCCGCCAGCGCCTGCCGGCGCGAATAGCCGACCACCGCCCAGCCCGGCGCCTTGAAGTCGATCTCCCGCACCTTCCTCGTCCCCTGCGGCGCCCGGTAGGGCAGCCACAGGATCGGCCGGCCGTCGGCGCGCTCCAGCGTCCCGCTCATCAGCAGCCGGGCCGACGCGTTCTCCAGCAGCGGCAGGATCGACCGGCTCCACGCCGTTTCCTCCTCCACCGCCATGCCGCGGTCGGTGTCGAAGACCGCCGGCAGATGGTGCAGCTCGTCCACCGCCAGCAGGTAGCGGTGGCGGCGGAACTCCTGCAGATGCAAATCCGGTGCGGCGGCGACCGCCTGATAGGTGGTGACGTAACCCTGCAACCCGCGGCAGAGATCGCGCCCGTTCTCCGCCGCGCGGAGGGCGATGGTGTGTCCCAACAGCTCGCGCCAGCGCGGATCGACGAAAGCCTCCTCCGCCTGCTGGCGCAGGCTGTCGCGCGGCACGATCCAGCAGACGCGGTCGATCCGCGCCGCCTTGTGCAGCGCCGCCGCCATGATGACCGGCAGCAGCGATTTCCCCCCGCCGGGCGTCACCGCCGCCAGAACGTCGCGAACCTCCGTCTGCTCCTGGCCGATGGCGTCGGCGATGGCGCTGACCAGTTGCTGATGGGTTCTCAGCTGCGGCATTCCACCCTGCTGGCTGTGGCACGAGGGAGGAGCAAGCCTAAATTCCCGCGAGTCCCCAGGTCATGAGCGCAATCGAAGGCAATGGGCCCCATCGGGAGTAGGGCCGTCTCCGGTCGGGGCCAGCGGTTCGAGCCCTCTAAGCCCAATGAGGAAGCACAGCCGCATACTGACGTACGCACCTAAAATTCCGCACCTGCGAACCAGCCAACCCCGACCTTGGATCGGCCGAAAGTCAGTGCTGGAACCGCCTCCGGTTTTTTGAGTTGCGCACCTCAAAATGCCGGCATATGGTTCGCGCCATGAACAATCAAGCCAGCGATGCGCCCCCCGGTGATGCGCCCATGACCCTGCGCGACGTGGCCGCCGCCGCCGGCGTCAGCCTTGCGACCGCCGACCGGGTGGTCAACGGGCGGCCCGGCGTCAGCGCCAAGACCGCGCGCAAGGTGCATGAGGCGGTGCAGCGGCTGGGCTTCCGTCCCCTGGCGGCGGCGGCGGAGCTGGCGCGGGCACGGTCCTGGCGCTTCGCCGTGATCCTCCCCGGCGGCGGCAACCGCTTCATGATGGACATCGCCGACAACATCCGTTCCCAGGCCGACTGGTTCCGCGCCCGGCGCATCGGGGTGGAGATCATCGAGGCCGACGTGTTCGACGCCGACACCCTGGCTGAGCAACTGGCCGCCCTGCCGGGCCGCTTCGACGGCGTGGCGCTGGTGGCGCTCGACCATCCGCGCATCCGCGCCGCCATCGACGATCTGGTCGAGGGTGGCATGGCGGTGGTGACGCTGGTGTCGGACGCCCCCTCGTCGCGGCGCCAGCATTATGTCGGCATCGACAACATCGCCGCCGGCCGCACCGCCGGCTCGCTGGTCGGCCGCTTCCTCGGTCCCCCGCGCGCGGGTGAACCCGGCGGCGCCGTCGGCATCATCACCGGATCGGGCAGCCTGCGCGACCATGCCGAACGCCGCTTCGGCTTCGGGCAGGTGCTGGCGGAGGAATATCCCCACCTGACCCGCCTGACCCCGGTGGAGGGCCGCGACGATCCGGAGCGCAACCGCGATCTGGTCCGCCGCATGCTGGCGGACACGCCCGATCTGGTGGCGATCTACAACACCGGCGAGGGCTCCGTCGGCATCGGCGAGGCGCTGGCCGAGGCCGGCCTCGCCCGCAAGATCCTCTGCGTCGGGCACGAACTGACGCCGGCCACCCGCCGCATGCTGCTGGACGGCACCTTCGCCGCCCTGGTCGCCCAGGATCCGGGGCACGAGGTGCGCTCGATGGCGCGGGTGCTCCACGCCCTGGTTGCCGGCCAGGAGATCGTCGCGGCGCAGGAACACATCCGGGTCCAGGTCATCCTGCGCGACAACCTGCCCTGACGGGCGCCAAGAACATGCCCTGACGGGCATCAGGAACACGCCCGCAAGGGCATCAGAAAAGGTCGACGGCATGTTTCTCGGGATCGACATCGGCACATCGAGCGTCAAGGCGGTTCTGACCGACGCCGATGGGGCCGTCGCCGCCAGCGCGTCCCGCCCCTGCACCGTCTCCCGCCCCCATCCCCTGTGGTCGGAGCAGGAGCCGGAGGACTGGGTATCCGCCGCCATCGCCGCGGTGGACGAGCTGGCCGAACGCCAGCCCACGGCCCTCGCCGCCGTGCTCGGCATCGGCTTCTCCGGCCAGATGCACGGCGCGGTTCTGCTGGGCATCGACAACCGGGTGCTGCGTCCCGCCATCCTGTGGAACGACGGCCGCTCCCACCGCCAGTGCGCGACGCTGGAGGAAAGCCTGCCGACGCTGCGGGCGATCAGCGGCAACATCGCCATGCCCGGCTTCACCGCTCCCAAACTGCTGTGGGTGGCGGAGGAGGAACCGGACATCTTCGCGGCGCTGACCAAGGTGCTGCTGCCCAAGGCCTATGTCCGCTGGCGCTTCACTGGTGTCATGGTGGAGGAGATGTCGGACGCCTCCGGCACGCTGTGGCTCGACGTGGCGCGGCGCGGCTGGTCGGACGACCTGCTCGCCGCCACCCGCCTGACCCGTGCCCATATGCCGGATCTGGCGGAAGGATCCGACGCCGTCGCCCAACTGTCGCCTGAGCTGGCCCGGCGCTGGGGCATGAAAACGCCGCCGCTGGTGGCGGGCGGGGCGGGGGATTGCGCCGCCAGCGCCGTCGGCCTTGGCGCCATCACCCCTGGCGACGGCTTCCTCAGCCTCGGCACCTCCGGCGTGCTGTGGCGGACGACCGACCGTTTCCTGCCCAACCCGGCGATGGCGGTCCATGCCTTCTGCCACGCGCTGCCCGGCGTCTGGCACCAGATGGGGGTCATGCTGTCGTCCGCCGCCTCGCTGGCCTGGGCCGCCTCCACCCTCGGCGCGCCGGAGGCCGACCTGCTGGCCCCGCTGGGCGACGCCGTCGACGGCCCCTCGCCGGTCGCCTTCCTGCCCTATCTGTCGGGCGAGCGCACCCCCCACAACGACGCCACCGTGCGCGGCCTGTTCGCCGGCCTGTCGGCGGAAACCACACGCGACGCGATGGTCCAGGCGGTGCTGGAAGGCGTCGCCTTCGCCGCCCGGGACAATCTCGTCGCGCTGGGCGAGGGTGCTCCGACCGCTTTTGATCTGGCCGGCGGCGGCTCCCGCTCCCGGCTGTGGGCGCGCATCTGCGCCGATGTCCTCGGCGTCACCATCCACCGCATCGAGGACGGCGAGGTCGGGGCGGCGTTGGGCGCCGCCCATCTCGGCCGCATGGCGGCGACGGGAGAATCTCCCGCCACCGTCTGCCGCAAGCCCCGCCGTCTTGAGACCTTCACCCCCGATCCGGCCCGCGCCGACGCGTACAGCCAGGCCTGGCTGCGCTGGCGCCGGCTCTACCCCCTTGCCAAGGAGTTCGCGTCTTGAGCACCGCCTCTTTCTTCGGCGACCTGTCCCCCGTTGCCTATCGCGGGCCGGACAGCCGCGACCCGCTGTCCTACCGCTGGTACGACAAGGACCGCGTGGTGCTGGGCAAGCGGATGGAGGACCATCTGCGCCTGGCCGCCTGCTACTGGCACAGCTTCTGCTGGCCGGGCGGCGACCCCTTCGGCGGCGAGACCTTCCTGCGCCCCTGGATGCGCCCCGGCCAGGATCCGATGGCGGCGGCGCGCGCCAAGGCCGACGTCGCCTTCGAGATGTTCCGCCTGCTCGACATCCCCTATTTCTGCTTCCACGACCTCGACGCCGCGCCGGAGGGCGACACGCTGGCCGAGAGCGTCGACAATCTGAAGGCCATCACCGAGCTGTTCGCGGCCAAGATGGATACCGCCAAGGTCCGGGTGCTGTGGGGCACCGCCAACCTGTTCTCCCACCGCCGCTACATGGCGGGTGCCGCGACCAACCCGGATCCGGACGTCTTCCTCTATGCCTGCGGGCAGGTCCGCGCCGCGCTGGAGGCGACCCATGCGCTGGGCGGCGCCAACTACGTCATGTGGGGCGGCCGCGAGGGCTATGAGACGCTGCTGAACACCGACCTGAAGCGCGAGCTGGACCAGATGGGCCGCTTCCTGGCGATGGTGGTCGAGCACAAGCACAGGATCGGCTTCAGCGGCCCGATCCTGATCGAACCGAAGCCGCGCGAGCCGACCAAGCACCAGTACGACTTCGACGTCGCCACCGTCTACGGCTTCCTGGAACGCTACGATCTGCTGGCCGACGTGCGGGTGAACATCGAGCAGAACCACGCGATCCTGGCCGGCCACAGCTTCCAGCACGAGGTGGCGCTGGCCCTGGCGCTCGGCATCTTCGGCTCGCTCGACATGAACCGCGGCGACGGGCTGCTGGGCTGGGACACCGACCAGTTCGCCAACGACATCGGCGAACTGACGGTGGTGATGCACGACATCCTGAAGGGCGGCGGCTTCACCACCGGCGGCCTGAATTTCGACGCCAAGATCCGCCGCCAGTCGCTCGACCCGGCGGACCTGCTGCACGGCCACATCGGCGGCATCGACAGTTGCGCCCGCGCCCTGCTGCAGGCGGCGCAGATGCTGGAGGACGGCGCCCTGACCAAGCCGCTGGCCGAGCGCTACGCCGGCTGGGACGGCGCGGAGGGCCAGGCGATCCTGTCCGGCAAGCGCGACCTCGCCACGCTGGCCGAACGGGCGCTGACCTCGGGCATCAACCCCCAGCCGCGCTCCGGCCGGCAGGAGTATCTGGAGAACGTCGTCAACCGCTACGTCTGAACCGTCAACAGTATCCCCTCTCCCCCCCGGGGAGAGGGGGATATCGGAGACTTCTCGTCGATCAACAAGGCCGCCATGACCGGACGGCCACATAAGGAGGAAACACGATGAAGCACCGCCTCACCGCTACCGCCGCCGGCCTGTTCCTGACGCTGGCAGCCGCGACCACCATGACCTCGACGGCGGCGCTGGCCGCCGGCACCACCGTCGGCGTGTCCTGGTCCAACTTCCAGGAGGAGCGCTGGAAGACCGACGAGGCGGCGATCAAGGCCGTGATCGAGAAGGCCGGCGGCACCTACCTGTCGGCCGACGCCCAGTCCTCGCCGGCCAAGCAGCTGTCGGACATCGAATCGCTGATCTCGCGCGGCGCCAAGGCGCTGATCATCCTGGCCCAGGACAGCGACGCCATCCGCCCGGCGGTGGAGAAGGCGGCGGCGGAGGGCATCCCGGTGGTCGGCTATGACCGGCTGATCGAAATCCCGTCGGCCTTCTACATCACCTTCGACAACAAGGAGGTCGGCCGCCTCCAGGCGCGCAGCGTCTTCGCGATGAAGCCGAAGGGCAACTACGCCTTCATCAAGGGCAGCTCCACCGACCCCAACGCCGACTTCCTGTTCGCCGGCCAGATGGAGGTGCTGAAGGCCGCCATCGACCGCGGCGACGTCAAGAATGTCGGCGAGGCCTACACCGACAAGTGGCTGCCGGCCATCGCCCAGCAGAACATGGAGCAGATCCTGACCAAGAACGGCAACAAGGTCGATGCCGTGGTCGCCTCCAACGACGGCACCGCCGGCGGTGCGGTGGCGGCGCTGGCGGCGCAGGGTCTGGCCGGGACCGTGCCGGTGTCGGGCCAGGACGGCGACAAGGCGGCGCTGAACCGCATCGCGCTCGGCACCCAGACGGTGTCGGTGTGGAAGGACGCCCGTGAACTCGGCCGCCGCGCCGCCGAGATCGCCATCGATCTGGCCGGCGGCAAGAAGATGTCCGCGATCGCCGGCGCCACCACCTTCGACGGCGGTCCGAAGAAGCAGAAGATGACCTCGCTGTTCCTCACCCCGATCGCCATCACCAAGGACAACCTCAATCAGGTGATCGACGCCGGCTGGGTGACCAAGGACGTGGTCTGCCAGGGTGTGAAGCCGGGCAGCGTCAAGGCCTGCAACTGATGGCGGAACCGTCCACCACCCTGTCCCCGGCGCCTTCTTCGGAAGCGCCGGCCGGACGGCGGGCCGGCATCGGCGACGCCCTGCGCGCGCTGGAGCTGGACACCCGCATGGTCGGGATGATCGGGGCGCTGGCCATCGTCTGGATCGGCTTCGACATCCTGACCGGCGGCGCCTTCCTGACCCCGCGCAACCTGTGGAACCTGTCGGTGCAGACCGCGTCGGTCGCCGTGATGGCGACCGGCATGGTGCTGGTCATCGTCACCCGCAACATCGACCTGTCGGTGGGCTCCATCCTGGGCTTCACCGGCATGGTGGTCGGCGTGCTCCAGGCCCGCATCCTGCCGGAGATCTGGGGGTTCGACCATCCGATGACCTGGGTGGTGGCGGTGCTGGCGGCGATCGCCGTCGGCGGGGCGGTGGGGGCGATGCAGGGCGCCGTCATCGCCTATCTCGGCGTGTCGTCCTTCATCGTCACGCTGGGCGGACTGCTGGTGTGGCGCGGTGCGGCCTGGTGGGTGACCACCGGCCAGACGGTGGCGCCGATGGACGGCCTGTTCAAGCGGCTGGGCGGCGGCTTCGAGGGCGCCATCGGCGCCGGTCCCAGCTGGGCGGTCGGCATCGCCGCCGTCCTGCTGTCGGTCGCCGCCATCCTGGTGACGCGGCGGCGGCGGGCCGGCTTCGGCTTTCCCGTCCGGCCCTTGTGGGCGGAGGGGGTGGTGATCCTGCTGGTCGCCGCCGCCATCGTCGGCGCCGTGCTGGTGGTCAACGCCTATCCACTGCCGATCCCGGTGGTGCGCCGCATGATGGAGGCGCAGGGTCTGTCCACCGACGGCACGCTGCCCTTCGTCGCCCACGGCTTCGCCATCCCGGTGCTGATCGCGCTGGCGGTGGGGGTGGCGATGACCTTCCTGTCGCGGCGCACCCGCTTCGGCCGCTACGTCTTCGCCATCGGCGGCAATCCGGAGGCGGCGGAGCTGTCGGGCATCAACACCCGCCGGGTGATGGTGATGGTGTTCGGGCTGATGGGGGCGCTGTGCGGCCTGTCCGCCTGCATCGCCACCGCCCGGCTGAACGCCGCGACCAACGCCAACGGCACGCTGGACGAGCTGTACGTCATCGCCGCGGCGATCATCGGCGGCACCTCGATGGCCGGTGGCGTCGGCACCATCCTCGGCGCGATGCTGGGCGCCATGGTGATGCAGTCCCTGCAATCCGGCATGGTGCTGCTGGGGGTGGACGCGCCGATGCAGAACATCGTCGTCGGCCTCGTGCTGGTCGCGGCGGTCTATGTCGACACGCTCTATCGCCGGGGGTTGAAATGAGCGCTCTCACAACGGCAATACCAGGGGCGGAGCCGCAGGCGGCCACCGCCCCGCTGGTGGAGATGCGCGACGTCTCCATCGCCTTCGGCGGCATCAAGGCGGTGGACGGCGTCAGCATCGACCTCTACCCCGGCGAGGTGGTCGGGCTGCTCGGCCACAACGGCGCCGGCAAATCGACGCTCATCAAGATCCTGTCCGGCGCCTATGCCGCCGACCATGGCGAGATCCGGGTGAACGGCGAGCCGGTCCACATCGCCAGCCCGCGCGACGCCAAGCGCTGCGGCATCGAGACGATCTACCAGACCCTCGCCCTGGCCGACAATGTCGACGCCGCCGCCAACATCTTCCTCGGCCGCGAAAAGCTGACCGCCTGGGGCACGCTGGACGACCACGCGATGGAGGCGGAGGCGCGCAAGGTGATGGGCCGCCTGAACCCGCATTTCCGCCGCTTCAAGGAACCGGTGAAGGCGCTGTCCGGCGGTCAGCGCCAGTCGGTCGCCATCGCCCGCGCCATCCATTTCGACGCCCGCGTCCTGATCATGGACGAACCGACCGCGGCACTCGGCCCCGCCGAGACCCGTCAGGTCGGCGAGCTGGTGAAGCAGCTGAAGCAGGAGGGGATCGGCATCTTCCTGATTTCCCACGACATCCACGACGTGTTCGATCTGGCCGACCGCATCCATGTGATGAAGAACGGCAAGCTGGTCGGCACCGCCCGCGTCGCCGACGTGACGCAGGACGAGGTGCTGGGCATGATCATCCTCGGCAAATGCCCGCCGGGAGCGGTCCCCGGACCGGGTGCGGCGGCCTGACCGCTCAGCCCGCCGATGGACTGAACCGCGACACCGGCAGCGGCCCGAAGGCTTCTGCCGGATAGCGCGTGACCGCGCCGCTCGCATGGATCATCGTTGTTCTCCGGACTGTCCGATGATTCCGGGACGTCAAGTTCAGACAACGCTATGAAAAGGTAAATTTAAATTTACCACGCCACTGCGGGCATTCAACATACTATAGTATGGATGTGCGGCAATATTCTCCCACGCATTCAAAGGCTGCTATGGCGTCGTCCTGATTGCTTATGCTGTACTCCGCACAATACCTTGCTGTGGACGAATCCGGCGCCATGATATTCGACAAGCCAGCCGCCTCTCAGTCCTCCCCTCCCGATTGGCTCTACATGCCGCTGCTGCGGGCGGAGGTGAAGGAGCTCACCAACAAAAACAAGGATTTCAGCAAGGCGCGGCGGCAGCTGACGCCGATCGTCGACCGCCGGGACCTGTCACCGGCGGACCATCTGTGGGCGCGCCAGCAGTTGGCGCTGTGCACCTACAAGGACCCCGAATTGCAGGCGGAGGACGCGCTGCAACGCGCGCTCGCCATCCTCACCGACCCCAATGGCGGGGACGATCTCGACACCACGACCAATCACGAAACC
This sequence comes from Azospirillum sp. TSH100, assembly GCF_004923295.1. Lineage (NCBI taxonomy): Bacteria > Pseudomonadati > Pseudomonadota > Alphaproteobacteria > Rhodospirillales > Azospirillaceae > Azospirillum > Azospirillum sp. TSH100. The sequence goes on from NZ_CP039637.1 coordinate 88,270, forward strand.
CTCAGCCTCGCCGGCGCCATCCACAAGCGCATGGCGGAAATTTCGGGCAACGGCCGCACCCTGCGCCGCTCGCTGGCCTTCTACCGGCGGGCGCGGGATTGCAGCACGAAGCTGGAGGATTGGACCTACGCCGCCGTCAATCTGGCCCTGATCCTCGATCTCGTCGCGCGCGAGGAGGATGTCGCGGGCGATGACGGCTCCCGCCGGCGCGCCGCGGCATTGCGGGCCGAGGCGGAGGCGCAACGCCGTTCGGTGCTTTCCGCAAGGAACGACATCCTGGCCGGAACCGGCGTGGCGGAACCTTGGTGGCCCCGCGCGACGCTGGTCGAGGCCCATTTCGGCCTGGGCGACCATGCCACCGCCGGCACCCTGCTGGAGGAGGCGCGCCGGGATTGCCCGCACGCGGATTGGCAGCTGGAATCGCTGGTCTGCCAGCTCGCCGCACTCGCCCGGCTGCGCGCGGACCGGGGCGAGGACATCGGCCCGGCCCTCGACGCGCTGGCCGGAGTCGCCGGCCGACCGGCCCTGCACGGGCTGCTGGCCGGAAAGGTCGGGCTGGCGCTGTCGGGGGGCGGCTTCCGCGCCTCGCTTTTCCATGTCGGCGTTCTGGCCCGGCTGGCCGAGCTGGATCTGCTGCGCCATGTGGAGGTGCTGTCCTGCGTGTCGGGCGGTTCCATCCTCGGCGCGCTCTATTACCTGGAGCTGCGCCGCGAGCTTGAGCGGCTGCCGGACGCCGGGATGGACCGGGACGCCTACATCCGGGTGGTGGAGCGCACCCAGGATCGCCTGCTGGCGGCCTTGCGCACCGACCTGCGCAGCAGGGCCCTTTTGCGGTCGCTGCCCACGCTGCTGCACAGCCGCACGGTGCAGGTGGGCACCCTGCTGTACCGGGCGCTCTACCAGGATCCCGACAGGCCCTCGCACGAGATGAGCAGCCTGATCGTCCAGCCGAAGGACGCCAAGCCCAACTTCCACCCCAAGCGGAACAACTGGAACCGCAATGCCAAGGTGCCGATCCTCATCGTCAACGCCACGGCGCTCAACACCGGCCACAACTGGCAATTCACCGCGAGCTGGATGGGCGAGGCGCCGAGCTGCATCGAACCCTCCATCGACTCCACCGAACGCCTGCGACGCCTTTACTACAAGGACGCGCCGGACCCGCTGAAGGGCCTGACGCTGGAAACCGCCGTCGCCGCCTCGGCGGCGGTGCCCGGCCTGTTCCGCCCGATCCGCCTCGACGGGCTGTATCCGATCCGCACCGTCCGGCTGTGCGACGGCGGGGTGAACGACAACCAGGGCATCTTCGGCCTGCTGGAACAGGGCTGCACGGTCATGCTGGTCAGCGACGGCTGCGGCCAGCTGGCGACGGAAAGGCGGCCGTCCTGGTTCTTCACCACGGTGGTTTCGCGCACCAACGACATCCTGATGGACACGGTGCGGCGCAACAGCTTCCGCATCCTGTCGACACGGCTGCGCTCCGGCCGGCTGCGCGGGCTGAGCATCGCCCATCTGAAGCAGGGCCTGCCCGTCCGCGAGCTGACCTGGCTCGGCGGCAGCCAGGCCACGGCCGACGCCCTGCCGCCGGACGATCCCTCCGGCCTGGACGAGAAGGTGCAGCGGGCGCTCGCGGCGATCCGCACCGATCTCGACCGCTTCTCGGAGACCGAGTGCCATGCCCTGATGTATGCCGGCTACCACATCGCCGGCCGGAGCGCGGCCTCGCTCGGCTCCGCCCTGCCGACCGACCCCGGCCGCCACCAGGGCTGGCGTTTCCTGGGCGTCGCCCCCTGGATGCAGCCCGGCGGCGCCCCGGAGGCCTTCCTGCGCGAACTGACCTGCGCCTGCTACCGCTTCCTCCGCCCGCTACGCCTGTCCGGCCTGGGCCGCTTGCTCGGCTGGGACAGGTGAGCGGAGGTCAGGGAGGTGATGGGGGGAGGGAGGTGACGAAGTCGAGAGCGTTTTGGAGAGCTTTGGTAATCGAATGGTCATTGCCCAGCTTGCGCTGAGCCACTGGAAAAGCCTGGTCGAGCAATGACTTCGCTTCAGCGGTATTCTTCTGCTGCAAAAAGATGTTTGCGAGATTGCCCATAGAGATCAAGGTGTCAGGGTGCTCCTCACCGAGCATGCGTCGGCGAACGGCCAAAACCTGCTTCTGAAGGTCCTGCGCCTCGGCGAGATTACCTTGTTCAGAAAGGGTCGCAGCGAGATTATTCATGGAGATTAAGGTATCCGGGTGCCCCTCGCCGAGCATACGGCGATGGACCGCCAAAACCTGCTCCTGCAAGTCCCGCGCTCCAGTAAGATCACGTTGATCCAAAAGGATGGAAGCTAGATTTCCCATAGAGATCAAGGTGCTTGGATGCTCGTTCCCAAGTATGCGGCGACGGACGGCCAAAGCCTGCTCCTGAAGGTCCTGCGCTTCGGCAAGTTCTCCTTGGTTCCGAAACGTTACGGCGAGATTATTCATTGAGATCAGAGTGGCCGGGTGCTCCTCGCCGAGCACCCGGCGACGGACGGCCAAAACTCGTTCCTGAAGGTCACGCGCCCCAACGAGATCACCTTGGCTCACAAGGGTAACGGCAAGATTATTCATGGGAGTCAAGGTGTCCGGGTGTTCGTCGCCAGACAATCCCCGTATCGCGTCAAGCACCCTCCTTCGGACTACGACGGCCAGACCATAAGCTCCGCGCTCTTGCTCAAACATGCCCAGCCAGCCCAAAAGCGCGGCAGTCTCCTCATCCTCCACAGACTCGGTCAGGGTACGGACATGCCCGATCAGCGGTTCGAGCGCGCCATGCTTACGGATATCATCCGAATGCCGCATTACCCGGTTCATCACCCTGACCGCGGCAGCCCGCAAGTCTTCGGGGGCAGGAGCGTGCCGCCGCATCGTGCGGGCAGTTAGAATGTGGACCAGCACCTCCTCCTGGCCAAGGCGGTCCAGCAGCGCCTCAGCCTCGACAGCCCCAATCCCCAGCAGCGCGGCCCTGCGACCCGCAGCCTCATCGCCCGCATGCTCCGCCAAGACAGTCTCGATATACCCCGTCGGGATCGGATCGGGCGCCAAAAGCGAAGCAAGTTGCAGCACGAGCACGCCCTCCGGGCGGAGGCGCTCAATGCTTTGCAGAAGGGTGACGGCGATGCCGGGATGGTGGCCGTTGGGAAGCTCGCCCGCCAACTCCTCCATCAGGGCCAGCGCGTCGGCGCTGGGGTTGCGCAGCTCCTCCAGAAACTCGGCATAGCCCATGGCGCGCAGGGCGGCACCGGCGACATCCACGGCCAGGGCATGACCGCCCAGCTCCTTCACGATCTCCGCAGCCACCGCCCGCTCGGCCACGTCGCGCGGCGGCTGACGGCCGGTGAGCAGGCGGATGGCGTCCTCCGGCGTCAGCACGTCCAGCCGGTGGATCGTCCCGCAGCCGTCCAGCCGGGTGCCGCGCGTGGTGATCAGCGTGCGGCCATTGGTGCTGGGCGCCGTCCAGTGGGCCAGCACGGCGGCGTTGGCGTCGGTCGGCAGATCGTCGACGATCCACAGATACGGCTTGCCCAGCCCGTCCAGATAACGCCCGACCTGGGCGGCGACGGCGGCCGGCTCCATGCCCTGGACGGGCAGGCCGAAGCGCAGGGCCAGATCGAACAGGTGACGGCCGGCGGCACCCTCCGCCTCCGCCTCGCGCCCGTCCGGGGCGACCGTGCCGGTGCGCGAGGCGGACAGCCAGACGATGCCGGCGGGGTAGGCGGCGGCGAAGCGCAACGCGTATTCCTCGGCCAGCATCGACTTCCCGATGCCGCCCATGCCCTGCACCTGCACCAGATCGCCGCCGGGCCGCGCCCCGGTGATGACGGTGACCGAGGCGGCGGTCAGCCCGTCATGGACGCTCCACAGATCCGGCACGCGGCCGACGAAGCGGTTGGATCCGATGCGCCGCTTGCCGGCCAGCCAGGGCGGCGCCTGCAAGGGGCGGATGTCGCCGATCCAGCGCGCCGCGCGGTCCAGCCGGCCGGCGATGCGCCGGGCCAGCTCGGCGGGATCGGCACTCCCCTCCAGATAACGACGGTCCTGCAACTCACCGGGCTGGATGTGGTCGGCGCCCTGCTCCGGGTTGATCACCAGGATGCGGCGCGCCAGATCGCCACCCTCATGCTGGGCGGCGAGATAGGCGGCCGTCAGTTCCCACTGGCAGGGGCGGGAGCGCGCGTAGGCCCGCGAGTACCAGGCCACCAGCATGCGCGCCTGCCCCAGCCCGTCGATGATGGACCGGGTGATGGCATCCGTGTCGCCGATCTCCTGCTCATCGAACCAGACGGACAGGCCGAGACGCTTCAACTCTTCGGCCAGGGGTCGCACCAGTGATGCGTCCGCATGTGGGTAGCTGATGAACAGGTCGGCCATGGAACGGGAAAACCCTCTCGGCGAAATCTCCTTTTCAGTGTAATGCACGACAGGGCCGACGCAAAGCCGGACGGCGGGGCCCTTATTGCTGGGACCGCGCCTGCCACAGCAGGAACTGCTCGAACAGCTTTTCCGCCTGCTGCGGCTGGACGCCGCGCTGCTCGACGAAGGCGCGGAACTCCTCCTTCCTGGCAGCGGGCAATTGGGCGGCCGATTGCGGATCCTTCGCGGCCGAGGCCTGACGCAGCCACTGTTCGGCCGGCTCGAAGCGGGTCCAGCCGGGAACGTCGGCCGCCAGATTGACCTCCTTCCATTTCGGGTGGCGCGGCGGCTTCAGGAACTCGTCGAACTTGCCGAAGAAGGCGTCGACGAAACGGGCGACCTTGCGGTGGCGTTCCAGGTCGCGTTCCCAGCCATAGACCGCCATCACCGCCCCGACCGCGACGGTGTCGACCTGCTCGCCCGGCTTGATCAGCCCCTCATAGTCGGCGTTGGTCAGCCGCGACGGCAGATAGGTGTCGAGCAGCGCGCCGCTCATCGGGATCGACAGGAAATGCAGCCCGTCGCCCGCCTTCAGGTCGCGGAACAGCCGGGTCGGCTTGCCGGCGACATAGGCCATCGCCGCGATCTCGCCCTTGCGCAGCTTCTCCAGGGCAAGGGCCTGATCGTTCGCCTGCGGTTCCACCGTGATGCCCAGCATGTCGAAGACCAGCGAGGCGGTCATCGAGGTTCCGCTTCCCTGGACATCGACATTGACCTTGCGGCCGGCCAGATCCTCGATCCGGGTCACGTCCGGTCCGGCGAGGATGTGCAGTTCCTCATTGTAGAGCTTGGCGATGTATTTGACGCGCCGGTCGAGGTTGGGAAGCAGCCTCTCGCGTTTGGCGTAGGCCAGAACGTCGGACTGCACGATGCCGACATCGATGCCTTTCAGCAGCACGACGTCCTTCAAATTCTGCACCGATCCCTTGCCCAGCATGGGCAGGACGCGCAGCGTGTCGCCGTCGTCCAGAACCGACGCAAGATCGGCGGCGATGCGCACATAGGTCCCCTCGACCCCGCCCGAGACGATCCCGACGGTCCCGCTGTTGGCGTTGATCCCGCGCGGGTCGGCGGCCGGGGCCGTGCCGGCCAGTCCGAACACTCCGCCGACGATGCAGGCTCCCACCGCAAGCATGCGGCCAAGCGCAAGCAAACGGACCAACGATGCCTTCATGATGTTCCCCCCCCCTCGATGGCCGCACCTGCCTCCGACTATCTGGATTTGTCGGCGAGCCAGTCGGTCAGTTTCTTCAATTGCTGTTCGGCGTCGCCGCTGCCGGCGGCGACCGCCCGGCGGTACCACGCCGCCGCCTGTTCCGGATCGGGCGGCAGACCACGGACATGCAGCCGCTCATGCACCAGCGGATCGTGGGTGCGGCCGAGGGCGAAGGCCGCCTTCGCGTTGCCGGTCTCGGCGACCCTCTCGTAATAGAGCCGCGCGCCCGCCAGATCGCCCTGCGCGAACAGGTCGTCGCCCCGCTTCATCAGCGTCGCCTCCTGAATGCCGGACGGCAGCTTGGCCGGGCGGTGCACCGCCACCTCCTGCTGCGGCGGCTGCCGCGGCTCCGGTTGCGGCGGCGGAGCCACGGCCACCTGAACAGCCTCTTGAACGGCCACTGGCGCCTCGATGGACGGTGGGGTTGCGGCGACCTCCTGTTCCGGCATCTCGCCGGGTGCCGGAAGCGGGGTGGAGGTGCCCGACCCCACCGGCTCCGTTTCCGGCCTGGCCGCCTCGATCGCCTGCGAGGAGCCGCCTTGCGCCGGTGGCGGAGCCATGTCCGTTTCCGGCAATTCCGCGGCTGCAACCGTTTCGGAGACCGGCACCGCCAGCGTCACCGCCTGTCTGGCGACCACGCCGCCGCCATGGTCGGTCACCGCCGTGATGCGCAGCGTCAGCGGCGCGGCGACGTTGCCCGGCAGGGTCAGGGTCAGGTCGGGGAGGTCCTCCAATTGCACCGTCCACACGCCGTCGGCACCCCGCTGCCCCCTGGAGACTTTCGCATCCGCCGGCAGATCGTCGATCGTCACATGGGTGATCGCCTCATGCTCCGGATTCGGCTGGCCGTAGGGGGAGGTGACGACGATGGACAGCGGGATCGGCTGCCCCGGCATGCCGCCCGACGTCTGAGCGGCGATGAAGGGCATCAGGCGCCAGTCGGTCTCCGCTTCGCTCCGCTTGGGCAGCACCGTCGTGTGGGTGGCGACAGTGTCGACCTGCCGGCTGGTGGCGGTCGGCTTCTCCCGCACCACCAGCCAGGAGTCGAGCGAACTGTCGGCCCCGCCATCCTCGCCCTGCGCCGCGCTCGCAAACAGCGCCAGGACCGTCATCACGGCCAAAGCAGGGCGGAGGACGGGCCCCGGAAGCAGGAAGGCCACGCCCTCCCGTCTGCGTTCACGCTGCAGGAAATGGCGCAGAAAACGGGACCGCGTTTCGCGCATGACGGCATCCTCCCAGACAAAATCCCTCGGTTCCCGCCTTATGGGCGGGCTACATTTCGGGAGTTTTGAAAGACATGCGGCGATGTTTTACGCCGTCAGTTGTTTCGAATTCTTTATTATCTTACCGACCGCTCAGGATCGTTTCATTTTATGACCTGACTGAAGAAACACAACCATCCCGTAGAGGGCCTTTCCCGGTTTACGGCAAAGGGAGGATTAGTTCTGAATCTTCAACATGCAGCCGGACGCCCGATCCGTCGCCGGAACGGGGTGCCACCACCGGTCGTGGCCCACCCCACCGGCACCGCCCACCGGCACCGCGATGATCGGTCGAAGCCGGTCAGCGCAGGCGGGCCGGATTTCCCATCACCGTCGCCCCGGCCGGCCAGGCGCCGACGCTTGCGGATGGGTCAGCCTTCGCCCTGGCCGCTGCGCCCGCCCAGCAGAGTGCCGCGGCGGCGGCGCACCTCGACGCTTTGGCCGGGGGTGATGGGCAGGAACTCCTTCGGACGCTCGTCACTGCCGGCGATGGCGCGGAAGGTGGCGGCGTTCGCCTCCTGCACGTCGTTGCCGCGCCGCACCTGATCCAGGAATTTCCGGCTTGGCATCATGATGTATTCGATGTCGTTGATGCGGCGGCCATCCTTCGACACCGTCTTTTCGACATGGTCGAGGATTCCCTCCTCGACCAGGGAATCGACGGCGGAGGTCACGGTGCGCAGCGTATCGCGCCGCCGGCTCCACTCGTTCATGCCGCTGTTGTTGATGATGTCGTCGGCCGACAGCGTCATCGGCGGCACGTTGTGGGCGCCGTCCGGCAGGCGGCTCAGGTCGAGGTCGCCATATTCGATGGACAGGCGGTTGTAGAGCCAGCGCGCCACCGGGCTCTTCAGCCGCATGATCCACTGGTATGAGATCGGCTTGAATTCCAGGTTGCGGATGGCCGAGGCGACCAGCGCATTGAACTCCAGATAGGTGTCGTTCTCGTCATCCTCGCCGCCCTCGCCGGTGCGCGGCCGGATGTAGAGCGTGGGGAAGACCGAGGATTCCAGCACCGGCCGCGCTGATTTGCGGCCGTTCTCCGGCACCTTGCTGATGATCATGCGGGTACGGGCCAGGATCTCCAGTGCCTCGCGGATCTCCGCCGTGTCCATGGTGCGGTTCACCGCGCGCAGTTCCCGCCGGATTTCATACAGCGAGAAATGGACGCGCACCCGGTCCTGCTTGTCGCCCATCAGCGACAGGCGCGATCGGTCCATGGCGAGGCGGCGCACCACCTGCTCGACGATCTGCTCGCGCTCGGACGGGAACACCTCATACTCGACCATGCGCTTGTCGGCCGGATCCTCGCCGGGTGCGGGCTTGGCCGGACGGTAGATGCGGGCGGGCTGCAGCGTCAGGGTGAACAGGGCGTCCTTGAAGGGAAACTCCTTGTGCACCGACTGGACGAACGCGTTGGCGGCCGGCAGTTCCGGCTCGGTCCCCCGGCCTTTCGACACGAAGACGAAGCGCGGCGCCGTGTCGTAAAGCGCGATCATATGGGACTGACTGCGGTCCTCCATCTCGAACAGAGTCAGCTGGACCGCGTTCGCCTTGCTCATGGCTCATCCCTCCTCACCAAAGGGTACGATAGGGGCTGGCATCGGACGGACGCAACCGGCGGGGCGGAGTCACCCCGAAGGCCTGTGTCCCGTTTGCCCGCGCTTGTGTCGGGAATGGCCGCGCCTGTGTCCCGAATGGCCGCGCTTCGCGCCCCGATCACCACGAATCGCGGACGGAATGACGAAACGCGGGCATTCGGGACAGAGACTCGGAGGCCCCATGTCACCGCACCATCCCCGCAAAGTGCGAGCAAATGGGACAGCTCCGGCCAGGGCGCTCTCCCAACCGCGAGCATTCACGACACAAACCTGACCGCCAGACGTGTGGCGACATGGGCAAAGGCGAGCAAACGGGACCGAACCCCCTCTCCCCACGCTCACGCGCCAACGTCGTTTGCGCCGACGCGACAGGCGGACCTCCGGTCCGCTGGAAGCGGGGAGAGGGCTTAAGGTGAGGGGCCCAACCGCGAGGATTCCTGGAAAGACACCACAACTCGTTCCGCCCCAACCGCGAGCAAGCGGGACACCCCGCTCCGGGAGCGCAACCCCCGGCCACTCCCAAGCGCGGGCAAACGGGATCGGATCCGATTCGCAACGCTGGCGCGGCCAAAGCCGACAGAACCGCGAGCAAAGGGGACAGAGGCGCGGGCCGATGGGACCGATCCGCGGGCCAACGGGACACAACCGAATCGGTCCCTTTTGCCCGCGATTCGACGCCTGCCAGAAGCGGCGGAATCCTTCCCGCAAGTTCATCGGCCCCGCAAGTTCATCAGCGGCCAGCCGGTCCCCCTGCTTTGCGGAGTTCCTCCATGTCCCAACCATCCACACCCAGGCCGACCGCCCCACGACCGGGCGACGGCCACCCTCTCGACACTCGCAGATGGGGCCGGATTCCGGCCTGGTGGCTGGATCACCCCGGTCTCGAAGCCGACGGATTCGCCGTCCTGGCCGCGCTGGCCACCTTCGCCGACGATACCGGCCTGTGCTGGCCGTCGCAATCGACGCTCGCCGCCAAGCTGAAGCGCTCGCGCCCCACCATCAACCGCATCATCCAGGGTCTGAGCGATCTGGGACTGGTCAGCGTCGAACATCGCCGCGGTCGCGACGGCGCCCGCCTGTCCTGCCTCTACCGCCTGCGCTTCACCCCGCCGGATGCCGATGCCGCCGCCGCGATCCACCCTGACTCGGCGGCCGACAGGGATGACTCCGCCACGCACATCCCCTGTCCGCCAGCGAGTCAGGAACAGGTCCATTCCAAACAGATTCCGGACTCGCACGCTTCGGGCGAGCCCATGAGCGAGTGGGCTGGCGAACGGGCGGGCGAGCAGGTGGACGGACGGACGCGGGCCCGGGAGGTTCCGGAGGGCTGGATGCCGACCGCCGACGACCTTGCCTGGGCCAGGGCCCGCCATGCCGAGATCGATCTCGGCAGCCATGTCGAAGGCTTCATCCTGCGCTGCCGTGCCCATGGCTACCGCTACCGCGACGTCTCCTCCGCCTGGAGAGCGTGGCTGTCGCAGGACGCCGCCGTCGGCAAGGCTCCCGTCACTGCCAGCTTTACCGGCAACCTTGCCGGCAAGCCATCCGCCTTCGCCCCCGCCGATCGCCCGTCCGCCCGCCCGTCCGCCCGCCCGTCCGGCAGCGCGGAACAGCGTCTCGGCGCCTGGAGCGCCGCTGCGGCGGAACTGCGCCGGCGTGCCTCCGTCCCCGCAGCTTCCCCCCCCGCAGCTTACCCCTGGTCATGAAGGGAACGCCGATGACCGCAAGACCCGGAAACGCAACCGTCACCGCCCTGTCGCGGCCCCATAATCCGTTCTCTCCATCCGCCGCCTTCGACCCGGATCTGCCGGCACCCCAGCGCCGGATCCGGCTGACCGCCGCGCTGCCGCCGCCGCTCCAGGAACTCCTCGCCCAGGGCCGCACCGACCGTCGCCCGCGCTTTGGCGAGGACGGCTTCGACGGCATGATCGAGCAGTGGTCTCCCCCGCCCGGTGTCACCGCTGCCCAGGCGGCGCTCGCCCGGCAGACCCTGGAGGAGCTGTCCGCGACCGTCCTCGCCCCGGCCGACAGCGACCATCTGCTCGGCCGCGTCCTGACCCTGCTCAGCCATTTTCCGGCCAAGGGCCTGTCGCCCGAAGTGGAACGGATGATGGCGCTCGACTGGGCCGACGACCTCGGCGAATACCCGGGCTGGGTGATCGACGCCGCCGCCCGCAGCTGGCGCCGCAGCCGGAAATGGCGCCCCTCGATCGCCGAGATGCGTGCCCTGTGCGAGGAGATCTGCGCCCCCGAACGCGCCCTGGCCGACCGCCTCCAGGCGCTGGCCGACGCCGCACCGCGCAAGGCGGACGCCCCCAATCCGCATGTCCCGGATCCGCAGGCATTGGCGACGGGAGCGCTGCGCCGCATGGGGTAGGGTCGCTTGCGGCCGGCTCACGGTGGAAGCCCCGGATCCGCGGTCCATATTAAGCGGCCCATCCGCTTTCTCATGCCGACCGATGCCCGACAGCTCCTCCCTGCCGTCTCCGTCCACCGCCCGTTTCGGCTGGTGCTGCCAGTTCATTCCGCCCGATGGCGACGCCGGACTTGCCAAACGCATGAATCCCGGCACCGTCACCATCGCGACCCTGAGCAGGCTGAGCCCCGCCCGTGCCGAGGAAAAGCTGACGGAGGTGCTGCGGCGCAACCTCCAGGCCCTGCATCTGCAACTGGACGAGGTTGCCCGCCATCCGGCCTACCGCCGGCTGCTGCGCGTCAACAGCGGTCTGCTGCCGGCCTACACCCATGAGATCGGGCGGCCGCTCTACCGCCAGCCCGGCATCCTGGCCCTGGTGCGGAACGGTCTGGAGCACGCCGGCCGCAAGGCGATGGAGGCCGGGATCCGCATCGGGCTGCATCCCGACCAGTATTGCGTGCTGAACAGCGCCAACCCTGCCACCCTCGACAATGCGGTGGCGGAGCTGGAATACCATGCCGACATCCTGCGGATGATGGGGCTTGCCGGCGGCTGGCATCCGCGGGGGGCGCACGTCAACATCCATGGCGGCGGGCGCGGGGAGGGGATCGCCGGCTTCCGCCGCGGCCACGCCCTGCTGTCGGAGGATGCGCGCAACCTGCTGACCGTCGAGAATGACGAGATGTCCTTCGGCCTGGACGATCTGCTGCCGCTGGCGGACACGGTGCCGATCGTGCTCGACCTCCACCACCATTGGGTCCGCACGCAAGGCGAGTATCTGCGCCCCGACGATCCGCGCATCGCCGTGGTCGCCGGCTCCTGGCGCGGGGTGCGGCCGGTCGCCCACATCAGCGTGTCGCGCGAGGATCTGCTGCCGGACTGGCCGGCGGACCGTCTGCCGGACTATGCCGAACTGGCGGCGCGCGGGCTGACGACCAAGGATCTGCGCGCCCATTCCCAGCGCATGTGGAACCACGCGGTCAACCGGCTGGTGGCCGACCACCTCGCCTGGGCCGATTTCGAGGTGGAGGCCAAGGCCAAGAATCTCGCCGTCGACGACCTGGAACGGGATGCCCTGCACGGCGGTGCCATTACCACCGCTAACGCGCTCTGCTGATTGGCAGTCTTGACCGACGGTTGCACTCAACTACTCTGTGGCTGACGAGGAATGAGAGGTCGAGGGTTGGGACGTGGCCGACGATAACCGGGCCGATAACCGGGAAGACAAGCTGGGGGCTCTGTCGCAGTTGCAGGCGATGCTGGACACCGTGCCGGACGGGGTGGTCATCATCGACTCCCGCGGCCGCATCAAGTCCTTCAACCCCGCCTGCGAACGCCTGTTCGGCTGGGCGGCGGCGGAGGTGATCGGCCGCAACGTCAAGATGCTGATGCCGTCGCCCTATCAGGAGGAGCATGACGGCTATCTGGAGCGCTACCACCGCACCGGGGAACGGCGGATCATCGGCATCGGCCGCGAGGTGACCGGTCAGCGCAAGGACGGCTCCTGCTTTCCCATGGACCTGTCGGTGGGGGAGGCGAGCCAGGACGGCGATCCCGTCTATATCGGCATCATCCGCGACCTCACGGCCGCCCGGCAGGCCGAGACCGCGTTGCGCGAGCGCGAGGCGCGTCTGACCTCGATCCTCCAGACGGTGCCGGAGGCCATCATCGTCATCGGCGAGACGGGGCTGATCGAATCCTTCAGCCCGGCGGCCGAGCGGCTGTTCGGTTGGACGGCGGCGGAGGTGATCGGCCGCAACATCAGCATGCTGATGCCGTCGCCCTACCGGGAGCAGCATGACGGCTATCTGGAGCGCTACGGGCGGACGGGAGAGCGTCGCATCATCGGCATCGGCCGCATCGTCTCCGGCCAGCGCCGCGACGGGTCGGTCTTCCCGATGGAGCTGGCGGTGGGCGAAGTGCTGCTCGCCGGCCGGCGCTGCTTCACCGGCTTCGTCCGCGACCTGACCGAACGGCAGGCGACCGAACGGCGTCTGCAGGAACTCCAGTCGGAGCTTCTGCATGTCAGCCGGGTCAGCGCCATGGGCCAGATGGCCTCGACGCTCGCCCATGAGCTGAACCAGCCGCTGACCGCCGTCATCAACTATGCCAAGGCGGCCAAGCGGCTGATGGAGCGCCCGGAAACGGTGCCGAAGGCGATCGACATGGTCGACAAGGCCAGCGCCCAGGCCACCCGTGCTGGCCAGATCATCCGTCACCTGCGCAGCTTCATCGAAAAGGGCAAGACCCACCGGTCCGTCGACTTCCTCAACAAGGTGGTGGAGGAGGCGAGCGCGCTGGCCCTGGTCGGCGCCAAGGAGCGCGGCCTGCATGTCCGCTTCGACTTCGATCCCGCCGATCCGCAGGTGCTGATCGACAAGGTGCAGGTCCAGCAGGTGATCCTCAACCTCGTGCGCAACGCCATTGAATCCATGGGCGATTCCATGGGCGGCGCCCAAAGCGGGCAGCGCGTGCTGACCGTCCGCACCGCCCCCGATCCGGACGACGCCGCCTTCCGCCGCGTCAGCGTCGCCGACAGCGGTCCCGGCGTGCCGGAGACCGTCCGCGCCCAGCTGTTCCAGCCCTTCGTCACCACCAAGTCCAGCGGCATGGGGCTGGGCCTGTCGATCTGCCGCTCGATCATCGAGGCGCATGGCGGCCGCCTGTGGCTGGAGCCGCCCGCCATCCCGCCGGCGACCGGCGCCTGCTTCGCCTTTACCGTCCCTCTCTCGACCTCCCTGCCGGATTCCGCCGTGCCCGCATCGGATGCCGACGATGCCGGCTGACCGTACGACCGACCTGATTGCCGACATGACCGCCGACCTCACCGTCTTCATCGTCGACGACGACGATGCCATCCGCGATTCCCTCCAGGTGCTGCTGGAATGCGCCGGCTTCCGGGCGGAAAGCTTTTCCACCCCGCTGTCCTTTCTGGACTCCGACGCGCCGTCGCGTCCCGGCTGCCTGCTGGTCGATGTCCGCATGCCGCAGATGAGCGGGCTCGACGTTCAGGAACGGCTGGCCCGTGACGGCCGCGGCCTTCCGGTGGTGGTGATGACCGGCCATGGCGACGTGCCGCTCGCCGTGCGCGCCATGAAGGCGGGGGCCGTCGATTTCGTCGAGAAGCCCTTCGAGGAGGAGGCGCTGCTCGCCGCCGTCCGCTCCGCCCTGGCCCGGGCGGCGGACAGCCGGACGGCGGAAGCAACCCCGCCGGCCCCGGCTCCAGAACAGCCGGCCTCGATGTCTCCCGCGGCCTCCGCTCCGCCGGAGGTGCTGACCCGTCTGTCGGCGCTGACGCCGCGGGAACTCGACGTTCTGCGCTGGCTGGTGGCCGGCAAGTCGAACAAGGTCATCGCCTTCGAGCTGTCGATCAGCCCGCGCACCGTTGAAATCCACCGCGCCCGGGTGATGGAGAAGATGCAGGCCGACAGCCTGCCCACCCTGGTGCGCATGGCGATCGCCGCCGGCGTCGTGCCCGGCGGCGGGTGATCTGCATCAAAAGCGCGCCGCATACGCATTGCTCCGTATATCGGCGCCCCCTGCCGCATTTTATCTTCCATGACGCGCCGCACCGTTGGCGCGGTTCTTGTCCGCATGGAAGTTCGGAGGCCGTCATGGATCACCTGGGCAACGAGTCCGGCAACGGGCCGGGCGAAACGCCGGGTGCCGGTATCGTCCACATCGTCGACGACGATGAGCCGGTCCGCGACTCCCTGAAGGCCCTGCTGGAAGCCTTTTCCTTCGATGTGCGGGACTTTTCGTCCTGCCGCGAGTTCCTCGACCGCTATGACGGAAACCCGCAGGGCTGCCTCGTTCTCGACCTGCACATGCCGGTGATGAGCGGCCTGGAATTCCTGGAGCGCCATCGCGGCGACCTGCACGGAATGCCGGTCATCATGGTCTCCGGCCGCGGCGATCCCGCGACCTTCGCCCGCGCCAAGGAGGCCGGCGTCGTCGCCGTGCTGGAGAAGCCGTTCGACGAGGACCAGCTGATCGACATGCTGAACGGCCTGATGCCGGCGGCAGCCTGAGGGGCGGCCTGAAGGTCTGCCACCCGGCCCCCTACGGCCTGATACGTAGGTACAGTTACGTACGCAAATTTCCTTAGGTACATCACCGAACTGCACAGGATGGCAACGGATAGATAGCTTCGGGCCATCGGATGCACACCGGACCAGCCGGACCGCATCGCACCGTCAAGGCCGAGGTCACCATGTCCACGCACGCCGCCATTGCCGCCCACGCCAACCGCGCCGTCCCTGGTTACCTGGTCTCCGCCCTGGCGATGACGCCGCCCGCCGGTATTGCCATCCAGCCGCGCAACCCCGCCGACCCGCTCGCCAGCCTGGGCCACGCCAAGGTCTACGAGCGCGAGGCCACGGTCTTCAGCGAGGGCGATGCCGCCGGTTCGGTGTTCCGGGTGATGAGCGGCATGGTCCGCCTCTACAAGATGCTGCCCGACGGCCGCCGCCAGATCATCGGCTTCCTGCAGGCCGGCGACATGATGGGTCTGGCCTTCGCCGCCCAGTATCTCTACACCGCCGAGACCGTGACGACGACCACCATCCAGCGCATCCCGCGCCTGGAACTGGACGCGCTGATGGACGCCCAGCCGGCCTTGGCCCGCAAGCTGCTGTCGGCCACCACGTCGGAGCTGATGGCGGCGCAGGACCAGATGGTTCTGCTCGGCCGCAAGACCGCCGCCGAGAAGGTCGCCACCTTCCTGCTGCGCCTCAGCGACCGCAAGGGCGGCGAGAAGACCATCGACCTGCCGATGGGACGCAGCGACATCGCCGACCATCTCGGCCTGACCACCGAAACCGTGTCGCGCACCCTGACCAAGCTGAAGTCGGGCCGCCTGATCCGCATCCTGGTCGGCGGCAAGCTGGACCTGCTGGACCGCGACGCCCTGGCTGACCTCGCCGGCGGCTTCTGACCCCCGCCGGCGGCTCCCCCGCCGGGAGGGGCGCCCCGCCGAAGCTTCGACAGGGCGGCTCCGTTTACCCGGTCAGCGGTCGGATTGCAGGCCGCTCTCCGCCACCAGATCGGCGATGCTGACGATCGGCATGGCCTGTTCCTCGGCAAACGCGATCAGGTCCGGCAGGCGGGCCATCGTGCCGTCCGGGTTCATCACCTCGCAGAGCACCCCCGCCGCCTTGCGGCCGGCCCGCGCCATCAGCTCGATGGTGGCTTCGGTGTGGCCGCGGCGGGCCGCCAGACCGTCCGGATGGGCGCGGATCGGGAAGACATGGCCCGGCCGTGCCAGATCCTCCGGACGGGCCTCGTCGGCGATGGCGGTGCGGATCGTCGTCACCCGGTCGGCCGCCGAAACGCCGGTGGTGACGCCGTCGCGCGCCTCGATCGACACGGTGAAGGCGGTTCCGAAGCGCGAGCTGTTGGCCGGCACCATCGCCGGCAGCTCCAGCCGCCGCAGATGCTCGTCGGGCAGGATCAGGCAGACGATGCCGCTGCATGCGCGGATCAGCAGCGCCATCTGTTCGACGGTGATGCTGTCGGCCGGATAGATGATGTCGCCTTCATTCTCGCGGTCGTCGTCATCGACGACGATCACCCCTTCTCCCTGCCGAAGGCTTTGCAGGGCGCGGGCGACGCGTTCGCCCGGCGTGCCGAAGCGGGCGAGAAGGTCGTTCTGACGGTAAATCTGATTCATGGTTCTCACATCCGGTGAAGGGTGAGCCTGAATCAGGGCACAAAGAGACCTCCGGCGCGCCGAACCCAGGCCCGGCGCACCGGCGCGAACCAACGACGGCGGGCCTGCTCGCGGCAAGCCACCGGCGCGGTCTGCTCATTCTCTTCCATCCGGACTGTTACCGTCGGCCCCGGCCTCTCACCGGGTCTGCTGACCTCGCCGCCCCTGGGTCCTCCCCTGGGGGGCGGCAAGCGCTCGCGGGCTCCCCCTCTGTCGAAGGGATACCGCCGGTCGGGAGTTTCACCCTGCCCTGAGAACAAGCTTATGATCGCCGACCGGAACCGATCGGCCATCGCACCATTCCGCAACCCGACATCCCCTGTCAAGCAAGCCCTCCTTCCATGCGGGGCTACACCTTGGTGCAAGGCGCATTTCCGCGGAGCATCGCGTAGGGTCAGCCTGCCGGAACGGTCCGGCCGGGCCGTTCCGGCAGGCTGATTCCGATGGAGCCCCCGCATGACCGATGCCGCAGCGCCACCCCAGCAAGCGGTCCAACAGGTGTCTCAACAGGGAGCCGGGCAACCGGCCCCGGCCGCCCCGCCGCCGGTGGCCTGGAGCCCGTGGCTGGTCCGGCTGGCGGTGCTGGGGCTGGCGGTGGTGCTGGTGGTGGCCTTCGCGACACGATGGGACCGCTGGATCGGCTCCGCCGCGCGCCAGACCACCAGCGATGCCTATCTGCAATCCGACATCACCCCGCTGTCGGCCCAGGTGTCGGGTGTCGTCCGCGCCATGCCGGTCGGCGACTTCCAGCGGGTGAAGGCCGGCGACCCGGTGGCGACGATCGTCGACGACGACTACCGCGCCCGCGTGCAGCAGGCCGACGCGGCGCTCGAAGCGGCGGATGCCGCCATCGCCCAGCTCGACATCCAGAAACGCACCCAGCGCGCCCTGGTCGATCAGGCCGAGGCGAATGTCCATGGGCTGGAGGCCGAGGCGTGGCGGGCAAGGCTGGAGGAGGCGCGGCAGCGTTCCCTCAGCGAACAGGGGGTGGCCGGCACGCTCCAGGCCCTGCAACAGGCGCAGGCGACCTCCCGCCGCGCCCAGGCGGCGCTGGATGCCGGACAGGCGCAGGTCGACCAGCAGAAGGCGGCGCTCGACGGCATCGACGTGCAGGTGCGTCAGGCCAAGGCCACCCGCCTGCAACGGCAGGCCGACCTGGACCTCGCCCGCATCACGCTCGACCGCACGACGATCCGGGCGCCGGCCGACGGCATGGTCGGGCAGCGGCAGGTCCGTCCCGGCCAGTATGTCGGGCAGGGCAGCCAGATCGTCACGCTGGTGCCGCTGCCGGCGGTGTGGGTGATCGCCAACTACAAGGAAACCCAGATGACGCGGATCCGGCCCGGCCTGCCGGCGACGATCCGCATCGACAGCTTTCCCGACGTGACGCTGACCGGCCGGGTCGCAGGCCAGTCGCCGGCCAGCGGCAGCCAGTTCGCCCTGCTTCCTCCCGACAACGCCACCGGCAACTTCACCAAGATCGTCCAGCGCATCCCGGTGAAGATCGTGCTGGACGACCCCAACCCGTTGCAGGACCGTCTGCGGCCCGGCATGTCCGTCGTCGTCACCATTGACACGGATGGAGACGCAAAGGAGGGCGGGTCATGAGCGTCGGTCTGGCCGGCGGTCGGCTGTCCCGCATCCTGCTGCGCCCGGCCCAGCCGATCCTGACCCACCATCCGATCGTCGGCCTGCTGGGCGTCATGCTGGGGGCGCTGATCTCCACCCTGACCTCGCGCATCACAACCTTCGGGCTGGCCGACATCCGCGGCGCCATCGGCGCCGGATTCGACGAGGGGGCCTGGATCACCACCGCCTACACGGTGGCGCAGATGCTGGTCGCCCCGGCCGCCGCCTTCCTCGGTGTGGTGTTCGGCCCGCGCCGGGTGCTGCTGGTGTCCTCCCTCACCTACGGGCTGGCGATGCTGGCGCTGCCGCTGACCGGCACGCTGACCGGGGTGCTGACCTTCCAGCTGCTGGCCGGCCTGTCGTCGGGCACCTTCATCCCGCTGACCATCGGCTTCATCGTCCGCAACCTGCCGCCGCGCTATGTCGTCTACGGCATCGCCGTCTATGCGATGAATGTCGAGCTGTCGCTGAACTTCGCCGCCTCGGTCGAAGGCTGGGTGATCGAGCATCTCGACTGGCGCTGGCTGTTCTGGGACACGGCGCTGCTGGCGCCGCTGATGGCGCTGTGCGTCCATTTCGGCATGCCGGCCGAGCCGGTGCGCCGCGACCTGCTGAAGGACGGCGACTGGTGGGGCATCGCCTATGCCAGCCTCGGCTTCGCCCTGCTCTATGCCGGGCTCGACCAGGGCAACCGGCTGGACTGGTTCAATTCCGGCCTCATCACCGGCCTGTTCCTGGCCGGCGGCCTGCTGGTCGGCGCCTTCGTCGTGCAGGAGCTGACCTGCCCCAAGCCCTGGATCACCTTCGGCGCGCTCTTCCGCGGCAACATCCCGCTCTTGTGCCTGCTGCTGGTTCTGCTGCGGCTGGTCATGCTGTCCACCGCCTATCTGGTTCCGCAATTCCTCGTCACGGTGAACAATTACCGCGCGCTGGAGGTCGGGGACACGCTGCTTCTGATAGCATTGCCGCAGTTCCTGCTGGCGCCGCTGGTCGGCACGCTGCTGCGCCATGCCGATCCGCGGGTGGTGATGGCGGCGGGCTTTGCCGCGGTTGGGCTGGCCTGTTGGCTGGCCTCGCACCTGACGGCCGACTGGGTCGGCGCCGATTTCCTGCCGTCGCAGATGTTGCAGGCCTTCGGCCAGTCCTTCGCCATGACCTCGCTGATCTACTTCAACATCAAGAACCTGTCCCAGGCCCACATCCTGGCGCTGGGCGCCCTGTTGCAGACCGCGCGCCTGCTGGGGGGCGAACTGGGCGCCGCCTTCATGCAGACCTTCGTCCGCGTCCGCGAGCAGTTCCACAGCTTCCGGCTGGTGTCCGACGTGGTCGCCGGCAGCACCGACACCGTCCATCGGCTGGCCGGCACCATGGCGCGGGTCGCCGCCCGTTCCACCGGAGCCGAGGAGGCGAGCGACCGCGCCCTGTCGCTGCTGTCGGCGGCGGTGCGCAAGCAGGCCTATGTGCTGGCCTACATCGACGGCTTCGTCGTCATCGCCTGGTTCATCGTCGGCGGCCTGCTGCTGATCGCCCTGCTGCGCCCGGCCCCGAAACAGTAGAAGTGCCGAAACAGTGAGGTGGTCAGAATCTGACCACCCCTTTCCCCCCTCAGGGCCGCAAGGACTGGAGCACCAGCTCCACCATATGGGCCAGCCGTTCCTCCTTGGCCGGTTCGGCCAGCAGGTCGCGGCCGAAGATGACCGACAGGGTGTGGACGTTGGACAGGTAGAAATAGGACAGCCCGGCGATCGAGATATAGAGCTGCACCGGATCGACCCCGGCGCGGAACACCCCCTGGTCCACCCCGCGCGCCAGCACGTCGGCGATCATCTGCACGAAGGGGGAGTGCATCGACTGCACCTGCGATGAGGTCTTCAGCAGCTCCGCCCGGTGCAGGTTCTCGATGTTCAGCAGGGCCATGAATTCGGGATGGTCGATGAAATACTGCCAGGTGAAGCCGATCAGCCGGGCGATGGCGTCGGGTGGCGCCAGCTTGTCCAGGTTGAGCGTGCGTTCGGTGGCGCGGATATGGGCATAGGCCTCCTCCAGCACCGCCAGATACAGCTCCTCCTTGTTGCCGACATGGTAATAGAGCATGCGCTTGTTGGTGCCGGCCTGTTCGGCGATGCGGTCGACGCGGGCGCCGCCCAGGCCGTAGCGCGCGAACTCCTCCGTCGCGGCGGCCATGATGCGGGCCCGCGTGCCCTCCGGGTCGCGGGTCACTTTGGCTGGCGCCGCAGTGTTTGCGGCCGGCGCCGCAACGTTTGCGGGGGCGGGCGGCACCGGGTCGGGGGTGTCGGTCAGGCTGTCCATGCGGGAAGCCGGCTCCTGCGGTCCGGGGGAGGGGAGTGGTTCTCCCCCCATGGTAGAAGCCTCCGTCAACAATTTCAAATCAGGGCAATTTCAAACCACGCCCGTTTCAAACCACGCTGCGGTGCCGCTCGATGCAGGTGTCCAGCACCTCGCCCATCGGCTTTTCCCACCAGTTGCCTTGCGAGAAGATCTCGACCTCCGAAAAGCCGGCGAAGCCGCACTCCTCGACCCAGCCGCGGATGCGCGGGATGTCGATGACGCCGTCGCCCATCATGCCGCGGTCGAGCAGCAGGTCGCTGGTCGGCACCAGCCAGTCGCAGACATGGAAGGCCAGCAGCCGTTCCTTGCCGGCGCGGCGGATCTGCGCCTCCAGATCCGGGTCCCACCAGACATGATAGACGTCGACCGCCACCCCCAGCGATCCCGTCCGCTCCGGATCCAGCCGGTCGCAGAGGTCGAGCGCGTGGGCCATCGTGTTCACGCAGGCGCGGTCGGCGGCATACATCGGGTGCAGCGGCTCGATCGCCAGCGGCATCCCCGCCTTGCGGGCATAATCCAGCAGTTCGGCGATGCCGTCCTCCACCTGCGAGCGGGCCAGAGCGATGTCCTTGCTGGCCGCCGATCCGGGGCGGGAGAATTGCGGCAGTCCGCCGACCACCAGCACCAGGCAGGCGGCCCCCAGCGCTGCCGCCTCGTCCACCGCGCGGCGGTTGTCGTCGCGCACCTCCGCCGCCTTCGCCGGATCGGCCGGGAACATGCCGCCGCGGCAATAGCCGGACAGCGCCAGCTCGCCTGCCCGCACCGCCCGCACGGCGGCGTCGAGCCCGACCGCCGCCACCTGATCGCGCCAGGGCGCGACGGCGCGGATGCCACGGCGGCCGCAGGCGTCGAGGATTTCCATCAGATTGCCCTGCTTGCGCACCGTGGCCGTGTTGATCGACAGCCAGCGATGATCTCCGGAAAAGTCGCGTTTTTTGAAATCGGGCATCACGAAATCCCCCGCACCGCCAGCACCGCCGCCATCCGCTGGGCCGCGCGGTCCGGATCGGACAGCAGCCCGGCCTTGTCGGCCAGCCGGAACAGTTCGGCCAGATGCAGGGTGGAGCGCGTGCTCTCCTGCCCGCCGACCATGGTGAAATGGTCCTGATGGCCGTTCAGATAGGCCATGAAGACGACGCCGGTCTTGTAGAAGCGGGTCGGCGCCTTGAAGATGTGGCGCGACAGCGGCACGGTCGGCGCCAGGATATCGTGGAACCCCGCCTCGTCGCCCTCGGCCAGATGGGCCAGCGCCGCGGCTGCGGCCGGGGCGATGGCGTCGAAGATGCCGAGCAGCGCGTCGGAATGATGCTGCCCGTCGCCGGCGATCAGCTCGGCGTAATTGAAGTCGTCGCCGGTGTACATCCGCACGCCCGCCGGAAGGCGGCGGCGCATGGCGATCTCCTTGTCCTTGTCGAGCAGCGAGATCTTGATGCCATCCACCTTCGCCGCGTAGTTGCCGATGATCGACAGCGCGGTGTCCATCGCCGCATCGACATCCTTGGCGCCCCAATATCCCGCCAGCGCCGGATCGAACATGTCGCCCAGCCAGTGCAGGATGACCGGCTGTTTCACCTGCGACAGGATGCGGCCATAGACGCGGACGTACTCCTCCGGTCCGCTGGCGACGCGGGCCAGCGCGCGCGACGCCATCAGGATGATGCGGCCGTCGAGCGCCTCGATGGCCTCGATCTGCTCCTCATAGGCGCGGATGACGTCGTCGACGCTGCGGGCGTTTTCCGGCGGCAGATGGTCGGTGCCGGCGCCGCAGGCGATCACCCCGCCGCGCGCCCTGGCCGCCGACTGCGACCGCCGGATCAGCTCCAGCGAGGTCGGCCAGTCCAGCCCCATGCCGCGCTGCGCCGTGTCCATCGCCTCGGCGACGCCGAGGCCGAGGTCCCACAGATGCTCGCGGAAGGCGATGCTCCGGTCCCAGTCGATGGCCGGGGCCAGCCACGGATCGCCTTCGGCGAGCGGGTCGGCGACCATATGGGCGGCGGCGAAGGCGATGCGGGTCAGCGGCCGGTCGGTGCGGGCGGGGAAGCCGCGCGGCGGGGCCAGCCTGTAGCTCTCGATGCTGCGGTCGGCGCGGGGAAGGCGGATGGTCGGCATGGGATGGTGTTCCTGGGTAGGTCAGGGGAGAGGGGTGGGGGAGGGGGCGATCCGCACCCCTCCCGCTCGACGCCTCACCCCGCGATGGCCGGCACGTCGACCCAGCGGCGCTCGCGCCAGCTCTGCAGCGCGCATTCCACCAGCTGGACGCCCTTGGCGCCTTCGATCAGGCCGTGCTTGTAGGGCGCATCCTCCACCACATGGCGGATGAAGGACTCCCACTGCACCTTGAAGCCGTTGTCGAACACGGCGTTGTCGGGCACAGGCTGCCAGGTGTCGTAGAAGTCGATGGTCTGCTTCTGGTCGGGGTTCCACACCGGGCGCGGCGTGCCCTGGCGCGGCTGGATCACGCAGTCGGTCAATCCTGCGACCGCCGAGCCGTTGGTGCCGTCGACCTGGAAGGTCACCAGATCGTCGCGGTAGACCCGCGTGCACCAGGAGGAGTTGATGGTGGCGATCACCCCGCCCTCAAGCTCGAACATCGCATAGGCGGCGTCGTCGGCGGTCGCCTTGTAGGGCTTGCCCGTCTCGTCCCAGCGCTCCGGAATGTGGGTGGCGCCCAGACAGGAGATGCTCTTCACCGTGCCGAACAGATTGTCGAGCACATAGCGCCAGTGGCAGATCATGTCGAGGATGATGCCGCCGCCATCCTCCTCGCGGTAGTTCCACGACGGCCGCTGCGCCGGCTGCCAGTCACCCTCGAACACCCAGTAGCCGAACTCGCCGCGCACCGACAGCATGCGGCCGAAGAAGCCGCTGTCGCGCAGCATGCGCAGCTTCTCCAGGCCCGGCAGGAACAGCTTGTCCTGCACCGTGCCGTTCTTCACCCCGGCCTCCTCGGCCAGCCGGACGACGCGCAGCGCCTCGTCCAGGTTGGTGGCGATCGGCTTCTCGCAATAGACATGCTTGCCGGCGCGGATCGCCTTCTCCAGCAGCGTCGGGCGCATCTGGGTGGTGCCGGCGTCGAAGAAGATCACGTCGTCCGGATTGTCGAGTGCGGCGTCGAGGTTGTCGCTCCAGCGCTCGATGCCGTTGCGGCGGGCAAGCTCCTGCATCTTCTCAGGATTGCGTCCGACAAGGATCGGGTCGGGCATGACGCGCGAGCCGTCGGACAGGGTGACGCCGCCCTGGGCGCGGATCGCCAGGATCGAGCGGATCAGGTGCTGGTTCATGCCCATCCGCCCGGTGACGCCGTGCATGATGAGGCCAAGGCGCTTGGTGCTCATGGGTGGACTCCTTCAGGAAAGCGCTGATGTCGGGTTTGAAAGGGGGGAAAGGCCGGCCCAGTAGGGCTCGGCGCTATGAGCGAAGCCGGAGCCGGACAGCGGAGCGGTCGCCAGCCGGCCGGAACCGGTGGCGAGCCTGACCGTTCGGTCGGCACGGCGTTCGTAGAAACCGGGATGGGCGTCGAGGAAGGCGTCGGCCTCGGCGGTGCTGCTGAAGCCCTCGCCATACTGGTGCCCGTTGCGCTCGGCATGCGGGATGCCGAGGAAGGCGACCAGGGCGGTGTCCTGCTGCACCGACAGACCGGCCTGGCAGGTCAGATCCTCGGCGGAGATGAAGTGCGGCGGCCCCCACGCCGCGCAGCGGGCGCGGTTGAGCATCGCCTTGTAGAGGCCCTTGCAGGATTTCGACGACACGCCGCGATAGCCGAGCGCGCGGGCGCGAAGGAAGGCGTCGTATCCGTCGTCGGACTCGTCGATGATGACCGGCACCCGCTCCGCCACCGCGCCCAGCGGCCGGGCGAGCGCCGCCTCCCGTGTGATCGGCTGTTCCAGATAGGCAAGCGCGTTGCGGAAGCCGGCCAGCGCCGGGGAGGCGTCGATGCGGTCGAGCAGCTCCGCGACATGGCCGGCGTCGCGATACTGCTCGTTGCCGTCCAGCGTGGCGCGGTAGCCCGGTGCGTTCCGCTCCAGCACGCCGGCCAGCTCCGCCAGCCGCTCGGCATCGGCGGCAGCGTCGCCGCCCAGCTTGATCTTGAACCAGTGCGGCGGCGAACGCTCCAGCAGGGCGCGCAGGTCTTCCGCCTTGTCGAGCAGCCCGACGGTGTGGCGCAGTTCCACCTCCGCCAGGGGGGAAAGCCCGCGCAGAAACCCGTCCGGATCGAGGCCGGCGAGGTCGGGCGTCAGCCGCACATCCAGCCCGCCGACATTGGCGCCCAGCCCCTGAAACGCATTCAGCCCCAGCACCCGAAACAGTCCGTCCAGCACCGCCTTGTCGATCTGCGCCGGCCCGAAGGCGGCGGCCAGCTTCGGCTCCAGCACCGGGCTGTAGGCGGCATGATGGCCGAAGGCGGTGTCGAGCCGGTTGTCGGACAGATAGGCGTCGCGCGCTTCGATCAGCGAGCGGCGCAATCCGTCCACCGTCTGGGCCGGGCTGCGGTCCGGGCGCTTGTCGAACCATTTCGGCATCATCATCTCGGCCGTCGCCCCCCAGGCCTCCCCCTGTCCCTCGACCGCGACCAGGGCGCGGACGAAGGCTTGCGGGGCGGCCTCCACCGTCACCGCGCCGAAGCGGAACGGCTTCACGAAACGGACGGGCCGCTCGTACAGCTTGATGGCGCGGATGCGGAGACGGGGGGCGGACATGGCGAGTGTCTTTCAGATGGCGCACGGGGCCGTTCCCTTCCCCGGTGCGGGGAAGGGGCAGGGTAGGGAGCAATCGCGGTGTGGCTGCCGCGGCGTGGCTGCCTTAGTCCAGATGCCCCTGCGCCGCGAAATGCTTGCGGATGGTCTGGGTCAGCTGGATGAAGACCGGGTCGCCCATGACGTCCAGCGTCCGCGGGCGCGGCAGCGGAACCTCGTAGGTGGCGGCGATGGTGCCGGGACGCTCCGACATCACCATCACCCGGTCGGCCAGGAACACCGCCTCGGGGATCGAGTGGGTGATCAGGATCACCGTCTTGCCGGTCTCATGCTGGATGCGTTGCAGCTCGACATTCATCCGCTCGCGCGTCATGGCGTCGAGCGCGCCGAACGGCTCGTCCATCAGCAGGATCTTCGGGTCGTGCACCAGCGCCCGGCACAGGGCGGCGCGCTGCTGCATGCCGCCCGACAGCTGCCAGGGATATTTGTGCTCGAACCCCTTCAGCCCGGTCATCTCGACCAGCTTGTGGGCGCGCTCCAGATAGCGCTCCCGCGGCAGGCGGCGGATCTCCACCGGCAGCATGATGTTGCGCAGCACCGACCTCCAGGCCAGCAGTGTCGGGCTCTGGAAGACGATGCCGGTGTCGTCGTGCGGCTCCGTCACCGTGTCGCCTTCGATGCGGATGCTGCCGCTGCTGACCGGCAGCAGGCCGGCCAGCATCTTCAGCAGGGTGGACTTGCCGCAGCCCGACGGACCGACCACCACCAGGAATTCGCCCGGCCGCACGTCGAAGCTGATGGGGCGGAGCGACGGCACCTCGCCGTCGCGGGTGCGGTAGGTCTTGGTCACGCCGTCGATGCGGATCAGCGGCTCGCCGGACAGGCGCTGCGTCGCCGCCTCGCCCACCAGTTTCAACTGAGGCTGTGCCATGCTCTCCTCGTCGCTCCGTACGGGGTCCAAGGTGTTTTACTTCGCCGCTGCGTTCACCGCGGCGGCGGCCGGGTCGGGCGGCAGGAAGTCGCGGCTGTAGAAGCGCTTCGGGTTCTCCTTGGCCGAGGCGTCGAGCCCGCCATATTCGACCAGCAGGTCCACCGTCTCCTTCATGTTGGCGTCGGTGACCTGGAAGGGCCGCAGCTTCTCCGTCTCCTTGGTGCGGTAGAGCGGGATGGTCAGCTCGAAGCCTTCCTGAAGCGTGTCCGGCTTGCCGCCCTTCGGGTTGGCCTTCAGGATCGCCGCCGCGGCCTCCTTTGGCGCCTTCTCGGCCTCCTCCACCGCCCTGGTGGTGGCGGCCATGAAGCGGCGGACGAGGTCGGGGTTGCTCTTCAGCGTGTCGGTGTTGGCGATGATGCCGGACGAGACCATGTTGACGCCGTAATCGGCGAAGCGGATCGGCGTCACCGACTTGCCGGTGGCGTCCTTGATCTTCATGCTCTGGTCCATGACATAGCCCAGCAGCAGGTCGGCCTGCCCGTTGATGACGGCGTTCAGCTTGGTCTGGGCGTCGCCCGACACCACCTCGAAGTCACGCTCCTTCAGGCCGGTCTTCTTCAGGAACAGCGGCCAGATCTGGGACATGCTGTCGCCCGGCGTCATGGCGACGATGCGGTTCCTGATGTCCTCCGGCTTGCGGATGTTCTTCTCGGTGAAGCCCATCGCCGACATCGGGCTGGTCTGCAACAGCACGCCCGGCGAGGTCACCGGCGCGCCCTTCATGGCGGCCTTGATCATGGTCGGCACGTCGACATAGCCGAAGGTGACGCCCTTGCTGGCGACCAGCTGCGTCGTCACCGCCGACCCGCGTCCCTCCTGGATTTCCAGGTCGATGCCCTCGGCCTCGTAGAGCCCCTTGTCCTTGCCGTAATAGAAGGGCGCGTGCTCGCCATAGACGTACCAGTTCAGCATCAGCGTCACCTTGTCGGCGGCCTGCGCCGGCAAGGTGGAGATGGCGGTGGAGGCGGCGAAGGCGCAGAGTGCTGCGACGATGGCTTTCTTCATCACGACCTTGAGTCCTCCCATGGGTGGTGGATCGCCCCGTCGGCCTGCCTTGCGCAGCGTCGGGGTTCTTGTCGGTGAATTGAGTTTTGAAAGTGCGATCAGGCGCCGAAGCCGGCCTTGTTGCGCTGGCTGGCGTGCCAGGGAATGGCGAAGCGCTCGACCACGTCGATGACCCAGAACAGCACGACGCCCATCAGCGCCAGCACGGTCAGCGCCGCGAACATCAGCGGCAGCTCGAAATTGCCGATGGAGCGTTGCAGGACGAAGCCGATGCCGGAGTTGGAGCCGACGAATTCGCCGACCACCGCGCCCACCACGGCCAGCGTGATCGAGACCTTCAGCCCGGCGAAGATCGCCGGCAGCGCATGCGGCAGGCTGACCATCTGGAAGGTCTGGAGCCGCGACGCCTTCATCGAGCGGGCGAGATCCATCATCTCGCCGTCGACCGACTTGAAGCCCTGCACCGCCGACACCACGACCGGGAAGAAGCCCAGCAGGAAGGCGGCGATCACCTTCGGCATCAGGCCGAAGCCGAACCACACCACGAACAGCGGCGCGATGGCGACCTTGGGGATCGACTGCGAGAAGACCAGCAGCGGGTAGACATAGGCCTCGACCACGCGCGATCCGGCGATCAGCATCGCGATCGGGATGCCGAACAGCACCGACAGCGCGAAGCCGCCGAGCGTCGCCGTGAAGGTCGGGACGGATTCGGCCAGCAGGCGCGGCCATTCGTCGATCATCGCCAGCACGACGTCACCGGGCTTCGGCACGAGATAGGCCGGGACGCCGAACAGCCGGACCGACAGATCCCACAGAACCAGCAGGATGACCATCAGCAGGATGGGGCGGACCCAGTCGGAATTGAGCAGGCGCAACGCTGCGCCCGAGCGAGAGCGGGGTTCCATGCGTCTCCTCCGGCCGGCAGGCTCGGGCGACCGGTATGGCGGTCGCTATGTTTTAACCGGCTAGTTAAAAGTACGTCTCCCCACCCTCCGCGGTCAACACCGAAAATGGTGACAGCTGATGGTTTGCTTCGTGAACGAATTTCCCCCGGCCAAAAAAATGCCCCGCACCGGGGAGGTGCGGGGCAGGCCAGGAAGAAAATTCCGGGGAGGAAACCCGTGGAAGCGGCCGCCTCAGTCGCGGCCCTTGCCGACCAGCAGCCGTTCCAGCCCATAGACGCGGTCGAGCACCAGCATGGCCGCCACGGTCAGGAAGATCAGCACCGCCGACACCGCCGCCACCAGCGGATCGATGTTGTCCTGGATGTAGAGGAACAGGCGGACGGGCAGGGTGGTGGTCTCCGGCGAGGCGATGAAGACGGTCATCGTCACCTCGTCGAAGCTGTTGATGAAGGCCAGCACCCAGCCGCTGGCGACACCCGGCAGGATCAGCGGCAGCGTCACCCGGCGGAAGCAGGTCCAGGACGACGCGCCCAGCGACGCGGCGGCGTTCTCCACCGCCCGGTCCATGCCGGTGGACGCCGCCAGGATCAGCCGCAGCGCGAAGGGCAGGATGATGATGACATGGCTCAGCACCAGCCCGGCGAAGGTGCCGCCCAGCCCGATCATGGTGAAGAAGCGCAGGAAGGCGATGCCGAGCACGATGTGCGGCACCATCAGCGGCGACAGGAACAGCGCCTGGATCGCCTCGCGCCCGAAGAACTGGTGGCGCGCGATGGCCAGCGCCGCCGGCACCGCCACCAGGATCGCCAGCGTCGACGACACCGCCCCCAGCAGCAGGCTGTCCTTGAAGGCGCGGATGAATTCCGGATTGTCGCCGATGGCGCGGAACCAGCGCAGCGACAGCCCCTCGGTCGGCAGCGACAGATAGCCCTGCGAGGTGAAGGCGACGGCGCAGACGATCAGGATCGGCGCCAGCAGGAAGCCCAGGAACAGGCAGTGGAAGATCAGCGCGAGCGGGCCGTTGCGGTTCATTCGAACACCTGTTTGTAGCGACGTTCGACCAGCCGGTTGCAGCCGACGATGATGACGGCGTTGGCGATCAGCAGCAGCACCGCCACCGTGGCGCCCAAGGGCCAGTTCAGCGTGTTCAGGAACTCGTCATAGGCCAGCGTCGCCGCCACCTTCAGCCGCCGCCCGCCGATGATCGCCGGGGTGGCGAAGGCGCTGGCCGCCAGCGCGAAGACGATGATCGACCCCGACAGGATGCCCGGCACGATCTGCGGCAGCACCACCCGGCGCATCACCGTCAGCGGCCCGGCGCCCAGCGACAGCGCCGCATTCTCCACCTGCGGGTCGAGCCGCTGGAGCGAGGCCCAGACCGACAGCACCATGAAGGGCACCAGCACATGGGTCAGCGCGATGATGACGCCGGTCTCGGTGTACATGAACTCGATGGGCGTCGCGATCAGCCCCAGCGCCATCAGCCCCTGGTTGACCAGCCCGGTCGAACCGAACAGCAGCGCCCAGCCCAGCGTGCGCGACACCACCGAGATCAGCAGCGGCCCCAGCACGATCAGCAGGCACAGGCCCCGCCACGGCGACGTCATCCGGCGCAGGATGTAGGCCTCCGGTGCGCCGAACAGCGCGCACAGCAGCGTCACCACCGCGGCGATGCGGAAGGTGCGCAGGAAGACCTCGTGGAAATAGCTGTCGGCGATGATGTCGGCATAGTTGCCGAGCTGCCAGACATTCTCGATGCCGCCATAGAAGCTGAAGCTGTTCAGCGACAGCAGGAAGGTCATGACCAGCGGCACCAGCAGCAGCACCGCGAACAGGGCCAGCCCCGGCGCGCTCAGCAGATAAGGCGTCCAGGGCCAGCGGCGCGGCCGGCGCGGCCGGCGCGGCGGCGGTGCGTGGGCGGAGGGATTTGCGGCAGTCGCCTGCACTTGGCTTTCGGTGGATGCCGCCATGCTCATGCCGCCTCCCGCGCGCCGGAGGCGGTATCCGGATCCGCGGGCATCACCGCCATGTCGTCAGGCCGCCAGCCGACCATCACCCGCTCGCGTTCCGCCGGCAGGGGAGAGCCGTCATGCTGGCGGATCACCATCAGCCGCCCGGCGGCGGTCTCGATCTCGAACAGCCATTGCGTGCCCTGGAAGACGCGGGCCAGCACGGTGCCGCTCAGGCCCCCGGCATCGACGAAACCGATCTTCTCCGGCCGCACGGCCAGCGCCCCCGGACCGGCCGCCATCGGCTGCGCCACCGGCCAGACGCTGTCCGCCACCGTGATGACGGTTCCGCCCGCACCGCCGCCGACCATGCCCGGCAGCAGGTTGGTGCGCCCCAGGAAGTTGGCGACGAAGGCGTTGGCCGGGTGGTCGTAGGCCTCCTGCGGGGTGGCGACCTGCTGGATGCGGCCCTTGTTCATCACCACCACGCGGTCGGACAGCGCCATCGCCTCCGACTGGTCGTGGGTGACCAGGATCATGGTGGTGCCGACGGTGCGCTGGATGCGGCGCAGTTCGATCTGCATCTCCTCGCGCATCTTGGCGTCCAGGTTCGACAGCGGCTCGTCCAGCAGCAGCAGGCTCGGCTTGATGACCAGCGCACGCGCCAGGGCGACGCGCTGCTGCTGGCCGCCCGACATCCGGCGCGGGTGGCGGTCGCCATACTGCGCCAGCCCGACCAGCTTCAGCGCGTCGGCGACCATGCGGTCGCGGTCGGCACGATTGATCCTGCGCATCTCCAGCCCGAAAGCGACGTTTTCCGCGGCGGTCATGTGCGGGAACAGGGCATAGCTCTGGAAGACGATGCCGAGCCCGCGCTCGTTCGGCTTCTTCGCCAGCAGGTCCTGGCCGTCCAGCATCACCCGCCCGCCATCGGCGTCGAGGAAGCCGGCGATCATCTGCAAGGTGGTGGTCTTGCCGCAGCCCGACGGCCCCAGCAGTGAAATCAGTTCGCCCTTCTCCACGGTCAGCGAGACGTTGTCGACCGCCGTCCAGTTTCCGAAGCGCTTGGTCAGTTGGTCGAGAACCAGATAAGCCATGCCGTCGTCTCCCTTTCCCTATATCCCCCTCTCCCCCCCCCGGGGAGAGGGTCGGGGTGAGGGGGATGCATTGCGTGGCTTTCCCAAAGGTCCCGCCGCGCGACCCCCTCACCCTAACCCTCTCCCCGCTTTCGGCGGACCAGAGGTCCGCCTGTCGCGTCAGCGCAAACGAAGTTTGCGCGCGAGCGGGGGGAGAGGATAAGCCCCTTACCTCAGCGCTCGATCTCGCGGGTCCAGCGCTTGTTCCAGACCTCGCGGTTCTTGTTGATGGTGTCCCAGTCCACCACCAGCAGCTTGCCGACCTGTTCCGGACCATAGGGGATGCCGGCCTGCTTCTCGGCGGGCAGCTCGACCGTCTTGTTCACCGGGCCGAAGCCGGCGCTGACGGCCAGCGCCGTCTGCGCCTCGACCCCCAGCATGTGCTGGATGAACTTCTGCGCTTCGGGCGCATTCTTGCTGCCGGCGACCTGGCAGGCGGCGGAGCCCAGCACGATGCCGCCTTCCTTGGGATAGACGAAGGTGGCGGGGAAGCCGGTGTCGGCCAGGGCCTTGGCGCGGCCCGAGCCCCAGACGGCGATGACGGCCTGGTTGCTCTGGAACAGCTCGGTCATCTTGCCCGGTGAAGGCTCATAGGCCAGCACGTTCGGGTTGATCTTGTCCTTGAACTCCTTGAAGCCCGGCTCGATGTTGGTCTCGCCGCCGCCGTTCAGCCGGGCCATCATCACCAGCGCGTGCAGGCCGTAGCTGTTGTTGATCGGCGGGACCGCCAGCTTCTTCTTGAAGCGCGGATCCTCGATATCCTTCCACGAGGTCGGGGCCGGGATCTTGTTCTCGTCGAAATACGCCTTGTTGTAGAGGATGCCGGTGCCGACCGCGCCGAAATTGATCGCCTTGCCCGACGGCATCCTCGCCAGATCATAGAGCTGGTCGTAGACCGGCGCCTTCTCCAGATCGGCGCAGAAGTTCAGCGCCACCGCCTGATACATCGGGCCGTCGTCGAGGATGACGACGTCGATCTGCTGGTTGCCCTTCTGGGCCTGCAACTTGGCGAGGTTGTCGGTGGAGTTGCCGGCGACATATTCGACCTTCACCCCGTTGGCCTTCTCGAAGGCCGGGATGATGTCCTTGCGCATGGTCTGCTCGAAGGAGCCGCCATAGGCGGCGACATAAAGCGTCTTTTCCTGTGCCTCTGCCGTCTGGACCGCGGCCATGCCGCACCACAGGGCCGCCGTCGCCATCAACCCGCACATCACGGAGCGCATCGTCATTCTCCTCTAGAGCCTATGTCCCTGTTTACGGTCCCGGATTCATCAGAGCCTGATCTGCGGACCGCATTTCGATTGCGCTCCGGATCGCCGCTTTTACCGCAACTGGCCTTGGCGGCCGTCTGCTGCGGGCTGTTTTTCTTGAGGCTTCGCGCCCAGGACATGGATCAAGGGTGATGGCGTGGTCACATAACCGTCAAATCGAATTCCCGCCATCATTCATCCGCTAATGTTATAATTCCGTGCCGCGAACGAGTTCGCCGCCATTTCCAGTGCCCCCGATGTCGAAAAAATTGTCGCGGAAGCGGGTCGCCTCCTCCAGGAAGCCGGCCAGGAAATCCTCGGCGATCATCGACAGCGGCACCTGCGCCGAGCGCAGGATGGCGATGTCGAAGCCGATGCGCGGCTCGAACGGCCGGACGACCAGCCCGTGCGGGACATAATCCTGGGCGGTGAAGGGATCGACGATCGACACCCCATAGCCGGCCGCCACCATGGCGCAGGCGTTCATCGTCAGCTGGGTTTCCACCCGCATCAGCCGCGACACGTCATGATCGGCGAAGATGGTGTCGATGCGGGAGCGCAGCAGGGCCGGCGGGCTGGTGGAGATGAAGCTCTCCCCCTCGAAGTCCTTCGGTGCCAGCACGTCCCTGGCGGCCAGCGGATGGCTGGACGGCAGGATGGCGACGGCGGGAATCCCGTGGATCTTCTCGGTCAGCACCGCGGCATGGTCGATGGGGGTGTGGGCGAATCCAAGCTCGCACTGGCCGGTCGCCACCCAGTCCAGGATGATCGGCGAGGTGCTGCCGCGCAGCGCGATGTCCACCCGCGGCCGGTCGCTGAGGAAGCGCGCGACGTAGCGCGGCAGGAACCCCACGCCCAGCGCCGGCATCGCCGCCACCCGCAACGCCCCGCTGCGCCTTGCGGTCAGGTCGCGCGCCGTCTGCTCGATCAGCTCCAGCCCGACGAAGGCGCGGTCGACCACCTGATACAGCGAGATCGCCTCGCTGGTCGGCGCGATGCGGGGGCCGCGCCGTTCAAACAGGGTCAGCTTCAGCGCATATTGCAGGTCGCCGATCAGCCGGCTCACCGCCGGCTGCGAGATGTTCAGCAGCTCGGCCGCCGCGGTGATGCCGCCGGTCAGCATGACGGCGCGGAAGGCCTCGATCTGGCGCGGATTGATCATGGCGCCCGCCCCCTTTCGCACCGCATGACCAATCCCCTCTCCCCGGGGGGGAGAGGGAGACCACCCGCCGCCAAATCATAACATTCCGTCATGAAACACCCCTTCGATCTGATTTGACAGTTATAGGTTGGCTGCCGATGCTGTCGCAAGGATCGAGGAGAGGCCATGCGCCGCCGGACAGCATCCCGCGGCGCCCTGGCAAAGAAAACCCTGCAGTTCGCAATCCTTCCATGTGTAACGCCGGCATTTCCGGCGCTTTCGCAAGGCTATGCGCTGCATTGCCAAGTATTCGGCGCCGCATGCGGGTGCTGGACAAGGGTGATGCGCGCCACACGATAAATGCGGCGGCCGATGCGCACGGGAAACGGTGCGGCGGCGGCGGGAGTGGAGACGATGACGCAGCCCAGTCGGGGCGGAGAATACGACGTCGCCGTGATCGGCGGCGGGCTGGTCGGATCGGCGCTGGCCTGGGGCCTTGCCCGCGCCGGCCAGAAAGTCGCCATGCTGGACGAGGGCGACATCGCCGTGCGCCCGTCGCGCGGCAATTTCGCCCTGGTCTGGGTGCAGGGCAAGGGCCTAGGCATGCCGGAATATGCCGGCTGGACCAAACAGTCCTCCGACGACTGGAGCGGCTTCGCCGATTTGCTGTACCAGCAGACCGGGCTGGACGTCGCCTACCGCCGTCCCGGCGGCTTCATGCCGATGCTGTCGGAAGAGGATTTGCAGGCCCGCGCCAACACCATGATGCGGCTGCACAACCAGCCCGACATGATCCGTTACCCCTACGAGGTGATGGACCGCGAGACCCTGCGCAAGGAACTGCCCTTCATCGGGCCGGATGTGGTCGGCGGCACCTATTGTCCGCTGGACGGCCACTGCAACTCGCTGCGGCTGCTGCGCACCCTGCACAAGGGCATCGGCCTGCTGGGCGTCGATTACCGGCCCAACCACCGGGTGGAGAGCATCGAGCATCGCGACGGCGGCTTCCGCATGACCACAGCCAATGGCGAGGTCCGCGCCGGTAAGATCGTGCTGGCCGCCGGCCATGACAGCGCCCGGCTGGCGCCGATGGTCGGGCTGTCGGCCCCCGTCCGTCCCCAGCGCGGCCACGTCATCGTCACCGAGAAGACCGCGCCCTTCCTGCACCACCCCACCGTCTATGTCCGCCAGACCGACGAGGGCGGGGTGATGATCGGCGACAGCTTCGAGGAGGCCGGCTTCGACACCACCCTCCAGCCCGGCGTCTCGTCGGCCATCGCTGCGCGCGCCATCCGTTTCTTCCCGCTGCTGGGCAAGCTGAACGTGGTGCGGAGCTGGGCGGCGCTGCGCGTGCTGACGCCGGACGGCTTTCCGATCTACGAGGAATCGAAGACGGCGCCCGGCGCCTTCGTCGCCACCTGCCACAGCGGCGTGACCCTCGCCGCCAACCATGCGCTGACGCTGGCGCCGCTGATCGCGGCCGGCGGCCTCGGCGACCGTTTTGCGCCCTTCAGCGCCCGGAGGTTCCATGTTCCGCAGGCTGCCTGAGATCGAAACCGCCCCCAACGCCGCTGCCCAAGCGGTTGCCTTCACTATCGACGGCCGTCCGGCCAGCGCGCGGGCCGGCGACAGCGTCGCCGCCGCCCTGCTGGCGAACGGCGTCACCGCCTGCCGCAACACGCCGGTCAGCGGGGCGGCGCGCGGTCCCTACTGCATGATGGGCGTCTGCTTCGACTGCCTCGTCACCATCGACGGGACCGGCAACCGCCAGGGCTGTCAGGTGCGCGTGGCTCCCGGCATGGCGGTGGAAACCCAGAACGGCAAGCGCGAGGTGGAACGATGAGCGCCCCCAACCCCAAGTTCGATTTCGACATCGCCGTCGTCGGCTCCGGTCCGGCCGGTCTCGCCGCCGCGGCGCTGGCCGCGTCCAAGGGTGCCTCGGTCGTCCTGCTCGACGAGCAGGCGGAACCCGGCGGCCAGATCTACCGCGCCGTCACCGAAACCCCGGTGCGTGACCGCAAGGTGCTCGGCCCCGACTATTGGCATGGTGCCGAGCTGCTGGGTCCGCTGCGTGACAGCGGCGCCGTCCACTGGCCGGGCACCACGGTGTGGAGCGTCGCCCGCCCGCGCGAGGACGCGGGCGACGGACACCGCCCGATCCAGATCGGCCTGTCGCGCAACGGGTCGGCGGCGATGCTGACCGTGCGCCACGTCATCCTGGCGACCGGCGCGCTGGAGCGGCCCTTCCCGATCCCCGGCTGGACCCTGCCGGGCGTGCTGGGCGCCGGTGCGGCGCAGGTGCTGCTGAAGACCTCCGGACTCGTGCCGTCGGGCGCCACGGTGATGGCGGGCAGCGGTCCGCTGCTGTGGCTGCTGGCTTGGCAATACCTGCAAGCCGGTGCGCGGATCGACGCCATCCTCGACACCACGCCGAAGCAGAACTGGCGCGCCGCCCTGCCGCTGCTGCCCGGTTTCCTGCGCTCGCCCTATCTCGGCAAGGGCATGAAGCTGATGCTCGACGTGCGGCGCAAGCTGACCGTCATCGGCAACGTCACGGCCCTGCGCGCCGAGGGTGACGGCGCGCTGAAGAGCGTCGTCTACACCCGCAACGGCACCGAGCACCGGCTGCCCGCCGACACGCTCCTGTTGCACCAGGGTGTCATCCCCAACCTGAATCTCGCCAACGCCACCGGCTGCGCCCAGCGCTGGGACGGGCAGCAGCGCTGCTGGCGCCCGACCACCGACGACTGGGGCGCCACCTCGGTCGAGGGCGTGTCGCTGGCCGGCGACGGTGCCGGCATCGGCGGCGCCCGCGCGGCGGAGGAGGCCGGCCGCCTGGCGGCGCTCGACGCCCTGCACCGGCTCGGCCGCATCGGGCGGGAGCAGCGCGACCAGTCCGCCGTTCCGGTCCGCACAGCACTCGACCGCGCACTGACCGGCCGGGCCTTCCTCGACACGCTCTACACCCCGGCGGAAGCCTTCCGCGTGCCGGCCGACGACACCATCGTCTGCCGCTGCGAGGAGATCACCGCCGGCGCGGTGCGCGAGGCGGTGCGGCTCGGCTGCTCCGGCCCCAATCAGGCCAAGAGCTTCCTGCGCTGCGGCATGGGTCCGTGCCAGGGCCGGCTCTGCGGCCCGACGGTGACCGAGGTCATCGCGGCGGAGCGCGGCGTCTCCCCGGCGGAGGTCGGTTACTACCGGCTGCGCCCGCCGGTGAAGCCGATCACGCTGGCCGAGCTGGCAGCATTGCCGAAGACCGCCGCCGACATCGACGCCGTGTTCAAGCACTGACCGGAGGCGCCCGATGACCGCGACCGCCTCCTTCCGCCCCGACGTGATCGTCATCGGCGGCGGCCTGCACGGCTGCTCCGCGGCGCTGCACCTGTCGATGCGCGGCGTCCGCGTGCTGGTGCTGGAGAAGGACCATGTCGCCCGCCACGCCTCCGGCGTCAATGCGGGCGGCGTGCGCCAGCTCGGCCGCCATGTCGCCGAGGTGCCGCTGTCCGTCGCCTCGATGGCGCTGTGGCACCGCATCCGCGAACTGGTCGACGACGATTGCGGCTTCGAGAGCCACGGCCAGATCAAGGTTGCGGAGTCCGAGGCCGAGCTGGAGACGGTGCGCGCCCGCGTCGCCGAGCTGACCGCGCTGGGCTTCACCCACGAGGAGGTGGTCGGGCAGGACGAGCTGCGCGCGCTGGTGCCGGCCATCGCCGATCACTGCGTCGGCGCGCTGGTGTCGCGCGGCGACGGGGCGGCGATCCCCTTCCGCACCACCTTCGCCTTCCGCCGCAAGGCCATCTCGCTCGGCGCCCGCTTCCAGGAAGGCGGGGCGGTGACACGGCTGGTCCGTAAAAATAACCTGTGGACCGTCGAAACGGCGGATGGCGGCGTCCACGAGGCCCCGGTGGTGGTGAACGCCGCCGGTGCCTGGGCCGACCGCATCGCCGCCCAGGTGGGGGAGCCGGTGCCGCTGGAGGTCATCGCCCCCATGCTGATGATCACCGCCCGCGTCGCGCCCTTCATCAGGCCGGTGGTCGGCGCCACCGGCCGCACCCTGTCCTTCAAGCAGTTCCCCAACGGCACCGTGCTGATCGGCGGCGGGCTGCTCGGCCGGGCGGTGCGCGACGAGAACCGGACGGAGCTGGACTTCTCGCAGGTGTCGGTGAACGCCCGCACGGTGTGGGATCTGTTCCCGTGCATGCGCGGCGCCACCATCGTCCGTTCCTGGGCGGGGATCGAGGCGCGGATGCCGGACCAGATCCCGGTGATCGGTCCCAGCGGCACCGAGCCTGACCTCTACCATTCCTTCGGTTTCTCCGCGCACGGCTTCCAGCTTGGCCCTATTGTCGGGCGCATCACCGCCGACCTGATCACGGGCGGGTCCACCGACCTGCCCATCGCCCCTTTCAGCATCGGCCGCTTCGCCGCCTGACCCTTTGGAGCATCCCACAGTGACGATCCAGCGCTTCCACCTGACCCCGCGCCTCTGCGACATGGTCATCCACAAGGACACCGTCTATCTCGCCGGCCAGATCGTCGATGACGGATCCACCACAGTGGAGGCGCAGACCCGCGACGTGCTGCGCCAGATCGACGCCCTGCTGGCCGAGGCCGGCACGTCGAAGAGCAACCTGCTGACCGCCACGGTCTATCTCGCCGACATCGCCACCTTCCCCGAGATGAACGCCGCCTGGGACGCCTGGGTCGACAAATCCAATCCGCCCGCCCGCGCGACGGTGGAGGCCAAGTTGGCCGACCCGTCGATCCTGGTCGAGATCGTCGTCGTCGCCGGCCGCTGACCATTTCCTTTCAAAAAGCCAAGGAGCAGTTCCCCGTGATCAAGCGCATCGAGAAGACCAGGATCATGCACCGCGTCGTCGTCAACAACGGCACGGCCTATCTCGGCGGCATCATCGCCGACGACGTCGGCGTCGGGATGGGCGGCCAGGTCACGCAGATCTGCGGCAAGCTCGATCAGGTGCTGGCCCTGGCCGGCAGCGACAAGACCAAGCTGCTGTCCGCCCAGCTCTTCATCACCGACATGAGCCTGAAGGACGAGATGAACGAGGCGTGGCTGTCCTGGCTGGACGGCAACGACCTGCCGGCCCGCGCCACCATCGGCGTCGCCGACCTCGGCAAGCCGGAAATCCTGATCGAAGTGGTCGTCACCGCGGCCGTGTGATCGGCGACGTGACTCGGTGAGAATCCCCTCTCCCCCCGGGGAGAGGGTTAGGGTGAGGGGGGTGCACGGCGAGGATTTTCAAGAACCGCGCACTCTCCATTCCCCACCAAATCCACTCTACGCATCCCCCTCACCCCGACCCTCTCCCCGCTTTCGGCGGACCTTTGGTCCGCCTGTCGCGTCAGCGCAAACGAAGTTTGCGCGAGAGCGGGGGGGAGAGGGGGAAAGCAACCGCTCGAACAGATCCTCGCCGCCCATCTGCCCGCCCTTCAGCATCAGCTCCAGCCCATCGACCGCCGGGTCGTCGGCATGGGTGCGGCTGACGGTGACGCCCGGCGCCAGCGTGCAGCGGTAGGACAAGCCCCAGCATCCCAGCGCCCGCACCGCGAGGCTGGAGGTGTCGCCGCCGGCAATGCCGACCCGGCGCAACGGCACGGCCCGCAGCACCGCCGCGACGAACTCCGCCGTCGCCGCCGCGACCCGCCCGGCCTGGGCGGTGTCCGCCGTCCCGGCGTCGGCCGGTGCCGTCCACACCAGCGTGTGCCGCCCGGCCGCCAGCGACGCCGCCACCTCTCCCAACAAAGTGTCCGCATAGCCGGGATCGCCGCACAGTGCCGCCGCATCGGCCCGGATGCGCGTGTAGGAGCCCGCCGCCTCGATCTGCCGCCGCGTCACCGGCGACAGGCTGCCCGCCATCAGGAACACCGGCCTGTCCGCCGCCGCCAGCGGCACCTCCTCCGCCATCAGGCCGGAAGAGCCGGCGTTCCAATGCGCGACCAGCGCCTGCGCGACGCTGCTCGGCCCCACCGCCAGCAACGGCTCGCGCCCGGCCCGCTGCCAGATCAGCCGCCCGACGACCGCCAGATCCTCGGCACGCGCCACGTCCAGCAGCAGCGCCGCCGGCCCGTCCGCCAGCAGCCTGTCCAACCGCCCGTCGAGCGCATCGCCATCCATCCCGTAATCCGGAAAATGCAGCGCCGCCATCCCCTCCAGCCCCTGGGCGGCGAGGTGCCAGCGCAGGTCGGCCTCCGCCATCGGGGTGACGGGATGGACGCTCATGGTCGGGTGACGGTCGATGCGATGCACCGTCCCTCCGGTGCCCGCCGCCGCGAACAAAGTGCTGAACAGGCAATAGCGCCCGATGTTCGGCTGGCCGCCCACCACCGGGCGGAAGCGGTTCGGAAAATGCGGGGCGAGCGTCCGCACCGCCTCGCCGATGCTGCCGACATGGGGGGCGCTGTCGAAGGTGGAGCAGCATTTGTAATGCATCACCGCCACGCCGAGTGCGGCGAAGAAGCGGCCGACCGGCTTCAGCTCCGCCCGCATGGCGTCCGGCGCCATGCTGCGCGCCGCCCCGGCGATGCCGACCGCATCGAGCGATCCCGCGCTGCCCAGCCGGGTGACGTCCGGCACGTCGAGGAACAGCAGCGCCCGCTGCCCGGCCTTCGCCAAGGCGGCCAGCGTGTCGGTCGCCCCGGTGAAGTCGTCGCCATACCAGCCGAGCTTCGGAATCGCCATTATCGCCCTCAGCCCTTCCTGCCGAAGAAGTCGAGCGACCGCCGCAGCTCCGGCAGTTCCCTCGCCGCGTCATCCAGGCTGCGCCCGGCCCGCACGGCGTCCCAGGCCTGCCGGATGCTCCGCACGCCGGCCGCCGGGCCATCGGGATGGGCCATGATGCCGCCACCGGACATGAACAGCAGATCGGCGGTCCCCACCGCCTCCCAGGTGACCGGCACCGTGCCGGCCCATTGCCCGGAGGAGAAGGCCGGCATCACGGCGTCGCTCATATCCCCTCT
Organism: Azospirillum sp. TSH100; assembly: GCF_004923295.1. Lineage (NCBI taxonomy): Bacteria > Pseudomonadati > Pseudomonadota > Alphaproteobacteria > Rhodospirillales > Azospirillaceae > Azospirillum > Azospirillum sp. TSH100. The sequence goes on from NZ_CP039637.1 coordinate 128,943, forward strand.
CCCCCCGGGGAGAGGGTTAGGGTGAGGGGGTCGCGTTGCGTGGAGATGTCGGCGGGCGTCGGCGTATCCGGTTCCCCCGAACCCACGCCATGCATCCCCCTCTCCCCGGGGGGGAGAGGGGGAAGGTCGCATCCCAGCGGCGCCAGACAGGCTCGCGCCCCGTCGATCACCTCGGCGTCGGGCTGGGCGAACTTGCCGTTCAGCCCATGGACATGCATGTGGTCCACGCCGGCCAGCCGCCACAGCGCCTGATAGGCGTCGAAGCCGATGCCCAGCAGCGGATGGCGCGACAGGGCGCCGAAGCCGTTGCGGTGACCGTGCAGCGCCAGCCCGCTGTGCCGGCGCAAGGTCTGCACCGCCGAATGGCCGCACCAGTTCAGGCTGACCATGATGCAGGACCCGCCCTCGCGCTCCACCAGATCGGCGTGGCGGCGCATGGCGTCGGTCTCGTCGGTGATGTTGAAGGCGACCATCACATGCTTGCCGGTGCGGTCCTGGTGGCGGCGCACCCGGTCCATCACCGCCGGAATCCGCTGGGCCAGCGGCGCATGGGCCGGATCGGCGCAGATCTCGTCGTCCTTGATGAAGTCCAGCCCGGCGGCGCACAGCGTGCCGACCAGCTCGCCCGTTTCCTCCGCCGACAGCCCGACATTCGGCTTGATGATGGAGCCGACCAGCGGCCCGTCCGCCACCCCGGTCAGCCGCCTTGTGCCGGCGACGCCGTGGCGCGGCAGGTCGAACCGCGCGCGGTAGGCCTGCGGGAGGCGCACGCTCTCCAGCCGCAGCCCCGTCACCTCGCCCAGGTCATAGAGGTTGCCGGCCACCGTCGCCGCCAGCGTCGGCAGGTTGGCGCCGATGTTGGCGGTGGGGAAGGAGATGGTGATGCGCGCCCGCCGCCACGGCCCCGACGTGCGTTGCCGTTCCAGCCAGCTGTTGGGCAGGGCGGGGGTCTCGGCGGCCTCCAGCTCCTCCACCCGCTCCACCACCGCGCGGGCGCGGGCGCGCAGATCGTCGGTCTCGCCATGGACGCGGGTGAAGGTGCCGCAGGACTGCTCCCCCGCCATCACCTCGGCCACCTTGGCCGGGGCGAGCGGGGTTTCGATCAGGTATGTGGCTTCGATGCGGTCGGCGTGCATGATGGCCGCCCCTTACAGCTTGCTCAGATCGGGGAAGGGCCGCACCGGGTCGCTGCCGTCCCAGCCCATCGACGCCTCGCGGATCAGGTCGAACATCCTGCCTTTCGGCCCGGCGACCTCCGACAGCTCGATCACCGTGCCGGGGTGGTATTCGGTGTCGAAATAGATGAAGCGGCCCTTCTCGCCGACCTCGCCGCTCATCACCGGCTTGAAACCCTGCGCCAGCAGACGCTCCAGATCGGCGTCGTAATCCTCGGTCCAGTAGGCGACATGCTGCAAACCGGTGTTCCCGGCCTGGAGGAAGTCGCGGTACATCGACGGCGCATCGTTGCGGGTCTGGATCAGCTCCATCTGCAACGGGCCGGAATTCGCCAGCGCCACCGAATTGTGAACCTCGTAGGCTTCGCCGCGGTAGCGGTAGTTCCGGATCGGAACCCGCTCGTTGTAGAACCAGGGACCGATGCCGAGCGTGCGGCTCCAATAATCCATGGCGGCTTCGATATCGCGCACGACATAGCCAGCCTGACGGATCTGGCCGAAGAATCGGCTCATTGCGGGAACTCCGGATAAGAGGGGATCGAATAAAACCGGTGGCCCTTACCGGGCCAGGAAGCCGGTCGAGATCCAGGGAATGGCGGCGACGATCACCAGCCCGACCAGCAGTGCGCCGACATAGCCCCAGATGTGCTTCAGGCCGTCGTCGGGATTGACCTTGCTGATGGCGCAGGCGCCGTAGTAACCGACGCCAAAGGGCGGGGCGAACAGGCCGATGCCCATGGCGAAGATGACGACCATCGCATAGTGGACCTCATGCACCCCGGCCGCGCGGGCGATCGGAAACAGCAGCGGGCCGAACAGCACGATGGCGGGGATGCCCTCCAGCACGCTGCCCAGGATGATGAAGGCGACGATGGAGATGGCGAGGAAGCCGTAGGCGCCGCCGGGAATGCCGGCCATGAAGCGCGCCAGATCGGAGGAGAAGCCGGACTGGGTCAGGCCCCAGGCCATCGAGGTGGCGCAGCCGACGATGAAGATGATGGCCCCGGTCAGCGACGCCGTCTCGATCAGCATCGGCTTCAGCCGGCGCCAGTCGAACTGGCGGTAGATCACCAGCCCGACGATTGTGGAATAGGCGATGCCGATGGTCGACACCTCGGTCGCCGTCGCGATGCCCTCGACCACCGCGGCGCGGATGACGAAGGGCAGCAGGATGGCGGGCAGCGCCACCAGGGCGAGCCGGGCGATCTCGCGGCCGGGGGTGCGCTCGACATGGCTCAGATCCTCACGGCGGTAGCGCCGCCAGACCACGAAGCACAGGCAGGCGCCCAGCACCACGCCCGGCAGCATGCCGCCGGTGAACAGCGCCGCGATCGACACGCCGGTGACCGAGCCGATGGTGATGAGGACGATGCTGGGCGGAATGGTCTCGGTCTGTGCCCCCGTCGCCGACAGCAGCGCCACCAGATCGCCGGGAGGGGCGCCGCGCTTCTTCATCTCCGGGAACAGCACCGGGGCGATGGCCGCCATGTCGGCGATCTTCGATCCGGAGATGCCGGAGACCAGATACATGGCACCGATCAGCACATAGGACAGGCCGCCGCGCACATGGCCCAAGAGGCTGGCGAGGAACTGGATCATGGCGCGGGCCATGCCGGTCATCTCGATCAGCAAGCCTAAGAAGACGAACAGCGGCACCGCCAGCAGGATCAGATGGCTCATCCCCTCGTCCAGCCGGCCGACCATCACCAGCAGCGGCGTCGAGGTGGTCAGCGCCAGATAGGAGAAGGTGGCGAGCGCGAAGGAGAAGGCGATCGGCACGCCGGCGAAGACGTTGGCGGCGACCAGCCCGACGAAGAAGATGACGAGGTTCAACTGCCCCAGCGGCTTCAGCACCGGCCCGGCGACCCAGAAGCCGGCGACGATGGCGCCGGTCACCAGCGCCGCCGCCAGCACCGTCAAAGGCTTGGCGACGCGCAGCAGCCGGAACAGCGCCGCTACCAGCATCAGCCCCAGCCCGACCGGCAGGGCGGACGCCCTCCAGGCGTTGGAGACCTCCATCGCCGGGGTGGTGATGAACTGCTCCTCCATCGCGTAATCGACGGCGTGATAGAGCACCAGCGTCAGGAAGGCGATCGGGGCGGTGATGGCGATGCATTCCAAGAGGCTGCGCGCCTGCGGGCCGACGCGGCTCACCAGCCCGGTCATCCGCATATGCTCGCCCCGGCGCAAGGCCACCACCGCGCCCAGCATCGACAGCCACAGGAACAGGATCGAGGCCAGCTCGTCCGACCACACCAGAGGCGCATGGAACAGGTAGCGGGCGCTGACGCCGGCCAGCAGGACGACGATCTCGACCAGCACCAGAAGGCCCGCCACGACCTCGACCCCGACGGACAGGCCATGGTCGATCCGGCGCAGCAGCGAAGCCGCACCGCCTGTGCCGAGACTGCCGGGAGCCTCCGCAAAGCCGTGGACCGGTTCGGACATGTGGGACATGGCGGGATGTTCCTTCATGGGAAAGGACCGGACAGGACTGCGGCGGCGGTCAGGCGAGCTTGCCGACCGCCTCTTCCAGCAGGCCCCAGGCCTCGTCGCCGAAGCGGCCCTTCCATTCGCCGTAGAAGCCGCTGTCGCGCAGCTTGGCGCGGAAGCTGTCGGGGGCCGGCTGGTTGAAGGTCAGCCCCTTGGCCTCCAGGTCGGCCTTGACCGACTGGTTCAGCGCCTTGATGTCGCCGCGCTGCGCCATGCCGGCGTCGTTGATGGCGTTGGCGACGATGGTCTGCATGTCCGCCGGCAGGCCCTTCCAGGCGCGGCCGTTGGCGATGAACCAGAAGCCGTCCCAGATGTGGTTCGACAGCGAGCAGAACTTCTGCACCTCGTACAGCTTGGCGACCTGGATGATCGGCAGCGGGTTCTCCTGCGCGTCGACGATGCGGGTTTGCAGCGACGAATAGACCTCGCTGAATTGCAGGCTGGTCGGGGCGGCCCCCAGCCCCTTGAACATGGCGATGGACAGCGGGCTGACCGGCACGCGGATCTTCAGGCCGTTCATGTCGGCGGCCGAGCCGATGGCCTTGTCGCCGCTGGTCATCTGGCGGAAGCCGTTGTCCCACATCTTGTCGAAGGCATGGAGCCCGACCTTGGAAATGGCGTTGCGGACATGGGCGCCCAGCTTGCCGTCCATCGCCTTCCACACCTGGTCATAGTCGGAGAAGGCGAAGCCGACCGCGTTGATGGCGGCGACCGGGACCAGCGTGGCGATCACCAGCGCCGACGGCGTGAAGAAGGTCAGGCCGCCGCTGCGCACTTGGCTCAGCATGTCGGTGTCGCCGCCAAGCTGGTTGTTCGGGAAGATCTTGACCTCGACCTTGCCGTTGGACTCCTTCGCGATCCGCTCCGCCGCCTCGTGGGCGCGGATGTTCAGCGGATGGGTCAGCGGCAGGTTGTTGCCGTATTTCAGCTCGAACTCGGCGGCGCGGGCGACGTGCGGCATGCCGATGACGGCGCCGGCCGCCCCGATGGCCGGAAGGGCGGCGGGCGCGGTGGCGATGGCCTTCAGCATGGTGCGGCGGGTCAGACTGGTCATTGAAACCTCCCATGGATCACCGGCCGACTTGCTGTTTCCGGCCTTGCGTTTCTGATGTGATCTGATGTCAATTGATGATTGTTGGATGGACGGTATGTCCAGAGCCGACACGTGTCAAACGCCGAAATTGATGGTTTTTGATGGCTTCATTGAAGGACGATCCGGAAATTGCCGCCGGACCCCGCGGGTTGCCGCGGGTGGTCGACATCGCCCAGGCCGCGGGTGTCTCCACCGCCACGGTGGACCGCGTGCTGAACAACCGGCCGGGGGTGCGCGCCGCCACCGTGCAGCGGGTTTTGAAGGCGGCGGCGGAGCTGGACTATCTGCCCGACGGCGACCTCTACGCAGCGGCCGGGCAAAAGCCGATGCGGCTGTCCTTCCTGCTGCCCGCCGGCAACAACCGGTTCCTGACCGGTCTGGGGGAGATGATCCGCCGCGCGGACTCCACGCTCGCCCCGCATGGCGTCAAGGCGCAGGTGGAATTCATCAAGAGCTTCAATCCGGACCTGCTGGCGCGCAGCCTGTTCCAGCATGGCCGCCGCGCCGACGGCGTCGCCTTCATGGCGCTGGAGCATCCGGCGGTTCGCGAGGCGGTGGACGCGCTGGCCGACCGCAACGTGCCGAGCGTGACGCTGATCTCCGACATCCTGAACTGCCGGCGCGCCGGCTATGTCGGGCTGGACAACCGCGCGGCCGGCCGCACCGCCGGCTACCTGATCGCGCGTTTTCTAAGGAACCGCCCGGCCAAGGTGGCGATGATCGCCGGCAGCCTCAGCTACCGCGCGCATGAGGACCGCGAGATGGGCTTTCTCCATGTCCTGAAGGAGATCGCCCCCGACATCGAGGTGGTGGGCCTGCGCGAAGGCCATGACGACGAGGGGAAGAGCTATCGCCAGACCCGCATGCTGCTGGGCCTGCACCCCGACCTTGCCGGGGTCTACAACATCGGCGGCGGGGCGGAGGGGGTGGCCCGCGCGCTGAAGGAGACGCGGCGCGAACGCGAGATGGTCTTCATCGGCCATGGCCTGACCACCGAGACCAGGGGCCTGCTGATCGATGGCGCGCTGGACGCGGTGATCACCCAGGACCCGCGCAACACCCTGTCGGCCTGCGTCGGCATCTTCACCAACCTGCGCGCCGGCCGCCCGGCGATGCAAGGGGTGGAAAGCCCAAGAGCGGAAGTGATCTTCCGCGAAAACCTGCCGAAGACCATGCTGCCGGACGAATGAATGGAGGCCGACAAGCGCCCTTTCACCGGGGGCTACGGCTTGCACCGATTTATTTGAGCGAGGCTGTATCCTCGCCTGGATTGAAGCGGCGATGGCCTTCTTTTCTGGATTAGAGTCTGTCTAATGCTCATTGAAGCATCAGACAGACTCTAATCTTTTGATTTCCCGTGCGATTCACGGTTCAGACGATTCCGTCTCAACCGATCGCACTCTAGGCGTCGCTGAGCCAATCTTCCGACCGAAGGCCATCGACACGTCGAAACTCACCCAGATTTCCCGTCACGACGACCAGGCCGCGGCTGCGGGCGTGCGCGGCGATCATCAGATCGTAGGGTCCGATGATGGTGCCGCGACGCTCAAGGTCGGCGCGGATCTCACCATAGTGCCCGGCCGCATCCTCGTCGAATGGAAGCACCTCCAGTCGACCTGTCATGCGCTCGACCTCATGGCGCTGCTCGATTGGCCGCGCCGATTTGGCAGCGCCATGCAGCAGCTCGGCCAGCGTGACGGTGGAGATGCAGAGCGCGCCCGTTTCCGCGTTGAATTTCCCGCGCAGGCCGGGAGGCCTGTCACGCAGCACGCGGATGCACAGGTTGGTATCCAGCATGTAGCGCAGCATCACAGCGCCTCGCGTTCCTGCATGGCCGGCTGGTCACGGTCCGGAAAGGCGATGCCGGGAGCGTCGAAGAAGTCGTCCCAGGCACGGTCGGCGGGGACGATGACGCGCCGGTCGCCTTCGCGAACGATCAGCACCTCGCGGACATCGCCGGGGAAGGCGACATCCTTCGGCAGGCGGACCGCCTGGGTCCTGTTGGACTGAAACAGGGTAGTGCGGACCGCCATGACACCCTCGCATTCTTCAGGATATCCCAATTGTATATCCTAGAGCCGTATATGTCAACGGTATATCCTTGAGGACCTGTTCAATTGTTCCTTACAGTCTGGACACTTCTGCGCAAGCCGTGCCCCGTTCCGGGAGAGGGAGGTATCACCCCATCTTCCACTCCGCCGGCTGCACCCCGCCATGCACCGCCGGCGCCTCCGCCCGCCGCTCCGCTCCGGCCAGCTTGCGCAGCAGCACGTAGAACACCGGGGTCAGCACCAGGCCGAACAGCGTCACGCCGATCATGCCGGCGAACACCGCGACACCCATGGCGTGCCGCATCTCCGAACCGGCGCCGGTGGAGGTGACCAGCGGCACCACGCCCATGATGAAGGCGATGGAGGTCATCAGGATCGGCCGCAGCCGCAGCCGGCTCGCCTCGATCGCCGCCTGCACCACGCCACGCCCCTCATGCTCCAACTCGCGGGCGAACTCGACGATCAGGATGGCGTTCTTCGCCGACAGGCCGACCAGCACCATGAAGCCGATCTGCGTGAAGATGTTGTTGTCTCCGCCGGTCAGCCACACCCCGAACAGGGCGGACAGCACGCTCATCGGCACGATCAGCAGGATGGCGAGCGGCAGGGTCAGGCTCTCGTACTGCGCCGCCAGCACCAGGAAGACCAGCAGCACGCTGATCGGGAACACCCAGAGGCCCGCATTGCCGACCAGGATCTTCTGATAGGTCAGGTCGGTCCATTCCAGCTTGACGCCGCGCGGCAGCACTTCGGCCGCGATGCGCTCGGCCGCCGCTTCCGCCTGACCCGAGGAGAAGCCGGGCGCCGGCCCGCCATTGACGTCGGCGGCGGTGAAACCGTTGTAGCGCACCACCATCTCCGGCCCATAGCTGGGCTGCACCGTGACCAGCGACGACAGCGGCACCATGGTCCCCGCCGCGTTGCGGGTCTTCAGCAACCCGATGTCGTCGGCGGTGTCGCGGAACGGCGCGTCGGCCTGGACCCGCACCTGGTAGACGCGGCCGAAGGCGTTGAAGTCGTTGACATAGAGCGAGCCCAGATAGATCTGCATGGTGTCGAACACGTCGGCGACATTCACGCCCAGCTGCTTGGCCTTCACCCGGTCGAGATCGACGTCCAGCTGCGGCACGTTGATCTGGTAGGCGGAGAAGGTCGGTCCCAGCTCTGGCGTCTGCGCCGCGCGCTTGACGAAGGCGTTCACCGCGTCGCTCAGCGCCTCGTAGCCGAGGTTGCCACGGTCCTCCAGCTGCATCTTGAAGCCGCCGAGCTGCCCCAGACCCATCACCGGCGGCGGCGGGAAGATGGCGACGAAGGCCTCCTTCAGCCCGGCATAGCGCTGTTGCAGATCCATGGCGATGGCGCCGGCCGACAGCGACGGGTCGTGGCGTTCGGCAAACGGCTTCAGCGTGACGAAGACGATGCCGGCGCTGGACGAGTTGGTGAAGCCGTTCACCGACAGCCCCGGAAAGGCCACGGCGCTCTGTACGCCGGGGCGCTTCAGCGCGATGTCGGTCATCTCGCGGATCACCGCCTCCGTCCGGTCGAGCGACGCGCCGTTGGGAAGCTGGGCGAAGCTGATCAGATACTCCTTGTCCTGCATCGGCACGAAGCCCGACGGCACCGTGCGGCCGAGCAGCACCGTGGCGCCGATCAGCAGCGCATAGACCGCCAGCATCACGCCCTTGCGCCGCACCACCCCGCCGACGCCGCGGCCATAGCCCTCCGAGGCCCGGTGGAACACCCGGTTGAACAGCCGGAAGAAGCCGCCGAACACCCGGTTCATCGCGCGGGTCAGCCAGTCCTGCGGCTGGTCATGGCCGCGCAGCAGCACCGCCGCCAGCGCCGGCGACAGGGTCAGCGAGTTGAAGGCGGAAATCACGGTGGAGATCGCGATGGTCATCGCGAACTGCTTGTAGAACTCGCCGCTGAGGCCGGTCATCGCCGCCAGCGGCACGAAGACCGCGACCAGAGTCAGGGCGATGGCGATGATCGGCCCGCTGACCTCCTGCATGGCGCGGATGGTGGCGTCGCGGGCCGACAGGCCGGACGCGATGTTGCGCTCGACATTCTCGACCACGACGATGGCGTCGTCCACCACGATGCCGATGGCCAGCACCATGCCGAACAGCGACAGCGCGTTGATCGAGAAGCCGAAGGCCAGCAGCAGCGAGAAGGTGCCGACGATGGAGATCGGCACCGCCAGCAGCGGAATGATCGACGCCCGCCAGGTTTGCAGGAAGACGATCACCACCAGCACCACCAGCGCCACCGCCTCCAGCAGCGTGTGCACCACCGCCTCGATGGAGGAGCGGACGAACTGCGTCGGGTCGTAGACGATGGAGTAGTCGACGCCTTCGGGCATGTCGCCCTTCAGCTCCGCCATCACCTTGCGCACCTCGTCGGAGATGGCGAGCGCGTTGGCGTCCGGCGTCTGGGTGATGGCCATCGCCACCGCCGGCTTGTTGTCGAGCAGCGAGCGCAGCCCATACTGCGCCGCCGCCAGCTCCACCCGCGCCACGTCGCGCAGGCGGGTGACGCCGCCCTCATCGCCGGTCTTCAGCACGATGTCGCCGAACTCGTCGGCGGTCTTCAGCCGGCCGCGCGCGTTGATCGACAGCTGCAGCGGCACGTCGGGCAGCGAGGGCGAGGCGCCGATCACGCCGGCCGCCACCTGGACATTCTGCTCGCGGATGGCGTTGACCACGTCGGTGGCGGTCATCCCGCGCTGCGCCACCTTGCCGGGGTCGAGCCACACGCGCATGGCATAGTCGCCGGCCCCCCACACCTGCACCTCGCCGACGCCGGCGATGCGGGTCAGCCGGTCCTTGACGTTCAGCACCGCGTAGTTGCGCAGGTACGTCATGTCATAGCGGTCGTTGGGCGACAGCAGATGCACGACCATGGTCAGCGTCGGCGAGCTTTTCACCGTGGCGACGCCCAGCCGCTGCACGTCGGACGGCAGCCGCGGCATCGCCTGGGCGACGCGGTTCTGCACCAGCTGCTGCGCCTTGTCCGGGTCGGTCCCCAGCCTGAAGGTCACCGTCAGCGCCAGGTTGCCGTCGCTGTTGGCCTGCGACTGCATGTAGAGCATGCCTTCGACGCCGTTGATCTGCTCCTCCAGCGGCGAGGCGACGGTCTCGGCGATGACCTTGGGGTTGGCGCCGGGGAACTGCGCGCGCACCACGACGGACGGCGGCACCACCTCCGGATATTCGGAAATCGGCAGGCGGAAGACCGCGATGGCCCCCGCCAGGAACAGCGCCACCGACAGCACGCCGGCAAAGATCGGCCTGTCGATGAAGAATTTCGAGATGTTCATCTGGGGTCTCCCAGGCTGCACGCTCCCCACCCCTCCCCGCTTTCTGCGAGGAGGGTTAGGAAAGGCGCACACCCGTCTTGTTCGTGTCTTAGCGGGCCGCCGTCTGGGTTTTCTCCGTCCCCATGGCGACCGTCTTCGGCGTCACCGCCATGCCCGGCCGGGCGTGCTGCATGCCGTTGACCACCACCTGTTCGCCGGCCGACAGCCCCGCCGTCACCACGCGCAGCCCGTTCTGCAAGGTGCCGAGCTTCACCGGCCGGTATTCCACCTTGTTCTCCGCCGTCACCACCAGGACGAACTTCTTGTCCTGGTCGGTGCCGATGGCGCGGTCGTCGACCAGCAGCGCGTCATAGGGCTTGGTGCCCCCCACCTTCACCCGCGCATAGAGGCCGGGCACCAGCGTGCCGTCGTCATTGTCGAAGCGGGCGCGCACGCGGATGGTGCCCGACACGCTGTCCAGCCGGTTGTCGACATGCTCCACCGTGCCCGACCGCGAATACTCCTCCTCGTTGGCGAGGCCGAGCCGGACCGGGATCGTGCCGGAATCGCGCATCGGTGCGATGTGGCGCAGATAGGTCTGCTCATCGACGTCGAAGGAGGCGTAGATCGGCGACTGCGACACCAGCGTCGTCAGCGGCTCCGCCGCCGCACCGGCGGCCACCACATTGCCGACCGTCCGTTCCGCCCGCGACACCCGGCCCGACACCGGCGCCGTCACCCGCGTGTAGCCGAGATTGAGCCGCGCGATGTCCAGCGCCGCCTGCGCCGCCTTCAGATTGGCCGCCGCCTCGCGGGCGGCGTTGTCGCGCTGGTCCATGGTGCTGCGCGAGATGGTGTCGTCGCGCACCAGCTTCTGCGCGCGGTCGAGGTCGGCGACGGTGAAGCGCACCCGCGCCTGCGCCGCGGCGACCTGCGCCTCGGCCCGCGCCACCTCCGCCTCATAGGGGCGGGGGTCGATGGTGAACAGCACGTCGCCCTGTTTCACCAGGGCGCCGTTGCGGAAATGCACGGCGACGATGGTGCCGGGCACCTGCGGCCGGATGTCCACCCGGTCGACCGCCTCCAGCCGGCCGGAATAGGCCTGCCAGTCCGTCACCGGCCGGGCCAGCACGGTGGCGACATCCACCTCGGCCGGCGGCGGCGCGGGGGAGGCGGTTTGCGCTTCGGCCGGGCTGCGCAGGGTGACGGCGCCGGTCAGCGCCGCCACGGAAACACCGGCCGCGATCAGAAGGGAAAGTGACTTGCGGGACATGGCTTTTACCTGTGGCTCGAAGTGTCGGGATGGGCGCCGGTCAGGCGGCGCCGGAAGAAATCGGCCGCGGCGGCGAGCGCCGGCGGGTGGTTGGCGAGGCCGGCATGGCTGACGCCGGCAAAGCGGGTGACCTCGGTCGGCACCCCGGCGTCGATCAGCCGGGCGGCATAGCTTTCCGCCTCCGGCCGCAGCACGTCGTTCTGCGCCGTGGCGATCAGGATCGGCGGCAGCCGGCCGAGCCGGCGCGATTCCAGCGGCGCCGCATAGGGGTGCAGCCGCAGCGCCGCTTCCGGCAGATAGGCGCGGTAACAGCGCGCGCAGTCGGTCACGCTGCCCTCGCCGTCCCCGACCCCATGGGCGACCCGCGTCAGGCTGGGATCGAGCATCGGCCCGAACAGCGCCTGCGCCGCGATCTCCGGCCCGCCGCGGTCGCGGGCGAGCAGGGTGAGCGACACCGCGACATGCCCGCCGGCATCGTGGCCGGCGACGCCCAGCGGCCCGGCCCGTTCGGCCAGCCACACGGCGGCGGCATGGGCATCCTCGATGGCGGCGGGGAAGGGATGGGCGGGGGCCAGCGCATAGCCGACGGCGACCACCAGCGCCGGAATGCTCTCCGCCAGCGCCATCGCCGTGATCTCCACCTCCTCGACGGAGCCGGAGGTGAAGCCGCCGCCATGGAAATACAGCAGTCCGGGCAGCGGCCCGTCCTCTGTCGACCGGATGGCCGCCGGCCTGAACAGGCACAGCGGAACCTTGCGGCCTTCCACCATCAGCGACGTGCGTGAACGATCCATCCCGATCCGGCGACCAGCGCCCCTCCTGCAATGCGGCAAGAGGGATAGTGGCTAACCGACCGGCCAGGATAAAGCCGCTGCGGCTGGGAACAGAATTCAGCCGGGACGAACAATCGAGGCGGGGTGGCGGTGGGTGTTCGCGGGGGACGGGCTATTCGGGTGGGGGGCCATGCCGGCGCGAAGGGCATTCGCATCCGGCTGCACGATCCTATATGCTCAACGGAAAGCATAACGTGGGAGGATGCGGAAATGCGCTATCACATCACGGGGAGTTCTCAAATCGGCGTTATGGGCCTGAAGCGGGACACTCTCGAAGGTGCGCTCAAGAAGGCCAACGAGCTCCGCCGACAAGGCATTTATAACGACGTGCAGATCATTGATATCGAGACGGGAGACGTCGTCAAAGAGCCGTTGCCTGACGGCGATCGGGAAGAGAATTGAGCCGCTCCTAGGCAGTCCGTCATCGTGCTCATGGACGTCCTGCGCAGTCGGCTGAACAACCGGGTTCAGACCGCCACGGACGGGCACAAAGCGGACCCGGAAGCGGTGGAAGGAGCCTTTGGCGGGGGCCGTGGGCTGTGCCCAGCTCATCATCAAGCTCTATGGTGATGTTCCAGAGCCCTCCAAGGGCCACCGCTGGCAGGGGAGATTGTGATGTTCGATCCCATGCGTCGCTTCACGTGGAATCCGCAAAAGCGCCCGACTGACGCCGGAGCGCACGAGCCGTTCGAGGAACTCACGCGCGTGGCGCTGTCCAGGCCGGTGGAGACCGAGGGCGGCGTGCTGCGTGCCGGGGCAATGGGAACCGTGGTCGGCGTGTATCGGGGTGGTGCCGCCTACGAGGTCGAGTTCGTGAAGCCTTTCCACACCGTCGCCACCGTTATGCCGGACGCCATTCGACATGCACGTGCCTGACGCCGACTAGGCGACGCTGGACCTCAAGAAGATCACCCATTACCTGCTGGTACCCGATCACCCCGAAGGCCAAGTTTTCTTGGCTTCCAGCATCATCCTCGTTACTACCGAGTTCGAAGCCGATCTCTTAGGAGCACTTTAATTTGTTCTCACTATTCTGGGGTTTTTTCATGTTTACCCTTTTTTAGAACATAGTGTGCCTTAGGATCCCGCTCAATCCCCATAGGAGAAATCCTTTCCATAACATCGCGCGATACAAGGCTGTCGAGCATCTTTTTGATTTGACGCCACCCCCCTTTGACTATGCGCGAAGCATCTGAAACAGTTATCTGATTATGTTCCACTGTGTAATTTACAATCATACGCTCTTTCTTATTTAGAGCGGAAAATACTGGGTGCCCAATAATATCAATCGCTCTTTTGTCTATATACTGCTTCCGGAATGAAATATTGTTTTGAAGAACAACGCGAACCTTGATGCCATCGACATCAGATTGTTTGAACTGCGGAGCTGGAAGTCCAAATTCGAGCATACGGTCTCTCATGCGCCGTGTGCCTTCATTTGAGCATAGAACATATCGGAGAAAAAACATAGCCTCGAACAATCTACGATTGCGCGGGATGCTGTGGTTGTAAATATTTTCGGGGGTTATTCCGGGAGGAAATCCACCAGGGCTCTCTATTTCAAGGCGGTCATCAAACATTTTAACGAAAATGTTGACATTTCGCATATTGAAAGAACGATGGGCGCAGGCATTTACCACAGCTTCGTACCAAGCATCTTCCGGATATTCTGGACCCGTGAAAAATTTCCCGTCCGGGCCAAGCCGTGTGAACTCACGAATTTGAGCCCTGATTGCGGTTTTGGAATGGGTAATGATTTCCGGAATCGTCCCTTCGATCCAAATATCCTTTGTTGCGTTAAATTTTGAGCCGGTTCCTTCGACATCGCCATCGAAGCGGAGGATGCGGAGTTTACAGCCGGGAAACCGTGACTGAGGATCATTAGCAAACAGAAGTGCGCAAGCATTGTTCGGCCTAAATTTCCCGTCGCGGATCGATCCTAGTCTCCTAAGTTGAAGGATTTCTTCGTCTGTACGCTCAGCCATTCCAGGCATTCCAGAGCGGACATTCTGGCAGAAATCTGCAATGTCGGAGACTCTAAAATCGTCCGGGTATGGCAGGCCACATGGCTCGGCCTCAAAGTCAACTTCGCCTTTGTCTATACGAAGCTCAGATTTTTCGAGCTCTGAAAGTTTGCGCTTTTCATCGCCACGCCTTATGAATGCGTCATGCTTGTGATTTTCTACAACTCTGTTTTCATTGTATTTTACATAGAACAAGAGAACGTAGTCATCCTGCCCTTTATGGTTTATTATGGATATTTTCTTTCGGTCGTAGCGGGCGTCAGCACAAAGATGTGGGCCAGCAAGCTCAATTTCAGCGATCTGTTTTTCGCTCAATGAAAGAAGGCCAGTTTTTGTTCCATCATTCTCTACCCCAACAATTATGAGTCCGCCATCCGGAGCTGTATTCGCCCACATTGAAAAGTACTCGGACAGCGCCGACTTGTTGTAGCGACCGCTCTTTTTCTCGACGCTGCTATTCTCTACCAAACGGTCTATAAGGTGCTCGTCCGCGCGCTCATATAGCTCGCGAGGCCCGAGCATTTTGACGGGCCTCCCTTGCGGCGGCTCAAGATCAAACCGATACTGACGCTGGTCCTCCACAATCGCCTCCGGCAATCACATTGCGCGCATGCTAACCGGAACCCGCGCTGTTGGAAAGGACAGGCTCGGCCAGCAGCTCGACCAGGTCGAGCATTATATAAAATTACCATAGAACGAGCTTTCCAAAAATATAATTACCAATAAGTGAGATCCTTACCTCGATACCCCTCATCGCTTCATTGGCTTGCGTCATGTCGTTCACCTTACGTTCATTGTAGCTGCCGCTGGGATGATGGAAGTCCTTGTAGGGGAATTTAGCTTTCAGACGCGATTGTCCTGGGGGAGCGCGCATTCGACGGTCAGCGCACAAAAATGTGGCGCAACGCCTGCGCAAACGCCAAAAAGCGGGCGACGTTTTCCCACCGGCACCATTGCCGTTCCACCCCTCTTCGGACAAACCCTCTATGGCAGATTTCTTCCCGCGCTGGCCGCTCGCGACCGGCCCCGTCGTCCAGCCGGACGAGCGGCTTCCCTGGGGCTCGACCCTGACGCTCGGCGTCCAGCATCTCGTCGCCATGTCCGGCTCGACCATCCTCGGGCCGCTGCTGATGGGGTTCGATCCGAACCTCGCGGTGCTGTTCTCCGGCATCGGCACCCTGCTGTTCCTCCTGCTCACCGCCGGGCGGGTGCCGAGCTATCTCGGATCCTCCTTCTCCTTCATCGCCGTGGTCATCGCGGTCACCGGCTACAGCGGCCAGGGGCCGAACCCGAACATCGGGCCGGCGCTCGGCGGCATCATCGCGGCCGGTGCCGTCTATGTCCTGATCGGCCTGCTGGTCAGCTACACCAGCACCAATTGGATCGAGCGGCTGATGCCGCCGGCGGTCACCGGCGCCGTCGGTGCCGCCATCGGCCTCAACCTGTCGCCGGTCGCCGTCAAGGGCATCGAGGGGACGGGGCCGCATATCCTCGTCGCCCTGTTCACGCTGCTTGCCACCGCCCTCGTCGCCGTCTATGCCCCGCTCGCCATCCGCCGGGTGTCGATCCTCGTCGGCATCGCCGCCGGCTATGTCTTCTATCTCGTGCTCGCCAACGTCATGGGCCTGCTGCCGCCGGTCAGCTTCGCCGAGCTGGACGCCGCCCCCTGGTTCGGCATGCCGGCCTTCCGCACGCCGACCTTCGATGCCGGCGCCATGGCGCTGGTCGCCCCCATCGCCTTCATCCTCGTCGCCGAGAATCTTGGCCACATCAAGGCCATCGGCGCCATGACCGGGCGCAACCTCGACCGCTACATCGGCCGCGGCTTCATCGGCGACGGCATCGCCACCATCGTGTCCGGCAGCGGCGGCGGCACCGGCGTCACCACCTATGTCGAGAACATGGGCGTGATGGCGGTCACCCGCGTCTTCTCCACCCTGATCTTCGTCGTCGCCGCCGTCGCCGCCATCCTGCTGGGCTTCTCGCCGAAGTTCGGCGCCCTGCTGCGGACCATCCCGGCCCCGGTGCTGGGCGGGCTGGCGACCGTCGTCTTCGGCCTGATCGCCGCGGCGATGGTGCGGCTGTGGGTGGACAACCGCGTCGATTTCTCCGATCCGCGCAACCTCATCACCGTCGGCGTGACGCTGGTGCTCGGCGCCGGCAACTTCACCGTCACCGCCGGCGGCTTCTCCATCGGCGGCATCGGCACCGCGACCATCGCCGCGCTGGGCCTCTACCAGCTGCTCGGCATCGGACGGGCGCGCGAGGCCGTCCGCGCCGCGGCCCAGCCGTCGGACCCGACGCTGCACTGAGGCGCAAATTCCGGGATGGTGCCCCCTGGCAGGGCCGGTGACGACCGGCACTGCCAGGGGGGCTGCACCCTGCTTTTACAAAAACTCTCCGCGCAAGGACTATCGTCCTATATTTTCTCCGCAATGCCCCTTCATTCGCGGAGCCACGCCATGCCTCTCGACAGCCGCAGCTTCAACAACGACAACTTCCCCCGCTGGGCGGAGGAGCCGCCGACGCCGTCCGAAGGCTCGCTGGTTCCCGGTTCGCAGTTCCACGAGGAACAATGGATCATGGCCGCCGGCATGCTGGCGCGCGGCAACAGCTTCCTTCAGGTCTCGCGCGCCATGGGGTGCAGCCGCACCACGCTGTGGCGGGCCTATTACGGCTCCAAGGACTTCCGTCACAGGGTGTGGTGGGAACGGCAGGCGCTGAACCGCGAAGCCGAACTGCGCCTCTCGTCGCTGCGCATCCTGGTCGCCGAGCAGATCGAGCGGCTGGTCTCCTCCGGCGATCCCGCCACCGTGCGCTGGCTGGCCGAGCGCCTCGGCCTGTTCGCCGGTTTCGACCTTCCGGCGGGCAAGCGGCAAGATTCCAGACCTGTCCCCAATCCGGCTCCCCAACCTGAAGACCCGCCCGCCGTCATCGTTCCCGAACTGGACGACGACGACATCCCCGGCGCCATTCGCGAACGTGTGCCGCCCAACCCCGCGATGGTCGCCGCCGTCGTGGCCGAGCCGGAGGCGGAGGGGCCGAAGGGCGTCTTCCCCTACACCCTCAACCAGTACGAGGAATTCCCCAACCTGAATCCCGGCCCGGTGCCCCGCCGTGGCGCCGGTGCTTTCTCCCGCCGCCTCTGAGCCCTTCCAAGGCCATGGAACAGCCGCCCGAAAGCGTTTCACGCCGTTCCATCCTCCCCACCGGACGTTCCATGGAACGCATGCCCCCTTGAACCGCGACCGTCCGATTGCTATTCGCCGGTCATGGGCGGACACTCTTCCCCACTTGCGGGAGCCGCGATCGAAAGGACGGGATCCGTATGGACAAGCTGCATGCGATGCGTGTCTTCATCCGGGTGGTCGAAGCGAACAGCTTCTCGAAGGCGGCGGAAACGCTGGGTTTGCCGCGCGCCTCGGTGACGACGACGGTCCAGAATCTGGAAGCGGCGCTGGGCGTGCGCCTGCTCCAGCGCACCACGCGCAAGCTCAGCCTGACGCTGGACGGGGCCGCCTATCTGGAGGGGGCCAGCCGCATCCTGTCGGAGATCGACGAGATCGAATCGACCTTCACCAGCGCCCGCAAGACGCCGCGCGGCCGGCTGCGGGTGGACATGCCGGGCTCCATCGGCCGGCTGGTCATCATTCCCTCGATCCACGAGTTCCACGACAAATACCCCGACATCGACCTGATGCTGGGGCTGGGCGACCGCGCCGTCGACCTGATCCAGGAGGGGGTGGACTGCGTCGTCCGCATCGGCGAACTGGCCGATTCCAGCCTGCTGGCCCGGCGCATCGGCGCCATGCAGCCGATCACCTGCGCCAGCCCGGCCTATCTCGCCGAGCATGGCGTGCCCAGGACCATCGAGGATCTGGAACGCCACATCGCGGTGAATTATTTCAGCAACCGCACCGGCCGGAACATGGAGCTGTGCTTCCAGCGCGACGGCGCGGTGGAGGAGATTTCCATGAAGGGCGTCATCTCGGTCAACGACGCCGACGCCTATGTCACCTGCGGGCTGGAAGGGCAGGGCATCCTGCAACCCGCCCGCTTCATGGTGCTGCCGCACCTGCGCAGCGGGGCCCTGCGCGAGATCCTGACCGACTGGCGGCCGCCCCGCATCCCGATCTCCGCCGTCTACCCGCACAACCGGCACCTGTCGCCGAAGGTCCGGGTCTTCGTCGACTGGCTGGCCGAACTGTTCGAGCGCTGCCCCCTGCTCCAGGGCGAGGATCTGCCGGACGACAGCTGCGAGACGTCAAAGGCCGGGAAAACCAAGGCCGGGAAAACCAAGGCGCCGGTGGAGCGGGAAGGCGCCTGCGAATGCGTGATGTGAGGCTTACCGGGCCGTCTCCATCCCCGTCCCCATCAGGGCCCGGTAAGCCATCTGGTCCTCGTGCATCCGCAGGAACACGGCGTATTTGGCGTCGTGGTAGGCCCGCAGCGGCCCCTCGGCCGGTTTGATGCGGCGGCCGGCGCGGCTCATCCCGGCCATGCCGGCGGCGATGTCGGGGAAGGCGCCGCCCGCCACCGCGCCCAGCACGGCGGCCCCCAGCAGCACCGCCTCCGGCTCCTCCGGCAGGACCAGGGTGCAGCCGGTGGCGTCGGCATGGGCCTCCAGGAACACCGGGTTCCTGGTGCCGCCGCCGCAGGCGAGGATGGTGTCGATGGCATAGCCCCGCCCGTTCATCGCCGCGACGATGTGCCGGGTGCCATAGGCCACCGCCTGCACCGTCGCCAGATAGAGCAGCGCCAGATCCTCCAGCCCGTCCGACAGGCGCAGCCCGGCGATGGCCCCGCGCAGGCTGGCGTCGGCCCGCGGCGAGCGGTTGCCGTGGAAATCCGGCAGCACATGCAGGTCGCGGGTCAGCAGCGCCATCGGTCCGCCGCTGCGTTCCGCCAGACGCGCCAACTCCTCGTTCAGCAGCTGGTAGACCGTGGCGCCGCGCCGCTGGGCCTCGATGGCAAGCTCGCCATGGCGGGGATGGCCCTGCACCACATGGTCGATCAAGGCGCCGGTCGCCGACTGCCCGCCCTCGTTCAGCCACAGCCCCGGCAGCATGGCCGAATGGTAGGGGCCCCAGACGCCGGGGATGAAGCGCGGGGCACCGGGGCTCATCACCATATGGCAGCTCGACGTGCCGCCGATCAGCGCCAGCCGCCGGTCGAAATCGACCGTGCCCGCCGCCTCCAGCGGCACCCCGATCACCCCGATCCCGCCGGCATGGGCGTCGATCATCGAGGTGCCGACGGCGATGCCCGGCGTCAGCCCAAGCTCGCGCGCCGCCTCCGCGGTCAGCCCGCCGGCGACGGCGCTGCCGACCGCGCCGACCTCGGTGCCGATGCGGGCATGCCCCTCATCGACCAGATCGCCCAGCCCGATGGCGCGAAGATAGCCGTCGTCCCATCGCCCCTCATGCCCGAGATAGGTCCATTTGCACACCAGCGAGCACAGCGACCGCCGCGCCGACCCGGTCGCCCGCCAGGTCAGGAAGTCCGGCAGGTCGAAGAAATGGGCGGCCCGGCTCCAGCTTTGCGGCAGGGTCTCCTTTAGCCACAGAAGCTTCGGCGTCTGCATCTCCGGCGACAGCCGCCCGCCGACATGGCGCAGAACCTCATGCCCGCCGGCATTGATGCGGTCGGTCTGCCCGATGGCGCGGTGGTCCATCCAGACGATGACGTTGCGGGAATCGTCGCCCGCCGGATCGACCGTCACCGGCCGCCCGGCGGCGTCCAGCACCACCAGCGAACAGGTGGCGTCGAAGCCGATGCCGACCACCTCCGGCGTCTCGCCGCAGCCCGCCAGCGCCTCGCGCACGGCGGCGCAGACGGCGGCCCAGATGTCGTCGGAGGATTGCTCCGCCCACTCCGGGTCGGGCTTCCACATCCGGATCGGTCGGGAGGCCGCGGCCAGCCGGCGGCCGGCAAGGTCGAAGATGCCGGCGCGGGCGCTGCCGGTCCCCACATCCACCCCGATCACGGCGCGTGTCATGGCCTGTCCTCCTTCCCGACGCTTACAGGCTGGCGCAGAACGCCTCGAATGCCTCGCGGCTGGCATAGGATTTCTGGGTGCCCGGCCGGGTGATGCTGTCGGCGGCATAGCGCACCGCCATGTGCAGCGCCGCATCCAGGTCGCGGTTCTCGACATAATAGCGGGCGAAGCTGCCGATGAAGGCGTCGCCGGCCCCGGTGGTGTCGACCGGCGTCACCCGCACCGGTTCGATCCGCCGGGTTTCCTCGCCCTTGCTCACCAGCAGGGCGCCGCGGGCACCCAGCGTGACGATGACGGTGCGGATGCCGCGCCCGATCAGTGCCCGCGCCGCCGTCTCGGCCTCGGCTTCCGAGGTCACCGGCAGACCGGAGATGGTCGCCAGTTCGGTCTGGTTCGGCACCAGGAAAGTGACCTGCTCGATCCGCTGCGGATCCAGATCGGCGGGCGCCGGGGCCGGGTTCAGCAGGGTCTCGATGCCGTGCCGCGCCCCGAACTGGATGGTGTGGTAGATCGTCTCCAGCGGAACCTCCAACTGCATGACGATCAGGTCGCAGCCTTTCAGATCCTCGGCGGCGCGGTCGATGTCGTCCGGCGACAGCAGGGCGTTGGCGCCCTTGATGATCAGGATGCTGTTCTCGCCCGATGGCTCGACGAAGATCGGGGCGACGCCGCTGGAGGTGCCGGGCACCCGCTCGACATAACGGGTGTCGATGCCGGACTCTTTGAGGTTGCGGATGGTGTTGTCGGCGAAGACGTCGTCGCCGACCTTGGTGATCATCATCACCTCGGCCCCCAGCCGGGCGGCGGCGATGGCCTGGTTGGCGCCCTTGCCGCCGCAGCCCATCTCGAAGCGCGGCGCCTCGATGGTCTCGCCGGGGCCGGGCATGCGGGCGGTGTAGGTGATCAGGTCGACCATGTTGCTGCCGACCACGGCGATCTTGCCCATCTTCTGCTACTCCTCTCACAGCGCCCGGATGGCGCATTCCTCGGCTTCGGCCTCGTCGGCGGTCAGATAGCCCAGCCGCACCGAGAAGCGCCGCGTCTCGCCGCCCGCCAGCGTCTGGACATTGCCCTTGGCACTTTCCGCCTTGTAGCCCTCCGGCTCGCAGGTGGAGGGCAGGGCGAAGGCGCAGACCTTCTGGTCGCTGTTGACCAGCACCCAGCGCACCGTCTTGGGAAACTCCCGTGTGCTGTAGGCGATGTGGAAGGCATCGCCCTCCCGCCGCCGCAGCATCACCGCGGTGCCGCTCTCCTCGTCGGTGCGCAGGCCGCGGATGTAGAAGACCTGCTCCGGATCGTAGCGATGCGGCTCGTCCAGCACCTCCATCACCGCCGGATCGCGGGCGAGGTCGGCCAGCAGCGCGTCATAGGCCGGGCTGCGCGGCACATGGGCCGGCACCACCGTGCGCACCGCCGTCGCCTCCGGCGTGAAGGGAGCCGGCTGGACGATGCGCGCACCCTCGGCGAAGGCGAAATTGACATGGCACATGTACATCAGGTCCATGGCGGCATCCGACAGATTCTCCACCTCCATGCCGATGTCGAACAGGGCGGCGCCGGGGCGCAGCACGACGCGCGGGCGGGCGACGTAATGGGCGCCGAAGCCCATCACATACTCGCGCCGCCCGGTGACGGCCATGTAGGGGCCTTCGTCATCCTCCCCCACCTCCAGCCCGGCGGCATCCATCGGCGCGCAGGGCATCTCGCCATGCAGGAGATGGTTGTCCTGCGGACCGGGGCAGCCGTTGCGCAGCAGCCCGGAATGGAAGGCGAAACAGCCATAGGTGCCGACGATCTCGGTTGCCGGACGCGGCATGTCGAACATGTTCGCCATGGTCAGGTCGACGCCGTCGAACACGGCGTCCCACACCATCTGACCGTAATAGGGCAGCACCACCAGATGGCCGCGCCGGTTGGACAGCCGCACCGCCTCGATCCCGCTGTCGTAGCGGAACAGGCTGGCCGTCAAGCCATGCGCCTCGGCGACCGGACGTTCGGCCTCGCCGAAGAAGCTTTTGCGGAAATGGATCGCGGTTCGGACGCTCATGGGATTTCCTCCCTATCGGAAGCCGGCCTGAAAACCGGCTAGCGGGTGCGGTTCTTGTAGGCGTTGATGGCGATGACCAGCAGAAGGAACGCTCCCCAGATGAAGTCGATCAGGTGGTTGGAGAAGCGCAGGATCTGGAAACCGCTCGACAACAGCATCAGCGCCGCCACCGCGATGGTGATGCCCAGCACGGTGCCGCGCCCGCCGGCCGGGTTGGTGCCGCCCAGCACGGCGATCAGCACCGCCTGCAACAGGTAGGAGTTGCCGTAATCCGACTTCGCCGCGTTGGTCCGCCCCGACAGGATGATCCCGGCGACCGAGGCCAGCACGCCGGTCAGCATGTAGCTGTACAGCACCATCCGTTCCCGCTTCAGCCCGGCGAACAGGGCCGCCTTCGGGTTGGTGCCGATCAGCATCAGGTTGATGCCAAGCGCGGTGTGGCTCAGCACGAAGGCGATCAGGGCGGCGATCACCGCGAACAGCACGAAGGGTGTCGCCAGCCCCAGGATCTTGCCGTTGCCGAGGAAGGCCCAGGCGGTGGGAAAGCCGACGATGGCCGGCCCGCCGGTCAACACGATGGCGAGCCCAGTGAAGACCTGCCCCGTGCCCAGCGTCGCCAGGATCGGCGTGATGCCCAATCGGGTGATCAGCAGCCCGTTCACCGTCCCCGCCACCAGCCCGGTGCCGAGCGCGATCACCCCGCCGAGCAGGACGGTCAGGATGCCGCTGTCGGCGATGCCGGCGGCACCCGCCATCTTGTGGAACAGCACGCCGGCCAGGATGCCCGAAAGATTGGCGACCCCCACCACCGACAGGTCGATGCCACCGGTCAGCATGGCGATCATCATCGCGATGGAGAGCAAACCCAGCTCGGGGAAGATGTAGGTGATGGACTCGAAATTGTAGTAGCGCAGGAACTTGTCCGGGCTGAGCGCCGTCATCACGGCGAAGATCAGCACCGTCATCACCAGAAGCTGGACGATGTTGTTGTCGCGGTTGATCAGGCTGCGGATGTTCATTTGCGTTTTCATGCTCCCGCCTCCTCACGCCGCCCGACGGCGGTCGCGCCACGCCGACAGCGCGGTCGCGGCGATGACGATCAGACCCACGACGACCAGCTGCCAGGTGGTGTCCACATGCATGATGATCAGGCTGTTCTTGACCATCACCAGCATGAAGACGCCGAGCATTGTGCCGAGCACGCTGCCTCGCCCGCCGAAGATCGACGCCCCGCCCAGCACCACCGCGGCGATCACGTCCAGCTCCAGACCCACGAAGTCGCGCGGGTTGGCCAGCCAGATCATGCCGCTGTGCAGCAGCCCGGCGAAACCGGCCAAGGCACCGGCGACGCAATAGATGAAGAAGATGGTCTTGCGCAGATCGAAGCCGGCGCGCCGCGCCGCCTCCGGATCGCCGCCCAGCGCATAGGCGCTGCGGCCGATCATGGTGTAGCGCAGCACCAGATGCATGGCGAGCGCCAGCCCGAGATAGATCAGCACCATCGCCGTCAGGCCGTAGGTGGTGCCGTCGGCCTTGGTGACGCTGACCACGTCGGTGCGGGCGAAATCGATCAGCGCGGTCGGCATCTTGTTGATGTTGATCATGCTGGTGCCGACGACGCCCAGCAGGAAGCCGCGCACCATGGCGCTGGTGCCCAGCGTCACGATCAGCGGGATCATGCGGAACTTGTAGACGAAGAAGCCGTTCACCGCGCCGAACGCCAGCCCCATCAGGGTGGCGGCCAGCAGAGGCAGCACGACGCCGTTGTATCCCAGCGCCAGCATGCCCTTGATCGTCAGATACATGGCGGCGACGGCGAAGGCCGGGAACGACACGTCGATGCCGCCGGAAATCAGGACCAGCAGCACGCCCATCGCCATGATGCCGATGATGACGTTGCTGCGCATCAGGCTGAACAGATTGTCCAACTGCCAGAAGGCGGGGTTGATCGTGCCGATGAGGACCATGGCGAGCAAAAGGATGCCCGCGATGACCGTTTCCGACCGGCGGAGCAGGGCCATCGGTTCCTCCCTCAGGTAAAGGTCTTGAGCCGGTCGCTGACCGTCTCTTCGGTGACGTCGGCGGCGGGCAGATCCTCGATGAAGCGCCCGCGATGCATCAGCACGATGCGGTTGCAGTTCTGCACCAGCTCCAGCACGTCGTCGGAGATCATCAGGACAGCGAGGCCGTGATGCTGCGCCAGCTCCCGGATCTTGGCGTGGATTTCCGCCTTCGACCCGACATCGACGCCGACGGTCGGGCCGTTCAGGATCAGCACGCGGGCGTCGGTCAGCAGCCAGCGGGCCAGCACCACGCGCTGCTGGTTGCCGCCCGACAGCTGCATCACCGGCTTCTCAGCGGTCGGCGTGGCGATCTGCATGGCGCGCACCATGCCCTGAGTCATTTCCTCCGCCCGCTCGCGGTCGATCACCAGCTTGGGCGCCAGCCGCTCGTAAGAGGTGGCGAGCATGTTGCGCTTGATGCTCTGCGGCAGGAACAGCCCTTCGCTCAGCCGGTCCTCCGGCACATAGGCGATGCCGGCGGCGATGGCCTCCTGGGTCGTGCGCAGCCGCACCGGCGCGCCGTCGATCAGGATTTCACCCTTGTGGCCGGGAACCATGCCGAACAGGGCCAAGGCCAGATCGGTGCGGCCCGAGCCCAGCAGGCCCGACAGCCCGACGATCTCGCCCGGCCGGATGGCGAGGCTCAGATCCTCGCATTTGCCGGGCACGGTCAGGCTGCGGATCTCCAGCCGTGGCACCGGCGGCGGGCCGGGCGGCGGGGTCCAGGCATAGGGTTCGTTGAGGATGTCGCTGCCGGTCATGTGGCGGGTGATCAGCGCCTCGTCGAAGTCGCCGGTCGGTCCCTCCGCCACCTTGCGGCCATTGCGGATAACGGTGATGCGCTCGCTGATCTCCAGCATCTCGCGCATCTTGTGGCTGACGAACAGGATGGCGATGCCGCGCGCCTGGATGTCGCGGACGATGCGGAACAGCGTCTCGACCTCCTTGCGGGTCAAGGCCGTGGTCGGCTCGTCCATGATGATCAGGCGGGCGTCGGACATCAGCGCGCGGGCGATGGCGACCAGCTGCTTGCCGGCGGTCGGCAGCGACGCGACCTCGGCATCGAGGTCCAGCTCCACGCCCAGCCGGTCCACCGCCTCGCGGGCGATGGCGCGGGTGCGCCGCCAGTTCATCAGGCGCCGCTTCTCGCCGAGATGGACGTTCATCGCCAGATTCTCGGCGACCGTCAGATTCCCGAACAGGGAGAAGTCCTGATAGATGACCTGGACGCCGTGGGCGATGGCCTCGATCGGCGACATGCCGGGCATCGTCCGGCCGTCGATCAGCATCTCGCCGCTGTCCGGCTGGTAGACACCGGACATGATCTTGATGACGGTGGATTTGCCCGACCCGTTCTCGCCGGCCAGGCAATGGATCTCGCCGGGGGTGATGACCAGCGACATGGCGTCCAGCGCGACGACGCCGGCAAACACCTTCCGGATGTTCCGGAGTTCGATGAAACCGTCCGACATATCTTCCGCCCGGCGGTTCGAGGAAAGGATGAAGACAAGGGAGCGCCGGCCACCATTCCCGGTCGCCGGCGCCCGTCTTCAGATCATCAGAAGTCGTAGGAGCCCATGTTCTCCTTGGTGACGCCGACCCAGCCCTGCCCGTAGAGCAGGTTGGCCTTGGCCCCCTGCGGCGTGGTCAGGGCGGTGTAGCCCGGCAGGCCCAGGTTCAGGCCGGCCTTGATCTGGTCCTTCTTGCCGTCCAGCGCCATCACCGCCAGCATGTTCATGGCATAGCCGGCGACCGCCGGATCCCAGAACTGGATGTACTGGATGTCGCCCTGGGTCAGATACTGGCCGGCCACGGAGACCAGACCCGTGCCGGAGAAGAACAGCTTGTTCTTCAGACCGCGTTCGGCCACCAGACGGCCGGCGCCGGCCGAGGTCGGCATCGGACCGCCGACGATGCCCTTCAGATCCGGGTAGGTGGTCAGGACTTCCTTCAGCTTGTTGTAGTCGGTGTTGGCGTCGTCATAGGTCTCCAGACGGTTGGTCACCATCTGCATCTTCGGGAAATGTTCCTTCTGATAGGCGATGGCGCCGTCGATCCACTCGTTCTGCGACTTCGACGTCAGGCTGCCGACGGTGCAGACATACTTGCCCTCGCCGCCCATCGCCTTGCCCAGCACTTCCATCAGCTTGGCGCCGTAGGCGAAGTTGTCGAAGGCCTCCAGCACATAGTCGGCGTTCTGGATGTTCGACGCCTCATGCGCGATCACCACGATACCGCGGTCACGCGCCTTCTTCAGGACCGGTTCCACCGCCTCGACCGAGAAGGGGACGATGGCGATGGCGTCGACGCCCTGGGCGATCAGGTTCTCGACGAGCTGGACCTGTGCCGCCGCGTCGGCCTGGCTCGGCCCAACCATCCAGGTGTCATGGCCGGTGTCGCTGGCGAACTGCTTGACGCCGTCGCGCATGCGGTCGAACCAGGCGATGCCGTCGACCTTCACCACGGTGGCAATGGTGTATTTCTTCTTGGTGGCGTCGGACTTCAGCGTCTTGACGGCATCCGGGGTCGAAACCGGATCGGCGGCCATCGCCGGCCCGGCGACCAGCGAGGCGGCGACGATGAGCGAGGACAGCAACTTCTTCATGTCGGCGTGACTCCCATGAGAGGCGATGAGCGCCATGCGGTGGGAGGAACACTCGACCCACCGATGGTGCCGGGGTGTTTGCCACCCGCTGCGCGTTCCGTTTTTGGTGATGCCGTGCCGGGTGGGACGGACGGAACTGCCGTCCGACCGGCACGCTCTATAGCGTGCGCGAGGCCTGCGGGGTCAGCCGCCGACGATCGCCACGCTTGCGCTGGCGCCGATGCGCGAGGCACCGGCCGCGATCATGCTTCGGGCGTCCTCGGTGGTACGCACCCCGCCCGACGCCTTGACGCCCATGCTGT
Organism: Azospirillum sp. TSH100; assembly: GCF_004923295.1. Lineage (NCBI taxonomy): Bacteria > Pseudomonadati > Pseudomonadota > Alphaproteobacteria > Rhodospirillales > Azospirillaceae > Azospirillum > Azospirillum sp. TSH100. The sequence continues at coordinate 156,198 of NZ_CP039637.1, forward strand.
CGCCGACGGTCCGGCGCATCAGAGCCACATCCTCGACGGTGGCACCGCCCCCGGCGAAGCCGGTGGATGTCTTGACGAAATCGGCCCCGGCCTCCTGCGACAGCCGGCAGGCCAGCACCTTCTCGTCGTCGGTGAGCAGGCTGGTCTCGATGATGACCTTCAGCAGGGCATCGCCGCAGGCCCGCTTGACCGCGGCGATGTCGTCGCGCACCTCGGCGGTCCGGCCGGCTTTCAGCAGGCCGATTGGAATCACCATGTCGACCTCGCGGGCGCCGTGGCGCACGACCCATTCGGCCTCGTCGGCCTTGATCGTCGTCGGATCAGCGCCGAAGGGGAAGCAGATCACCGCGCAGGGCGCCACCGGCGATCCGGCCAGCCGTTCGGTCACCAACGGGATGAAGACGGGGTTGACGCACACTGCCTTGAAGGCGTGTGCACGCGCCTCGTCGCACAGCCGCTCGACTTCGGCGGGCTGCGCGTCGGGACGCAACAGGGTGTGATCGATGAACGGAGCCAGACCGGCGGCATCGGCCGGGACGCTGGAAATCGGCATCTTGGTCCTCCCGGGGAGACCCTTGTCCTTGGGGGCTCTCCTCGATTGTTGCCAGGATGTCGACACCGCTTCGGATCCCGCTGCTGTGTTAACATCCTAACATTTTCTGAAAGGATAGTTCCATGCTGTCGCGCGCTGTGTCAAGATCAATGCATGCGATTGTGAGCTTTGCCACGGCCATCCTGTTCGAGGCTTCGCGCCATTGGGATTAACCCGTCTGGATTGTAGGGTGCGGCCGCTGGCAGGATGGGCGGAAACGGTGCGGGATGCGGACATGTCGATGAGAAGGGCCGATCGCCTGGACCGATTACAGAGCGCGCTGGAAGCCGGCGGCTATCTTCGGCTGAAGGATGCGGCCCGGCTGCTGGGCGTCTCGGAAATGACGGTGCGGCGCGACATCGCGTCCTGCGGCGGACGCTTCGCCTATCTCGGCGGCTACATCGCCGGCGGGCTGGAGAGTGTCGGCGGCATGGGCTACATGCTGGACCGCGAGCGGGATACCCACATCGAGATGAAGCGCACCGCCTGCGAGGCGGCGGCGAGCCTGTTGAAACCGGGCGAAACGGTGTTCATCGACTGCGGCACCACGACTACCCATCTGGCCAGCCGCATTCCGGCCGACAGCCAGATCACCGTGGTCTGCTATGCCATGAACATCGCCGAGATCGTCTGCAAGAAGCCGGGCGTACGGGTCGTCATGCTGGGCGGCCTCTATCACGCCTCCTCCGCCTCCTTCTCCAGCCCGGAATCACTGGAGATGCTGCGCGGCATCGGCATCAACACCGCCTTCATCTCGGCCGGCGGCGTTCATGAATCGCTGGGGATCAGCTGCTCCAACTTCCATGAGGTGGAGATCAAGCAGACCGCCATCGCCAATGCGGTGACCAAGGCGCTGGTGATCGACAGCAGCAAATTCGATCAGGTCAAGCCGGCCTTCTTCGCCAAGCTCGACAGCTTCGATTTCCTTTGCGGCGACGGCGGGATCGACGCCGCCCGGGCGGAGCGGCTCGCTGCCGCAGGCGTGCGCATCGTTCCGGCCTGACCTACCTACCGGCCGGCCCTTCGCCGGCCCCTCTCCGTCATTTCCATCCGGTCGCGGCTGAAGATGATTTAGGGTGCTGACATTCAGCTCCATATACGCTAACTTGGCATTTGGTATACGAGACGCCAGGAATTCGGGATCGCGACAAGCAGAAACGCGGACCATCAAGCAGAGGCCAGAACCGCCGTGACCGCACTCCCCCCGATTGCCAACGCTCCGATCATCAGTGCCAAACCGCCGGGTGGTGTTCCCGCGCGCAGCATCCATCCTGGCTCCGGTCGCCGCAAGACGCGCGATCAACAGAAAGGCCGGCAGGTCGATCCAGTCAGCCTTGACGAGGTTCGGGCACTTCTCGGCGACCGCTCCCGTCAGTCGGATCTGCTGATCGAGCATCTCCACCTGCTTCAGGACCATTACGGCTGCCTGCATGCCCGCCATCTCGCCGCCTTGGCGAAGGAGATGCGGCTGGCGCTGGTCGAGGTGTTCGAGGTGGCGTCCTTCTACGCCCATTTCGACATCGTGATGGATGGCGAGCCGGCTCCGCCGAAGCTGACCATCCGTGTGTGCGACTCCCTGAGCTGCGCGCTGGCCGGGGCCGAACAGCTCCATGACGCGCTGAAGGCCGGTGTCGACGAGCGCGAGGTCCGCGTCGTGCGCGCGCCCTGCATGGGTGGCTGCAACAATGCCCCCGTCGTGGCGATCGGCCATGCCCCGCACGAGAACGCGACGGTCGACAGCGTGCTCGATGCCGTGGCCCATGGCCATGTCCACCCGGACATTCCCGACTATATGGGCTTCGACGACTACATCCGCGGCGGCGGCTACAAGATGCTGGCCGAATGCCTGAACGGCGCGCGCGACGTCGATGCGGTGCTGAAGGGGCTGGAGGATTCCAGCATCCGCGGCCTGGGCGGCGCCGGTTTCCCCACCGGCCTGAAATGGCGCTATGTCCGGGCGGAGCCGGGACCACGCCTGATGGCGATCAACGGCGACGAGGGCGAGCCCGGCACCTTCAAGGATCGCTTCCATCTGGAACGCGATCCGCACCGCTTCCTGGAAGGAATGCTGATCGGTGCCTGGACGGTGGAGGCGACCGACGTCTACATCTACCTGCGCGACGAATATCCGCAATGCCGGGAAATCCTGCTGCGTGAGATTCCGAAGGTCGAGGCCGCCGGCTTCGCCCGCCACACCCGCATCCATCTCCGCCGCGGTGCCGGCGCCTATATCTGCGGCGAGGAATCGGCGATGCTGGAGAGCATCGAGGGCAAACGCGGGCTGCCGCGGCACAAGCCACCCTTCCCGTCTGTGGTCGGCCTGTTCGGCCGCCCGACCCTGATCAACAACATCGAGACGGTGTTCTGGGTCCGCGAAATCCTGGAGAAGGGCGGGGCGTGGTTCGCCAGTCACGGCATGAATGGGCGCAAGGGCTTGCGCACCTTCTCGGTCTCCGGCCGGGTGAAGGAGCCGGGAGTCAAGCTGGCCCCGGCCGGCATCACCCTGCAGGAACTGATCGAGCAATATTGCGGTGGCATGGCCGACGGCCACACGTTGAAGGGCTATCTGCCCGGTGGCCCGTCCGGCGGCATCCTGCCGGCGTCGATGGCGAACATTCCGCTCGATTTCGGCACGCTGGAACCGCACGGCTCCTTCATCGGCTCGGCCGCCGTGGTCGTGCTGTCCGACAAGGACAACATGCGCGACGTGGCGCTCAACCTCCTGAAATTCTTCGAGGACGAGAGCTGTGGCCAATGCACCCCCTGCCGGGTCGGCACCGAGAAGGCCGTGCGCCTGATCAGCGAGCCTGAATGGGACGAAGAGTTGTTGACGGCGCTCGCCACCGTCATGGGCGACGCCTCGATCTGCGGGCTGGGGCAGGCGGCGATGAACCCGATCAAGCTGGTGATGAAGCATTTCCGCGAGGACTTCGTGTCGCGCCAGGGCACGGCCCAGAGTGCCGCCCAGGGCGCAACCGGATCGCAGGGGTAAGGAGACCGACATGTCCAACGGCATCAGCTTTACCCTGGACGGCGCGGAAGTCGTCGCACAGCACGGCGAGACCATCTGGCAGGTCGCCACGCGCCTGGGCACCGAGATCCCGCATCTCTGCCACCGGCCGGAGCCGGGATACCGCCCCGATGGCAACTGCCGCGCCTGCATGGTGGAGATCGAGGGGGAGCGCGTGCTCGCCGCCTCCTGCATCCGCAAACCCAAGCCCGGTATGACCGTGCGCACCGCGTCGGAGCGGGCCAAGGCGTCGCGCAAGCTGGTCTTCGAACTGCTGCTCGCCGACCAGCCGGAGCGGGAGAGCGCACACGACCCCAACTCCACCTTCTGGAACTGGGCCGACAAGGTCGAGATCGCCGGCAGCCGCTTCCCCGCCGTGGACCGGCCGACCAAGACCGACGATCGGTCGCATCCGGCGATGGCGGTCCAGCTCGACGCCTGCATCCACTGCAACCTGTGCGTCCGCGCCTGCCGCGAGGTCCAGGTCAACGACGTTATCGGCATGGCGGCGCGCGGGCATCTGGAAAAGATCGTCTTCGATTTCGACGACCCGATGGGCCAGTCCACCTGCGTCGCCTGCGGTGAGTGCGTGCAGGCCTGCCCGACTGGGGCGCTGATGCCGGCAACCCTGGTGGACGAGAAGGGCGTCTACGCCAACGCGCCCGACCGCGAGGTGGACTCGGTCTGCCCCTATTGCGGCGTCGGCTGCCAGCTGACTTACAAGATCAAGGACAACAAGATCGTCGCCGTCGATGGCAAGGACGGCCCGTCGAACCAGAACCGCCTGTGCGTGAAAGGCCGTTTCGGTTTCGATTACGCCCATCACGGCGACCGCCTGACCGTGCCGCTGATCCGCAAGGAGGGCGTGTCGAAGCACGACGTCGACATCGACCCGATGAACCCCTTCACCCATTTCCGCGAAGCGAGCTGGGACGAGGCGCTGGCGGTGGCGGCCGGTGGCCTGCGCAAGATCCGCGACGAGCGTGGCGGCAATGCGCTGGCCGGCTTCGGATCGGCCAAGGGGTCGAACGAGGAGGCCTATCTGTTCCAGAAGCTGGTGCGCACCGGCTTCGGTACCAACAACGTCGACCATTGCACGCGGCTCTGCCACGCCTCGTCGGTGGCTGCCCTGATCGAGGGCGTCGGGTCGGGGGCGGTGTCGGCGCCCTTCATGGCGGCGGAGGATGCCGAGGTCATCGTCATCATTGGCGCCAACCCGACGGAGAACCATCCCGTCGCCGCGACCTTCTTCAAGAATGCGGCGGAGCGCGGGGCCAAGCTGATCGTCATGGATCCGCGCGGCCTCGCCATGGCGCGCCATGCCACGCACATGCTGCAATTCACGCCCGGCCGCGACGTGTCGATGCTGAACGCGATCCTCCATACCATCATCGCGGAGGGGCTCTACGACCGCCAGTATGTCCAGGCCAACACCGAGGATTTCGAGGCGCTGGCCGAGACGGTCAAGGACTATCCGCCGGAGGAGATGGAGAAGGTCTGCGGCATCCCGGCCGCCACCCTGCGCGAGGTGGCGCGGCTGTTCGCCCGGTCCAAGGCGTCGATCATCTTCTGGGGCATGGGCGTGTCGCAGCACATCCACGGCACCGACAACAGCCGCTGCCTGATCGCGCTGTCGCTGATCACCGGTCAGATCGGGCGTCCCGGCACCGGCCTGCACCCGCTACGTGGCCAGAACAATGTCCAGGGCGCCTCCGACGCCGGCCTGATCCCGATGTTCTATCCCGACTACAAGTCGGTCGAGGATCCGAAGGTTCAGTCCTTCTACGAGAATTACTGGGGCACCAAGCTGGACGGCAAGCGTGGCCTGACGGTGGTCGAGATCATGGACGCCATCCATGACAACCGGATCAAGGGCCTCTACATCGAGGGCGAGAACCCGGCGATGTCCGACCCGGACGTGACCCACGCCCGCGAGGCGCTGGCCATGCTCGACCATCTTGTGGTGCAGGACATCTTCCTGACCGAGACGGCGAAATACGCCGACGTGGTTCTGCCGGCCTCGGCATGGCCAGAGAAGGACGGCACCGTCATCAACACCAACCGGCAGGTCCAGATGGGCCGCGCCGCGGTGCCGCTGCCGGGCGAGGCGCGCCAGGATCTGTGGATCATCCAGGACATGGCGCGCGGGCTGGGCCTGAACTGGAACTACAGCCACGTATCGGAGGTGTTCACCGAGATGGTCGGTGCCATGCCGTCGCTCGCCAACATCACCTGGGAGCGGGTGGAGCGCGAAGGCTCCGTCACCTATCCGGTGGACGGACCGGATCAGCCCGGCCACGACATCGTCTTCGGCAACGGTTTCCCGACCAAGTCCGGACGTGGCCGCTTCGTGCCGGCGCGGCCGATCAATCCGGCGGAAACCCCGGACCTCGACTATCCGCTGGTTCTTACCACTGGCCGCCAGTTGGAGCATTGGCACACCGGGTCGATGACCCGGCGGTCCAGCGTCCTGGACGCAGTGGAGCCGGAGGCGGTCGCCTATGTCTCCCCACACGACCTCACCCGCGCCGGAATGAGGACCGGCGACTACATGCTGGTTTCGAGCCGCCGCGGCACCATCCGGCTGAAGGCCCGCATCGACGACCGGATGCCGGTGGGGCTGGTCTTCATCCCCTTCGCCTACGCCGAAGCGGCGGCGAATGTGCTGACCAACCCGCAGCTCGACCCCTTCGGCAAGATCCCGGAGTTCAAATACTGCGCGATCAGGATCGAGAAGGCGCAGATGGCCGAGGCGGCGGAGTAGCGGCGTTAAAACCGGTCCCGCAGGCGGCGGCGCGTGCCGCCGCCTGTGGCCCCACGGCTGGCCTTGCTGCCATCATGACGGTTCCCGTGCGCCGGTCAGCACCACGCCGACGCCGGCCGCCTGCGCAACGATCTCCAGCTTTTCCACCTGCACCCGGGCGAAGACCGCCTGCGGCGGCGAAAGGCACAGACCCAGCAGCTTCTCCGCCAGCACCTCCAACAGCTGGATGTGAGGGCTGCGCGTGAAGGCCTCCACGCCCTGGATCAGGTATTCATAAGAGACCACGGCGTCGAGGTCGTCGAGGAAGGGGCGGTTCGGCACCTCCACCGTGACGGTCAGGCTGACGCGCACACGCTGGGTGCGGGTCTTTTCGTGGTCCCAGACGCCGATGCGGAAATCGCCGACATAGTCGCGCAGCACCAGATCATAGCGGCGCATCAGAGCGGCCGTGCGCGGTGGCGGTGGCCGCAGGACATTCATGATGCTGCTGTAGCCACTTTGAGAGTCGTCCGGCATTTCCTGGCCCTCCCCACCGCCTGCTGCCCGTTTACCGCTTTCCCGGCGCATGCTCCGCCAGCCGATGCTCGACCAGCCAGCCGATGCCGCGCGACCAGGCGGTCGCGGTGTCGCCGCGGATGTCGCCGCGGGCGGTCGTCACCACTTGGCCGGTGCCGACATCCTCGACCACCACGCCGATCCACAGGATCAGGCTGCTGATCTTGCGGACGATGCCGAAGACGACCAGATCGGCCCCGGCAGCTTGGGCGATGCCGCGCTCGCAGCCATTGCAGGACCGGATCACCGTCCCCGGCCTCACCAGCCCTGCGGTGGCCGCGTCTCCGATCACGTCATACCCCTTGGCATCCAGGGCGCGACGCAACTCCGCACTGATCCGCTTCAGCCGCTCCGCATGCTCCGCCGACGGAGGCTCGCCGCTGCTGTCCTCCAGTTCCAGATCCAGGACCAGCGTCCGGGCCGACGCGGGCACCGCTGGGAGGGCTGCCATCACAGCGATGATAGCGGCTCCGGTCCACCTCCCCGCATGATCCATCGGGCTTCTCCTTTTGCGCAGCGGTTGCGATTGCGCAGAATTGTTGGCAAGGCCATCATTCTTGGCATGCAACGACAATCCTCCGCCATCGGACCCGCCTTCGCCGCCGTCTTGCCCGCCGTCTTGGCTGCGGCTGTGTCCATCGGGCTTCCTGCAGCCGCTGATGCGCAGGACCCGAAGAATCCCGACTGGCCCTGCCAGCAGATCCTGGTCCCGACCCTGTCGCCGGCCTCCGTCTGGGACGGCCCGTCGATCGATAGGCTGGGGGACGAATGGCAGCGCGACCCGGCGGTCGCCACCCTGGTCCGGCAGGCGACCGACGACAGCGTCGACCCCGCCACACTGGAACAGCAGGCCGAGGCGCTGGCCGGTCCGGCCAAGGAAGGTGCGGAGCAGGAGCGCGACCGCAAACTGGCCCAGGTATTCGCCGGGACCTTCCAGACCCTGGACCGCCAGCGCACCGCCGCCATCGCCTCCATTGAACGCTACGCCAAGCACCAGCGTGCCTTGCGCGACCGCATCGCCGCCGCTTTGCGCGATCTCGATGCGGCATCGGGCGATCCGGCCCGCGCAAAGGAGATCAAGGACGCCATCGCCTGGGACCGCCGAATCCTCGATGACCGCCGCCGGTCGCAGACCGCGGTGTGCGAGCAGCCGGCCCGGATCGAGCAGCGGCTGGGCCAGATCGCCCGGATGCTGTCGGCGCTGCTGTCCTGAGCGGGGCAATCAGTTCGCCACCTTCGATGGAAGACTGGGTTCCGGTTCCACCGTGACCAGCTCGTGCCCAGCGGCCGTCCAGCCTTCGGTGCCGGCCGGGAACCATTTGACGGTCTGATAGCCGAGCGAGAGCGCGCGCTTGGCGGCGTTCCAGCTCATCCAGCAATCGGGCTGGCAGAACACCACCAGCGGGTGCTTGCGGTCGCCACCGGTCAACGCCTCCAGGCTGGTGCGGAAATAGGCTTCCTGTTCGGCCGATGGGGCGCCATAGCCGACATTCGGCAGCCAATGCGCACCGGGAAGGCTGCGATGCCGCGGCGGCACCCACCGGCTCTCCGCCGTCAGCCCCTCCGGTTTAGGTGGTGTCGGCAGCACGTCGATCAGTAGGGCGCCGGCTTTCGTCAGCCGCTCCACCTCCGCCGGTCCCACCGTTTCGGCCCCGCGCAGGCCGGTCGGCGTGGGAGACCGGTAATCGGCCATGCGAAAGCCGTCCGGCTCCGTCACCTCTGCCCGGATGCTCCCGTCGTCTTTGACGAGTGGGACGTGGTATTCGGCGAGGATGCGGTCGATGTCGCCCTGACGGCGGACGATGAAGTCGTTCAGCCAATGCCGCCAGTCGGGCTCGTCCGGGCGGATCCCCATGGAGATCATATATTGGAAGTGCGAAGCTCCCGGCTCGTCCATCAGCGGCACGACCACCAGCGGCACCTGCTGCCGAAGGGCGAAGTAGCCGGCAATCGGCCCCCAGACGATGGCCGCATCGGTGCGCGCCGCGGCAACGTCCTCCACCGCCTGCTGAGCTGGATGGTGGGCACGGGTGTCGGTGTCGAGCTGGTAGGGTTCGAGGTTGGTCAGCCCGTGGTGCAGCATCACCGCGGATGGCGGGGTGCGGGCGACGACGCCGATGCGGGCGCCTTGCAGCGACGGATCGGCCAGACTCTTCGCGGTGATCCCGGAATCCTTCCGGTAGATCAACGCATAGGTCGAGCGGTAATAGGGGTTGGTGTTCTGCATCAGCTCTTCGCCGACCGCCGTCCCCATCACCAGATCGCATTGCCGGGTGCGCAACGTATTGCGGACGAAGCCGATGGTCTGTGGCCACCATGTGAAGGTCAGTGGCACCTTCAGATCGTCGGCGATCAGCTGGGCGATCCTGTTCTCGAACCCTTCGCCGCGGTCGTTGGAAAAGGGAAGCAGGTTGGCATCGGCGCAGACGCGCAGCACGTCGGTCGGGATGCCCTCTGCCGCGCCGGCAGACTGGCCGAAGGATGCCGCCGCGCAGAGCGCGACGGCCAGCAGCAGGGCACGTCTGGAAAAGCGGGGCCGGCGGATCATGCCATGCTCACGACGGCGTCTTGAACCGTTCGGGCCGGCCGCGGCCGATCTTGTCATCCGACCGCGCCTTCAGATAGCGGTAGATGTCGGCGAGGTTCAGCATCACGTTGGGATCGGACCCGAAGGTCGGCATCACCTTGTCGCCGGTCGCACCCATATTCTTGCGGCCATTGGTCACCACGTCGGTGAACTGCCAATAATCCATCCGCTTCAGCGAATCGGCCAGTGCCGGCGCGAAGGAGGAACCGAGCCCGTCCGGTCCGTGGCAGACATGGCAGGACGAGGCGTAGCGCCGATAGCCGTTGTAGGTTCCCTGGTCCACCTTGCCGTCCCGTACCGTGTAGAGCGGCACGCCCTGGTCGTCTACCAACTCCTCCGGGTCGGCAGCCTTAGCTTCCTGTGGTGCGTCTGTACCGCTTGGCGGTTGGGCCGCCGTGTTTTGGGTCTGGTTCGGTGGTGTCTGGTTTTGGGCCGGCTTCTGTGCGGCATCCTGCTGGCCGAATGCGGTGCCGAGGGTCACGGTTGCGGTGAACCCCACGGCGACGCACAGCCCGGTCAGGTATCTGGGCATCTTGCTCTGTCTCCCCACTGCCTTTATGCGTAGGCGCCATCAGCTTGGATGAGGGCGGGCGACGGCTCCCCTTTGGGGAACCGGCGCCCGTTCGTGCGTTATTGGTTGTCCGGCAGCGCGAAGACGGTCAGCGTCCCGCCCAGCTGGGTGTATTCGCCGAGCGCCTTGTGCGCGCCGACCGCACCCAGACCTTCCTGCTCGCCGGTCAGCCCGGCGGCCAGCCCGATGCCGGCCCAGCCGCCGACACCCGACAGCACGGCGATGTACTGCTTGCCCTTGTGCATGTAGGTGTTGACGTTGCCGATGATCCCGGACGAGGTCTTGAAGTTGTAGAGATCCTTGCCGTCCTTCAGGTCGAACGCCTTCAGATAGCCTTCCAGCGTGCCGTAGAAGCCGACGCCGCCCTTGGTGGACAGGGCACCGCTCCACACCGCGAAGCGCTCCGGCTTCGACCAGACGATCTTGCCGGCGGCCGGATCCCAGGCGATGAAGTTGCCCATGCCGCCATGCGAATCCGGTGCCGGATACATGCTGAGCGTCGCGCCGACATAGGGCTGACCGGCTGAATACTCCACCTTGAACGGCTCGTAATCCATGCAGATGTGGTTGGTCGGCACATAGAGCAGACCGCTGTCCGGCGAATAGGTGGCGGGCTGCTGGTCCTTCGACCCCAGGGCCGCCGGGCAGACGCCGGTGGTGTTGTGGTCCTCGCCCTGGGCGAAGGTGCTGTACTTGTCGTTCACCTTCGGCCGGCCGGTCTTCATGTCGATCTCGCTCGCCCAGTTGACGGACGGATCGTATTTCTGCGCGACCAGCAATTCGCCGTTGGTGCGGTCGATGGTGTAGGCGAAGCCGTTGCGGTCGAAGTTGATCAGCGCCTTGCGCTTGGTGCCGCCGACCGTGACGTCGGCCAGGATGTTCTCGTTGACGCCGTCATAGTCCCATTCATCGAAGGGTGTCTTCTGGAATACCCATTTCGCTTGTCCGGTATCGGCATCGCGGGCGAAGATGGTCATCGACCACTTGTTGTCGCTCTTGGCCCGGTCCTTGTCGACCGCGCGCTGCGCCGGGTTCCAGGTGCCCGGATTGCCGGTGCCGTAATAGATCAGGTTCAGTTCGGGATCGTAGGTGTACCAGCCCCAGGTGGTGCCGCCGCCGATCTTCCACTGGTCCGCCGGCCAAGTCTTGATTCCCAGGTCGGGTTCGCCGATCGGCTTGCCGAGCATCATCGTCTTCTGCGGGTCGATCATCACGTCCTTGTCGGGACCGGTCGAAAAGGCCCGCCACACCATCTTGCCGCTGTTGATGTCATAGGCGGTCAAATGGCCACGCACGCCGAACTCGCCGCCGCTGATGCCGACATAGACCTTGTCCTTCACCACAAGCGGGGCGGCGGTCAACGTCTCGCCCTTGCTGGCGTCGCCGTTCTTGGCCGACCACAGAACCTTGCCGGTTTCGGTGTCCAGCGCCACCAGCGTGTTGTCAGCCTGCCCGAGGAACAGCTTGTTACCGGCCACCGCGACGCCGCGGGTGACGGTGTCGCAGCACATCACGGGGATGACGGAGGAATCCTGCCGCGGTTCGTACTTCCACTTGATGCGGCCGTTGTCGTTGAGGTCGAGCGCATAGACGTTGTTGGGGAAGGGTGTCGAGATGTACATCGTGTCGCCGACCACGATCGGACCGCCTTCGTGGCCGCGCAGCACGCCGGTGGAGAACTGCCACACCGGCCGCAGGTTCTTCACGTTGTCGCGGGAGATCTGGTCGAGTGTGCTGTAACGCTGGCCGGCATAATTTCCGAGCTGCAGTGCCCAGTTTGCCGGGTCCTTCTGGTTCTTCATGATGTCGTCATTGGCGAATGCGCCAGTGACGCCAGCTGTGACGGTGGCCGCCTGGATCGCGGCGGTGACGAGCAGACAGCGCACAAAGGGGTTCATGTATTTCCTCCCGTTTTTTGGCGGTGGTCCGTGGTCCCAGAGACTTGTGCGGCGGCAGGCGGCGTGCGGTCTTCAGAGAGGGCGTTCTCCCTAGAGGATGGACGCGTGACGTCGACCGGGGAGACGTCGGGCGGATCGGTCGCCGGCGCTCCGATTTCGAACTGCTATGGCATCGCTGGCGTGCCGGTCCTGAATGCCGGGGCACGGCACTTGGCGGGGTTCTAAACAGCCCCGCACTCTGTTGGTGACGCTGATATTCAGTCTGCTCAAATAAATATAGGCTGTGAAGATTATTTTCCGCCGCGGTTCGAAAGTTTTCGAAAGAGGCGGAATAACGGGTGAAAAGAAGACAATGAAGTAATTCAAAAGAGTTCAACCGGCGGAGCTGCCGATGCGAACGTCAGGCCTGTTCGGCCGGACCGCCCCGCCGCGCCCAGAATCCACGCCCCGGATCGTAGGCCAGAACCGCCGCACCGAGGAAAAGGGCGAGACAGCCGGTCACCCACAGCAGGGCGGTGATGTCGACTCGGAGATACAGGCTGAAGCGAATCAGCTCCACCGCCTGGGTGAAGGGGTTCAAGGTGGCGATCTGGTAAAGCGTCGGGCTGCCCTCCCGGATCCGCCAGAGCGGATAGAGGGCGGAGGAGGCGAAGAACATCGGGAAGATCACGAAGTTCATCACTCCGGCAAAATTCTCCAGCTGCTTGACGAAGGACGAGAGCAGCAAGCCGAGCGCCCCCAGCATCAGCCCGCTGAGCAGCAGCGCCGGCAGCACGGCCAGATAGCCAAGCGGCGGCGGCTCCACCCCCCACAGCCATGCGATGCCGAGGAACACATAGACCTGGGCGATCGACACCGCCACACCCGCCAGCAGCTTGGCGACGAGCAGGTACCAGCGTGGCAGCGGGCTGACCAGCAGCGTCCGCATGCTGCCCATCTCGCGATCGTAGACCATCGACAGCGAGTTCTGCATGCCGTTGAACAGCTGGATCATCGCGACCAGCCCCGGAACCACATACTCGTCATAAAGGATGTAGGTGTCGTAAGGTGGGATGATTGACACGCCCAGTACGGCCCGGAAGCCGACGGCGAAGATAGCCAGCCAGACCAGCGGCCGGACCAGTGCGGCGAAGAAGCGCTCGCGCTGGTGCAGGAAGCGCAGGCCTTCGCGGACGATGATGCTGCGCAGGCAGTACCAGTAGGTGGCGGCGCTCATGGCCGGCGCTCCCCTGTCGTCAAGGCGGCGAAGGCGGCGGGCAGGGCGGACGTTCCGGCTTCGGCGCAGATCGCCCGGACGCTGCCGGACGCGCGCAGCCGGCCCTGGTGCAGGACTACGACGGAATCCTCGTCATTCGCCTCGTCCATCAGGTGGGTGGCCCACAGGACCGCCAGCCCCTGCTCACGGCAGAGCGCGCGGACATGGCCCAGGATGTGGCGGCGCGACTCCGCGTCCAGCCCGACCGTTGGTTCGTCGAGCAGCAGCAGGCTCGGCCGGTGCAGCAGGGCGCGGGCGATTTCCACCCGCCGCCGTTGGCCGCCGGACAGGGCGCGGAGCTTGCCGTCTGCGCGGTCGGCAAGTCCGATGCGTGCCAGTTCCTCCCGCGCGCGGGCTGCACAGTCGGACGGCGCCATGCCGTGCAAACCGCCATGGTAGTGCAGGTTCTGCCGGACGGAGAGGTCGAGGTCGAGCGTCGGCTGCTGGAACACCACGCCGATCCGTTCAAGTGCGCGGGTGGGCTGGCGCCGCAGGTCGAAGCCGAAGATGCGGATGGAGCCGGTCCGGTTGGAATAGAGCCGGGTGATCAGCGAGAACAGCGTGGTCTTTCCCGCCCCGTTCAGGCCCAGCAGCATGGTGAAGCCGCCCGGCACCACGGCGAAGGACACGCGGTCCAATGCCACACGCTTGCCGAAGCTGTGGCTTAGATCCTCCACCGCCAGGGCGGGGGGACCGTGATTCGCGGGAATAGGCGGAGGCTCCGCAGAAATCGCGGCTTCGTACATCCTGTCTTCCCCCCCAGGACACACCCTGTTCGGCGCCGGGATGAAATCCGGCGCGTGGCGGTCGCCGTTGTTCGGAGGCCCTGCTTCGGAAGGGTGATTGCAAAGCGGGCGTCCGCGCATGATTGTTGGTATCGCAAGCGATTGTTCAAGATGCTTTTCCGAGGGGTGGAGCTTGATCACGACGGCGGTCCCGGAATGCGTCGTCGTTGCACTGTCGGTACGGGCGCTGGCTTCGCGCGGCTTGCGTGCGCGGGAGTTGCATCGTCGCCATGCGATGGAGGCGGCGGCATGAGTGGCGCTGTCGCCTTGTTCACCGATGGAGCCGACTGGCACGCGGCGCGGCTGGAGCGCGCGATCACCCGCCGCGGCGTCGAATGCCGCCGCGTCTCGCTGAACGCCTGCGGCTTCGCCGTCGGACGGACGCGGACGGGGCTTCTGCTGCCGGGCTTCGGCGACAATTTGCCGTCCGGCGGCTTCGTGCGCGTGGTCGGGCCGGGCAGCTTCGAACAGGTGACGCTACGCCTTGGGGTGCTCCATGCGCTCGACCGGCTGGGCGTCCCCGTCTACAACACCGCCCGCGCCATCGAGCGTTGCGTGGACAAGAGCACCACCAGCTTCCTATTGGGCCAGGCCGGCCTGCCGGCGCCGTCCTCTGTTGCCGTCCAGTCCGCCGAGATGGCGCGCGCCTTGGTTGGGGAGGTGCCCGACTGCGTGCTGAAGCCGCTGTTCGGCGCCCAGGGGTGCGGCCTGCGCCGCCTGTCCCATCCGGAAGACGTGCCGGAGGCGGAAGCCGTCGCCGGCGTCTATTACCTGCAACCCTTCGTGCCGCCGCTCCGGGTGGGCGAATGGCGCGATTGCCGAGTCTTCGTCGTCGGAGGACGCGCGGTCGCTTCCATGATCCGCCATGGCCGCGGCTGGATCACCAATGTCCGTCAAGGCGCCCGCTGCGAGGCTCTGGCGCCGGAAGGAGTCATCGCCGATCTGGCGGTGCGCGCGGCAGCCGCCGTCGGGGCCGATTATGCCGGTGTCGATCTGATCGCGGACCCCGAGGCGCAGGGCCGCTGGCTGGTTCTGGAGGTCAATTCGATGCCGGCATGGCAGGGGCTGCAATCCGTCAGCAAGGTCGACATTGCCGATGCGCTGGCTGCCGATTTCCTGCGCCGGGTCGCTGCCGCATCATTCGAGGGATCGCGATGACCGGCCGCATGCTCCGCCTCTATCCCGGCACACCGGAGGAGGTGGCGCTTCTCGGCGCTTATCTCGCCCACTGCCTGCATGAACGCGGGAGCGCCAACGCGCCCTTCGTCTATGCCAGCTTCGTCAGCAGTCTGGACGGCCGCATCGCTCTGCGCGACCCCGCCAGCGACGAGAGCCGGCTGCCAGCGGGGCTGGTCAGCGGCAACGACTTCCGGCTGTTCCTCGAACTCCAGGCCCAGGCGGACTGTCTGGTTACCCATGGCGGCTACCTGCGTGACCTCGCGGCCGGACGGCTGGACGACGTATTGCAGGTCGGCACCCAGGACGTCGCGCGGGAGCTTGCGCAGTGGCGGGCCGACAATGGGCTGCCATCCCAGCCGGCTATCGTCATTGCCAGCGCCAGCCTGGATTTCCCGATGCCGGACTCGCCTGCAAGCAATGGTCAGCGGGTTGTCATCGCCACCGGGGCCGAAGCTCCGGCCGACCAGGTCGCGTATTGGCGTTCCGCCGGCTACGAGGTTCTGGTTGCCGGTAACGGCGTGTCAGTCGATGGTGGCCTGCTGGGCCGCCAACTGGGCGGCATGGGATTTCGCAGCATCTATCTGCTGACCGGGCCGCGCATGCTCGATACCATGCTGCGGGATGGCATGCTCTCGCGGCCCTACCTCACCATCGCGCATCGTCTGCTTGGTGGGGAAAGTTTCCACAGCATGCTGTCGGGCTCGGAATTGGGCGATGCGGGCCGGCTGCGGCTGTGCGCGCTGCATTACGATTGCAGCGCGCCGGATGGCACGGGGCAGTTCTTCGCTCATTTCGAGCCGCAGCCGGCCTTTGCCGGTTACAAGCCAGCGCAGGCGTAAGCGTTGATTTCCGTGCCGACCAGGATTTCGACGATCGTCGGCTTGCGCCAAGTCTTCATCTCCATATCCTCCGTTGAGATGGGTGATTAGGGAATAAAGCGGTGCGGTGGCGCACCCCTGTGACGGAAATCCGCCATGGGGCAAGGCGCCACCGGCACCAGGGATCAGGCAGCGAAGGGATGCTTGGCCGAATCCTTCTGGTTCTGCAGATCCTTGAGGGTCGGATAGCCGGATACCGCGCGTTCGATCGCCTCTTTGGTGGCGCGGTAGTTGTAATCCTGGATCTTGGCGTTGTCCTTGGCTTCCCAATGGATGAAGACGCCGACGCAGATGAAGATGTTGTCGATCTCATCCTGCGGGATGGTACCGGCGGCGACGCAGTCGGCGACCGCCTTGGCGACGCCATGCTGGGCCGGGCCGAACATTTGCACCGCCTGTTCCGCCCCCTTGATGGTCACCTTGTTGAACAGGATCGTGGAGGGCTTGCATTGCAGGTTGGGGGCGATGACTGCCAGCAGGCTGGTGAAGCCGTCCTTGTTGTTGGTCAGCGCATTGCAGAAGGCGGTCTCCGCCGCGCTGCCGCGTGGTCCCATGATCAGGTCGATGTGGGCGACCTCGTTGCCGTCGCCGACCAGAGATTCGCCCACCAGCACGCGATTGATTTTCGGGGATGACCCCTGCCACATGCCCATCGCCGCTTTCTCCCATGGATTTTGAAATCATTGGAGGACCGTCGCGGTCATGCGGGCAGGTCGATCCAGCATGATTGATGGCCGGACAAGCTGCGGCCACGGCGTCGGTCACGGCCGGCATTATGGCATCTTGTTTGTTTTGCCAACAAACCCTCAAAAGAGAGCCGGAGTAACTTGAAATCGTAGCCGCCGCATTTCAGCTGTCCAGTGCAAAACTGGGATGGCTCGGCCTTTCGGACGATCCTACTCCATCTTCGGGAGGGCGGCGGTCGCGAGGCCGTCACGACGCCGGAGCCGGTCCTGGCTACTGGTTGTCTTGCTTGCCGCTCGATTGGCCCGA
Source organism: Azospirillum sp. TSH100 (assembly GCF_004923295.1). NCBI lineage: Bacteria > Pseudomonadati > Pseudomonadota > Alphaproteobacteria > Rhodospirillales > Azospirillaceae > Azospirillum > Azospirillum sp. TSH100. Next base: position 173,265 of record NZ_CP039637.1, read on the forward strand.
GCCGCCCTGGGTGACCGGGAAGCCGCCGATGACGCCCTGCCTTTCCTGTTGCAGCGAGCCACTTGGCAATTGCCCCGTCGGGGGGGAGGTGCCGTCGGTGGAGGAGCCGGCGCTGCCCTGGGTGACCGGAGCGCCGCCGATGGCGCCCTGGCGCTTGCCGGACAGCGAGTCGGGCGGCAGTTGTCCGGTGGTCCCGGCCGGGGCATTCTGTGTGCTTGTGGAACTGTCTGTGGCGTTGCCGCTAGATTGCGCCGAAGCCGGTAGCGCAGCAAACGCAAGGCCCGCGGCCAGCGCGAGGCCCGTCAGGGGCAGGGTCGTGAAGCGTTTCATCATGTGTCTCCGGGGATGGACAATCCTGGCGACGCGGATCAGGACAGTCCTGCCGCGCGCCGCGTCGGGCCATCGTTGGCGGTCTGCCGACGCACCCGGCCATCCCCATCAACCGGTCGGTCCGGCAAGGGGTTCCGTCCGTTTACGGTTTGACGACGATCCCCCATGGCGCGCCGCCGACCGGGATGCTCTTGATCACCTTGTTGCGCTCCAGATCGATCACCGACAGGTCGTTGCTGATGCCGTTGGTGGTGTAGAGCCGCTTTTCGTCGGGCGAGAAGGCAAGGTTCCAGACCCGTTGCCCGACCAGGAAATAGCGCTTTACCTCGAAACTGTCGGTATCGATCTCGGCGATGCGGTTAGCCGGTCCCAGCGCCACGAAGGCCCGCTTGCCGTCCTTTGTCATCTGGATGCCGACAGCCTGGATGGCTTCGCGGCGGACGCCGGTGACCTCGAACCGGATCTTCTTGATGACCTTGAGGGCCGCCGCGTCGATCACGCTGACCGTGCCGCCGATCTCGCTCGACACCCAGACCTGCTTGCCGTCGTCGGTGAAGCGGGCGACGCGCGGCCGGCTGTCCACCAGCACGTTGCCGACCACGCTGTGTTTCTCGGTATCGATGAAGTGCGCCATGTTGGTGGTTTCGGAGGTGTTGACCAGGATTCTGCCGTCGGGGCTGATGCCCATGCCCTCCGGCTCGACGCCGACCTGGATGTTGCCGATGGCTTTGCGGTCGGCGACGTCGATCACCGTCACCATGTTGTCGTTCTCGTTGGCGACATACAGCTTCTTCCCGTCCGGCGACAGCACGAACAGCTCCGGATCGGGGCCGGACGGCAGGGTGTGGACGATCTTGCCGCTGGCGATGTCGACCACGTCGATGCGGTTGTCGTCGCCGACGCAGACATAAAGCTGCGTTCCGTCGGCGCTCAGCGTGATGCCGCGCGGGCGGCGGCCGACCTTGATCTTGTTTTTGATCTGAAGGCTGTCGCCGTCGACCACGGCGATCTGGTTGTCCTTCTCGTTGGACACGAAGATGGTTTCGGCGAGGACCGGCTCGGCGACGAGGACCGGGCCGGCAAGCAGCAGCAGGGTGCAGGACAGCAGGAATCGCATGGTGCGGTCGGCCCTTATCGGTTGAGGCGGCATTTGCTTTCCGGCGCATCGTCGCCGAGCGTGTCGAGAGGCGTCACCGGATGCAGGAATCCCTCCTGCGGCGAGACCGAGACCAGCATCCGCGGCCCGGCGATCAGGATGGGCTGGCGCATCTGCCCGTCCCAGGCGCGGAAGGACAGCGCCTCCCCCTTGAAGCCGGCGAGCTCGAAATCGGGGCTGTGCAGATAGCCGGTCAGGTCGCCGAAGCCGGTGGTGTTGGTGCGGGCCGCCGCCTCCCCCACGCTGCGAACCGCCAGCCACGCGGCATAGTCGCGCTGCGTCATCCAGCGTCCGGCCAGCTTCTCGAACCGGCTTTGCAACTGGGTGCCGCCCCACTGCTCGTTCACCCGCGACCAGGCGGTGGCGGTCAGCCCCTGGGTGCCGGCGACCGGGCGGGGGTACCAGGTGCGTCCGTCGAGATAGTCGCCGAAATCGCCCGGCTCGTCGGCGACGACCAGCACGTCGTAATCCGGCCCCTGGGTGGCGAGCGGAATATCGGACTGGATGGTGGTGACGCCGGTGTCGGTGCGGCGGTTTACCGTATCAAAGGTCCAGGATTTCTCGGCGACGATCTTGCCGCCGAAGCGCTTGGCGGCGCGGCGGACCGCCTTGGCATAGAGCGCGTCGCCCGGATCGCGGCCGGTCAGCAGGCTCCAGCGCGGCCATTTCTTCCAGGCGAGATACTGGGCCAGCGCGTCGGCCAGCATGCGCCGGCTGGGGGCGGTGTGCAGGATGTTGGCCCGGCACTGCTCGTTGCGCAGCGTGTCGTCGGTGGCGCGCGCGTTGAACAGCAGCATGGATTTGGCTTCCGGCCGGTCGGCGGCGGCGAGCAGCGCGTCGGCTGGCAGGTCGGCGACGACGAAGCGCACTCCCTCATCGGCCAGAGCCTTCACCCCGGCGGCGATGTCGCCGTCCTGCGGCAGCACCTGTTCCACCAACCGGTAGCTCTGCTTCAGGAACATACCCGTGGTGTTGTTGTCGGCGAGCGCCAGCCGGGCGCCCTGGAGCCCCTCGTCGGTCGCGACCGGTTCCAGGAAGCTCAACGGCGTGCGCGGATCCTCCTGGCGGGCGAGATAGCCGATCAGCATCACCTTGGTGTTGGCGTCCTGTGGGCTGTTCCCCTGTGCCATTGCCGGTGGTGCAAGGGCCAGCAGCCCGATGACCGGCATAGCGGCGGCCGCCAGCCTCCGGCCCAATCCCGATAAGTCGGATCTTCGGTCAGGCCGTCGCCAGAATCTCACCATGCCCTCCTTCCGCAAGGTCGCCGATGAACCGATGGGCGCGGGTGGTGCCCGCGCGCTCCAACCAGCTCCCGGTTCCCTCCAGCGCACGGCGCAGCAGGTGCAGGAACAGCCAGTCGCGCGTGCCGCCGTCGGCGAAGCCGTCAGGCACCGCATCCTGCGGCCGACCCAGCAGCAACGTGCCGCGCCGCATGCCGAAGCCCGGGTGCGGGCCGCAACCGCCCCCGGCAGCCAGCGTCCCGGCGACCATGAAACCGGCGGCATGGGCGCCGACCGTGCCATCCACGACGATGATCCCCCGCCGCATCCGCTCCGCCGCCCGATCCCCGGCATTGCCGCCGACGCAGATCAGTCCGCCACGCATCCCCGATGGCAGACCGGGCAGGGCGCCGCCCAGGGCCTCCCTGGAATTGCCGGTGATGCGCAGCAGGCCGCCACTCATCCCGGCTCCGGCATGGCTGCCGGCATCGCCCTCGACCAGGATGCGCCCGGACGCCATGCCGGCGCCAACGCGATGCAGGACGGCCCCTCCCGGCCGGATCAGCAGGCCCTCGGTCGCATCGCCCGCCGATACATCGAACATCCTGCCGACGGTCGTTACCCCGCCGCCGCAGGGAAGCGGCAGCTTGGCGACCTCTGCCGCCGCCAGCCCGGCCAGCCGGTCCGGCAGCAGGGCGGACATGTCCACCACGGTTCCGGCGTCGCTGCGGAAGGTTAGGGTCATTCCGATCATGCCATCACCTCGTGGAGGTGGAGATGGTGTGGCCCTAGCTTCCCCCCATAATTCCCGGCGGTGATCGCCAGCACGCCGGCCGCGGTTCCGCCTGCCGCAGCGGCGGCGATGCCGGCCCGCATGCCGGCGCGGATCGCCGCCTCGTCGGTACCGTCCAGCACCAGTTCCAGCACCGCCTCGACGTCCGGGGAGAGCAGGGTTTCCGGTTCCACCGCGCGCAGGGTCGGGCAGAATCGTGTGTTGGTCGAGGCGATCAGTGCCTTGTATTTCGAGCCGACCTTGGACCCCGAGCGCACCACCCCGCCAGGGAAGGGCAGGATGACGCCGGGCAGCGCCCGGATCGCCGCCACCGCCTCCTCCGCCGCGGCAAGGCATTGCCGGTGGCTGGCGGCGAGGATCAGGAAGTTGCCGCCGCCGATGCCCTTGGCCACAGCAACGCTGTCTTCGCAGACGAACTCGCCATCCATCACCGGCAGGCGCCAGAAACGGCGGTCACCGAACTTCTTGGCGATCTGGTGCCGGTCGCCGAAATAGCGCAGGCCGCCGCCGAGCGGGATCCGCTTGCTCCCCGCCAGAAGCCCGGCATAGCAGGCCGAGCCCGGAGAGGTCATGATGCACTGCCCAACCCGGTTGACCACCAGCTTGGCGAGATCGCCGGTGGACATGCCGAAGATCATCACCGCTGCACCGGGCCGGCTGTCCGGCGTTTCCTCCGGCGTCAGCAGGCGCTCCACCGCCGCCTCGCAACCGCAGCCGATGACCGAGGTGGCAAAACCGGTCAGGCTGGATGTCGCCGCATCGACCCAGGCGGGTGTGTCGGCGGTGATGACCAGCCGCGTGTAAGTCATTGGAAACGCTTCTGCAAACGTGTCCTCAATGCGCACGCCGTTGATGTGCATCTCCGCCATCACGGCAACTCCCGCCGTTGGCAGGGGTGGAGCTGCGGTCCGGCACCGTGGCGGATCTCCGTGTCACGGATGCGGAAATGCTTGATCGGCAGGCCGAGCCGCTCGTCGAAATGGCGGGCGATGCGGCGCTCGATCAGATCGTCGAAGCCGGGGCGGACGACATGGGTGCATCCCTGCGCCATCGCCACCAGCTTTCCATCGCGCACCACCAGCCTGCCACCCTTGAAGACGAAATCTGGCCGTTCGAACATCGCGCGGCGGTCGGGCAGGTCGCTGTAGACCGTGACGTCGGCCGATGCCCCCGGCGCCAGATGGCCGCGGTCGGCAAGCCCCAGAATGCGGGCTGGCGCGGCGCGGGTCATGATGGCGATCTCGGTCAGCGAATATTCGCGGGTGAGGGAGCCCAGCGTGGTGTGGGCCGGCGCGTCGGGATGGATCTCAGCCAGCTTCGCCAGCCGGTAATCGCGGTCCATCAACAGCCGGATCAGCTCCGGATAGAAGGTGAAGGGCGCGCCGTTCGGGTGGTCGGTGGTCAGGAACACCCGCCAGGGATCGTCGAGCAGCAGGAACAGCTCCAGCCCGATCGCCCATTGCAGCGCGTTGACATAGGAGTTGTCGCGGTATCGGAAGGGCACCACCCCGCACCCGGCATCGCATTCGATGTCCATCGCCAGCCATTTGCGCGGGTGGGCCAGCGGCGCGGTGTGGCGCTGCGCCATGGTGTCGGCCGAGGCGGTCACCGTCTGCCCGAACATCACCTGCCCGATGTCCACCGACAGGGTCGGCGTCCGGTTGATCGCCTCCGCCAATGCCGCGGCGCCGGAAGAGAATTTGCGGTCGCCCGCCGTGTCGTAGCTGTGGAACTGGATGTGCGTCATGTGCATCGGCAGGCCCGACGCCGCCTGGATGGTGTCGAGCGTCGTCGCGATGTTGCCGGGGACGCCGAGATTGCAGCCATGGACATGCAGCGGGTGGGGAAGCCCCAACTCATTCACCGCCCGGGCCAGCGTGGTCAGGACGGTGCGCGGCGTGACCCCGTAATGGGGCCCCGCCTCGTCGAGGTCGAGGGTGCGGGCGTTGAACTTGAAGGCGTTGATGCCGCCGGGATTGACCACCTTGACGGCAAGGCTCTGCGTCGCCGTCAGCATCCAGGCGACATAGTCGTTGACCGCCGCCTGCCCGGCATTGGTGGCGATCAGATCCAGCAGGAAATCGTCGTTCCCCAGCACCAGATAACCGCCGGTGTCGATATAGGGGATGTCGCTCATCTCAAGATGCGCGTGCCGGGCGTCGGATCCCAGCATCGCCGGCTCGAAGGCGGCGGTGAATCCCATCTCGATATAGCGGGCGCCGGTGGTGTGGGTGGAAGGCGTGGCGATGCCGCTGCCGCAGGCATGGCCGGCGAAGCGGTGCAACTCATGCTCTTCCCCCATCAGCAGGCGGGCGAGATTCACCTTGCCGCCGGCGATGTGGCTGTGGATGTCGATGGCGCCGGCCATCACCACCCTGCCGGTCACGTCATGCACCGCCTCGGGGGTGGCGCCCGGCCCCGGATCGGCGACGATGCGGTCATCGTGCAGCCAGAGGTCGGCGACCTCGCCGTGCCGGCCGTTGGCCGGGTCGAACAGCCGCCCGCCGGTGAGCTTCGTCAGCATCCGGCGGCCTCCTTGTCTGCGGTGGGCCGGTCCAGTGCCGCCAAAATCCGGCCGATCACGTCGGCGACGCTGGCCAGTCCCCTGTCGATCAAGGCATCCGCATGCAACGCCACGACGCCGTCGGTGCGGAACACATCGCCGGCATGGTCGATGCCGGGTGTCCCCACCGGAATGAACAGGGCTGGTTCCGGCATGACGGTCATCTCCGGTGGCGCCAGCATGATGACACTGCCGCCGGTGGTGAAGGAGGGAAGCGCCGGACGGAAGGCGGAGATCCATAGCGTCACATCGGCATCGCGCAGGCGCGTTTGCCAAGCGAACCGCTCCGGATCATGCAGCGGCGCGCCGCCCTCGAAGCCGGTGCGCAGAGGAAAGCCGGTGCGCCAGCCGCAAGCCTGATTGGCGCCGATCAAATTGTCGGCGCCGGCCAGCGGCAGGCCGGCGCACCGTGTGGTGCCATCCACGCTGCGGACCAACCGGACCAGCCCCTCGACGATCATGTCCGGCTGCGGCCCGTCGAACAGTCCCGCCGCCCAGGCCACTACGGCATAGCGGGCGGCGCGCAGCCGGGCCGCCAATGCCGTCATCGGTTCGTTCTGCGCCGCCCGTCCGGCCAGTGCTGTCCTCAATCGGCCGACCAGCGTGGTGAGATCCTGGCCCGCTTCACCACTCAAACCACTCGTTTCGATCCGGCCGCCGAGGCATTGCACGGTTTCCGGCAGCGGATCCCCACCCAGAAAGATGATGCTTCGGGCGCCACCGGGAACGAACGCAGGCTCCGGGGCCACCCAGCGTTCCCACAGGCGCGGAAAGGCGGCGGCCGGGTCCGGTCCGGCGACGAGCACGAGGTCGCAGCGGTTACGAAGTTCTGCCAGCGTGGTCACCGACCAGCCGAAGCGGCGCAGCACTGCCAAATTGCGGAACAGCGCATCGGACCGTTCGTGATCCACTGTCGCGCCGATGCGTTCGGCAAGCGTGAGCGCCGCAAGCACGCCATTCACATCGGCCGCCAACCCGGCGATCAGTGGCGCGCGGCTGGCCCCCAGTAGCTGGGCCGCCTTCGCAATGGCGTCGTCGATGGAAAGGGGCGTCCCGCCCATGCGTCCGTCCGTCGGTACCGGCGCGGAGCGATGGAACAACCGGTCGGCTTGCGGACAGCCAGTCGGCCGGGCAGAGATGCCGGCCTCGCCCCGGTCGATCCCGATGTCGCCGCAGCCAAGCCCGCAGAACGGACAGAGAGTGTCGGGGTGGAAGGTCATGGCCCCCCAATCGCCTGAAGGGAGAAGTGAAGTCAGCGTGAATAGTTCAATGGCTCTGGCGATCTTCGTCGGCAGTCGTCCAAGCATCCGCTTCGAATTGAAGCGATATCCGCTTGAGCATGGTCGGTCCCCGTCAGGCAGAGTCGTCGCACCATGCCCATTTCTTCCCCCTATATTTCTCGTCCCATTCGGGTTACCGCTCGTAGATACTCGTTCGCGCTACGGACAATTTTGTTTGTAACGCTAACATTATGCGATGACCCGCGCAAAGGGAATGCAGATGAACGACCAGCGCAATCGGATAGGGGAGGTCTGGGTCCATGCACCCGCGCGTCTGCATGCCGGCTTCGTCGATCTGAACGGTGGATTGGGGCGCCGCTTCGGCAGCCTCGGCATCGCCATCGACAGGCCCGCTATTATCCTGCGCGCCCGTCCGACCGACAGTCTGACTGTCAGCGGCCCGTCGGCCGACCGCGTCCGCCGCAGCATCGAACGGCTGGGCCAGGAAGCCGGTTTGTCCGATGCCGTCGCCGTAACGGTGGAGGAGGCGATTCCGCCCCATGTTGGATTGGGGTCCGGCACCCAGACCGACCTTGCCGTCGCCGCGGCGCTGGTCTGTCTGGAAGGACGGGGCACTGCTGCCCGCGATCTGGCCCGCGCACTGGAGCGCGGGGCGCGGTCCGGCATCGGGCTGGCCGCCTTCGAGCAGGGCGGGGTTCTGCTGGACGGCGGTCGGGGCGGGCTGGACGCCGCCCCGCCCCTGATCGCGCGGGCGCCCTTCCCGGAGGACTGGCGCATCCTGCTGCTGCTCCATCGTGGCGGCCATGGGCTGCACGGCGCGCCGGAGGCCGAAGCCTTCCGCCGGCTGCCGCCCTTCCCGCCCGCCGCCGCCGCGCATCTGTGCCGGTTGGTGCTGATGGTCGCTCTGCCGGCGCTGGCCGAAGGCGATGTTGACCGCTTCGGACAGGCTATCGGCGAGCTTCAGCGCACGGTCGGCGACCATTTCGCCCCGGCCCAGGGGGGGCGCTTCACCAGCCCGCTGGTGGCCGACGCGCTGTCTTGGCTGGAGGCGCAGGGCATCGGCGGGGTTGGTCAGAGCAGCTGGGGGCCGACCGGCTTCGCCATCGTCGGCGACGCGGCGCAGGCGGAGCGGCTAGCCCACGGGATGCGCAGCCGCTGGGCGGGCTCACCGCTGGAGGTGATGGTCTGCCAGGGGCGGAACAGCGGTGCAACCTTGCGGAACCAGTTGGCCGGGGCGGAGACCGCCCCCGCCGTCCGGTGGGCCGCAGGAGTATGAACCGCCGGAGAATGGTTGGGGGAATGACTGGAAGGAGGCCGGCATGGGTGCCCCTTACGTGCTGCACATGATCACGCCGCTGGCGACTGTCAGCCCGTTCGATGTCAACATGGCGGTGGACGCCGGCATCGACACGGTCGTCCCCTACACCGGCATCGAGACCGCACAGGTCGAGGCGCTGACCCAGGACGCCATGTTCTCCCGCGATCCGAAGAACGCGGTGCGCACGGGCCTGTTCATCGGCGGGCGCGACGCGGCGATGGCGCTGGACATGCTGGATGTGGCGCGCAAGGCGATGTTCCCGCCCTTCCGGATCTCGGTCTTCGCCGATCCGTCCGGCGCCTTCACCACCGCCGCCGCCATGGTCGCGGTGGTGGAGCGCGCCCTGCGGCGGTCCAGGCAGGACGGCCTTGCCGGCCTGGATGTCCAAGTGTATGGCGCCACCGGCGTCGTCGGCGGCATCGCCGGGCTGATCGCGGCTCAGGCCGGCGGAAATGTCACCCTGGTCAGCCACCGCGGCGTGCCGGCGGTGCAGGGCAAGGCGGAGGAGTTCGGTCGGCGCTATGGCGTCACGCTGTCCTGCGCCGATACCTCTGCTGGCGGCAAGGCGGCGCTGATGGAACGGGTACAGGTTGTTCTGGCCTGTGGCAAGGCCGGGATCACGGTGCTCAATGCAGAGGATCTGCGTGCGGCACAGCACCTGCGTGTTGCCGCCGACATCAATGCGGTGCCGCCGGCCGGGGTGGAGGGAGTCGGCGTGCAGGACGACGGTGCGCCCTTGACGGTTCAACCGACTGCCGTCGGCATCGGTGCGCTTGCCATCGGCAACGTCAAGTTCAAGGTCCAGCACCATCTGCTGGAGCGGATGCAGACCGGCGGCATCGCTGTCGCCTTTGATTTCCAGGACGCCATGGACGCGGCGCGCACCATCGCCGGAAAGGCCCAGTGATGACGCAATGCCCGGTGACCCAGCGTCCCAGCCTGTCGGTGCTGTCCGGCCCGCTCGCCGCCGCCTTGGTCGCCGATGCGCTACCGCTGCGGCTCGGCATCGACCGGGTGGCCGGCGCTACCGTTGTCGACGGCGGGATCGGCCATCCCGGCGGTCTGGAGGCCGGCCGCCGCATAGCCGAGCTGTGCATGGGCGGGCTCGGCCGGGTTACGCTGCAAGCAGACACCCAGTCCAACCGCTGGCCCTTCCAGGTGGCGGTGCACAGCACCGATCCGGTGCTCGCCTGCCTGGGCAGCCAATATGCCGGCTGGAGTCTGTCGCATAAGGAGGAGGGCGAGTCCTTCTTCGCGCTCGGCTCCGGCCCCGGCCGGGCGCTCGCCCGCAAGGAGATGCTGTTCGAGGAGCTGGGCTATGCCGACAGCGGCGACCATGCCGTGCTGGTGCTGGAAAGCGGCACCGTCCCGCCAGCGCCACTGGTCGAGCGGATCGCCGCCGATTGCCGGGTGGCGGCGGAGCGGCTGACGCTGGTGCTGACGCCGACGGCCAGCCTCGCCGGCACGGTGCAGATCGTCGCCCGCGTGCTGGAGGTGGCGCTGCACAAGGTGCATGCGCTGGGCTTTCCGCTTGAGGATGTCGCCGACGGTATCGGCGTCGCCCCACTGCCGCCGCCCGGAAAGGGCTTCATCGAGGCAATGGGGCGGACCAACGACGCCATCCTGTTCGGCGGCACCGTCCAGCTCTTCGTCACCGGCCCCGACGATGCCGCCGACGATCTGGCGCGCCGTCTGCCAAGCACGGACTCCCGCGACTATGGCCGCCCCTTCGCCGAGATGTTCGCGGCCGTGAACAAGGACTTCTATGCCATCGACCCGCTGCTGTTCGCTCCGGCCCGTGTGGTGGTGACGGCGCTCGACAGCGGCCGGAGCTTTCATGGCGGGCATCTCGCCCCGGACATGCTCGACCGTTCCTTTGCAGGGACGGAAGGATGAGCGCCAAGACGGCGGAGCTGTTCAAGGCCGTCTGCCGGGCGGAGGTGATGGCGCTGAAGCCCGGCAACGTCCATGTCCATGCCGCCGGCCATGGCATGACGGTGGAGGACTTCCTTCGCTCGGCGGAGGCAGCGTCGCCAGAGATCGCGCGCTCCGGTACCGCGGTCGGCCGGCGCATCCTGCGGGCGGTGCAGGCGACTTGGTCTGTTGTGGACTGCAACACCAATCTCGGCATCCTGCTGCTGTGTGCTCCCCTGGCCCACGCTGCCGAGCTGCCGGCGGCACGTCCCCTGCGCGACAGGCTGGCCGCCGTGTTGGCGGCGCTGACTGTGGAGGATGCCGGGGCTGTTTTCGAAGCGATCCGCCTTGCATCGCCCGGTGGGCTGGGCCGTGCCTCAGAACATGATGTCGCCGGTCCGGCCACGGTTGACCTGCGTGCGGCTATGGCGGCGGCCCGGTCGCGCGACCGCATCGCCGCCCAGTATGCCGACGGATATCACGACATCTTCGACATCGGCGTCGCCTGTGCCCGGTCGATGGCCGGCAGTGATACCATCACTTTGGCGGAGGCCATCTACCTGGATTTCCTGACCGCTTTTCCCGACAGCCACATCCTGCGCAAGCATGGAGAGGAGGTCGCCGCGTCCGTGCTTGCCGACGCTCGCGAGGTGCGCGGCCAGGTCGCCGCAGCATCCTCGGCGGTTCTCAGGCGCGAACACCTGTTCGCCTTCGATGCGCGCCTAAAATGGCGGGGCATCAACCCCGGCACCTCGGCCGACCTGACCGTCGCCAGCCTCTTCGCCCATCGGCTGGAGAGGGGGCGGGTGGCCAACCATGAAGGACCGCCGAAATGACGATCATTCTCGGCCGCCATGTCGGTTGTGCCGTGGTGCTGGGCCTGCTCACTGCGGCCCTGCCGGTGTCGGCGGAGCCTCTGCCGGTGACGGAGGTGGCCCCCGGTGTTTTCGTCCATCAGGGCACCATCGCCGAGCCGGCACCGGACAACCGCGGTGACACCGCCAACATGGGCTTCATCGTCGGCGACAGCGCCGTCGCGGTGATCGACACCGGCGGCACGCCGGAGCTGGGACAGCGCCTGCGCGAGGCCATCACGGCGCGTACCGACAAAAAGCCGGTCATCGTCGTCAACACCCACATGCATCCCGACCATGTCTTCGGCAACGCCGCCTTCGTCGACCTGCCCTTCGCCGGCCATGCCAATCTCCGCGACGCGCTGGCGGCCCGCCAGGAGGTCTATCGCCAGCGCCTGACCGATGAGCTGGGGACCGAGGCTGCGGCCGGTGTCGCCCCGGTGCGGGTCGACCGGCCGGTGGCCGAGGAGTTGCGGGTCGACCTGGGCAACCGCATCCTGGTGCTGACGGCCTATCCGACGGCCCACACCAACAACGACCTGACCGTATTCGACCGCAAGACGGGGACGCTGTTCGCGGGCGACCTGCTGTTCGTCGATCATCTTCCGGCGGTTGACGGCAATGCGCTGGGCTGGCTGCGGGTGATCGACCGGCTGGAGCGGGTGCCGGCGGTGCGTGCCGTCCCCGGACATGGTCCCGCATCCGTGGCTTGGCCGGGGGCGCTGGACGCCGAACGGCGCTACCTGACGGCGTTGGTGGAGGGCGTGCGGAGGGTACTGAAGGCGGATGGAAGCATCCAGGATGCCGTCACTCAAGTGGCGGAGGATGAACGGGAGCGCTGGCTGTTGTTCGATGCATACAACCCGCGCAACATCACGGCGACCTTCGCCGAACTGGAATGGGAATAGAGGAGCGGGAGCGATGACGCGATATCCGCTGATGGGGCCGCTGATCGGCCTCCTGATCGTCCTCATCACGCCGGGTCTTGCCGCGGCCGATGTGGCAGAGGACGCGGCGCGCTGGGACCTGCTGCACGACATGTATTTCAAGGACCGCCCGGTGGAGGAGGCCGGCGGCCGCATCCGCATCGACGCCCCGGCCCGTGCCCATGACGCGGCCCTGGTACCGGTGCGGATCGAAGTGGAGCCGTCGCTTCGCCTGAAGACGCTGTCGCTGTTGGTCGACAAGAACCCGGTGCCGCTCGCCGCCACCGTCCGCTTCGGTCCGGCCAGTGCCGGCGGCGGCATCGAGACCCGTGTACGCGTCAACGAATACACCAACCTCCACGTCGTCGGCGAGACGCAGGACGGCCGGCTGCTGATGGCCGCCGCCTATGTCAAGGCTGCCGGCGGCTGTTCCGCTCCCGCCGTCAAGGACCCGCAGGAGGCGATGGCGCGCCTCGGCCGCATCAAGGTGAAGCTTTCGGACAGACTGTCGCCCGGCAGCCCGGTCACCGCGCAGGTCATGATCAGCCATCCCAACAGCAGCGGCCTGCAGTTCGATCAGGTCAGCCGGACCTACATCCCCGCCCATTACATCCAGTCGATCGTCATCCGGGCCGGCGGCCAGATGGTGCTGGAGGCGGACACCGACATCTCGATCGCCGAGGATCCGAACCTGCGCTTCAGCGTCCTGCCGACGGACGGCGGCAGCCTGGAGGTGGTCGCCCAGGATACCCGGGGCGCCACCTTCACAAAGAGCGTTCCGCTGACCGCCGGTCCTGGCAAGGACGACCCGGCCTTGTAACGGTTGGGCCGGTCAGAAGCATTTGCGGTCGGCGGCGACCTGGGCCTGACGGAACCGGTCCATCAGGTCCTTGGCCCAGCCGGAACTGCGGAAGATCCCGGCGCGCTCGCCCGGCTGGTCGGCCATCACCTTCACCGTTTCGATGGCGGTGTAGTCGTCATAGGTGATGCGGTCTGCGATGGCGTCGATGCTGCACGCGCATTTCTCCATGACGATGTGCGACTGCCCGTTCGACGCCATGCAGGCGATCACGTAATCGGCTCTTGCCGCCGTCGGATAGTCGTTCACCGGGCCGGCGGCTGCCGGTACCGCTGGCAACGAGGCCACCGATAGCAGCGCCGCCGTGAGAGTGAGGGCGATGCGAAGAGGCATGACCGGACCCTTTCCATCCCGTCTGTGGGGGCATTCCCATGGACCATCAATGATTGCCCATATAACAATCACGGATGCGGACGAAGTTGGGGCGCTCAAAAGAGGTGGGTCTCTTTCGGGGATATGTGGCGATGCCGTAGGATCTGGCAGGTCAGATCCAGAGGGTCAGATCTGGCGCGGTTCGCATTTCCAGCGGCGAACTGTGTATTTCGGGTGCTGTTCCGCCCATTCGGCGGCCCGGAACAGGCCGGTGCGCGAACAGGCCATCACATTGACGAACGGCTCCTGAAACTGCGGGCGTTCGACGGTGCAACGGTCGGGACTGGAAACAAGGCAGACCACGAAGATCAGCTCGATCATGACAACTCCAGCCGTCATCGAATGGGGGAGTGACCTTGGTTGGGCGCCTTGATCCGGCGGCGGCCGTCCAGGTTCATGAGCGGGGATTATGCTGCACTGCACACAAATCGTGTGCCGGAGTCAAGCATGGTTTATGGAAAACCAATTTTGCGTTAACACCGGACCAGGGGGATCATCCCGCCTTGCTTCGACCCCTATCCCTGAATTGCTTTCGCCAGGAAGCGGTCGATCAGCAGCGCCATCGTCCCGCTGTCGAGATCGTCCAGCCGGCAGGTCCGTACGTCGGTCGTCTTTACCGGCGTCAGGAAGTTCTCCGAAACGGAGGTCGTGCTGTCCTCCCCGACATGGATGGTCATGTAGGCCCGTGGCGCTTCCTCGGCACTGTCGACGGAGGTGAAATGCACGATGGCGCGCGGCATCTCATGGACGAGGCCGATGTCCTCCTGGAACCACACGGCGCCGACATCGCGGACGATCTGCTGCCGGGTCTCGACGATTGGCCGGATAATGCGGTCATGCAGATCGCGGATGTCGGCCAGAACCGCGCTCTTGCCGGGATAGTGGGGACCTTCGCCGAACTGTTCGGTTGTGCGGCGTCTTGCCGCGTCCAGTATCCGCCGGGTGCGGACCACGGCATCGACCAGCCGGCTGGTGGCATCCGAATGCATCACGTCTGCCTCCTCATTCAAACAGGCTGCTCAGCGGCCGCCCGCCTGGTATTCCCGGCCGGTCGGCGCCGACAGGTCGCCCGCGGGCGCCTCCTTGCGGGTCAGGTAATCGGTCGCCGACAGGGCGAACAGCACCGCCAGCCAGAACAGTCCGGCCGAGGCGGCGGCACGGGTCAGCGCCGGGGCGCGGAACAGCTTCATGAAAAGCGTCAGTACCAGCAGCGCCTTCGCCGCCGAGATGCCCAGCGCCAGCACGAGGTTCAGCGGCCCCGGCATTGGCACATAGGCGAGCCCCAGCGTCGCCGCCAGCAGCGCCACCAGGGCCGCCCAGGTGATCAGGTAGGAGCAGGGAAATCCCGTCATGGTCCGCTCCGTCCGACCAGATAGATCAGCGGGTAGAGGAAAATCCAGACGATGTCGACGAAGTGCCAGTACAGCCCCGTCACCTCCACAGGCGTGTAATAACCGGCCGAAAAGGCGCCGCGCCGCGCCCGCGCCGCCATCACCGCGATCAGGCCGATACCGATGGTGATATGGATGCCGTGGATGCCTGTCAGCAGGAAATAAAGGAAGTAGAACAGCTCGATCGTGCGGGTATGCGGACCGTCCTGGTGGAAATTCAGCCCCGGCACCAGATGATCGGTCCATTCCCCGTGATACTCGTAACCCTTTAGTCCCAGGAACAGCAGTCCCAGCAGCGCAGTGGCGATCAGCAGCCGGGTCAGCACCGTCCGCCGGCCAAGTTTCGCCGCATCGACCGCCCAGGCCATGGTGAGGCTGCTGGTCAGCAGCACCAGCGTGTTGACCGATCCGATGACGATTTTCGTGTGATGGCCGGCCTCCGCCACGCCCTCCGGGTAGGTGGTACGCAACCATGTGTAGGCCAGCAGCATCCCGCCGAAGAACAGCACCTCCGTCGCCAGAAACACCCACATGCCGAAGCTGGCGGCCTCCGCCTGCTGGTCTGCCGTCGCATATTGCGGTTCGGGCCCGGGGACGGGCTGTGGGATCGGGGCCGAGTCAGACATCCTGCGGCTCCGGTTCCGGCCGGTACTGGTAGGGCGGGCGGGTGACGGTCGGCGTCCGGTCGAAATTGTGGGTGGGGGGAGGGGAGGGGGTCTGCCATTCCAGCCCGGTCGCCGCCCAGGGGTTGGCGCCTGCCCGTTTGCCGCGGAACAGCGACCAGCCGAGATAGAAGAAGGGCAGGGCATAGCCGACCGCCAGCACCGACGCCCCGGCAGACGAGAAGATGTTCCAGGCCTGGAATTCCGGCGGGTAGGCGTAGTAACGCCGCTCCATCCCCAGATAACCCAGGATGAATTGCGGGAAGAAGGTCAGGTTGAAGCCGAAGAAGATCAGCAATGCTGCGATGCGCGCCCACCATTCGGGATAGAGCCGCCCGGTCACCTTGGGCCACCAGTAATGCAGCCCGCCGAAATAGGCGCTGACCATGCCGCCGACCATGATGTAGTGGAAATGCGCCACGACGAAATAGCTGTCGGTGACATGGACGTCGAAGGCGAGGTTGGCGACGAACAGCCCGGTCAGCCCGCCGATGGTGAACAGCCCGATGAAGCCCAGGGCATACAGCATCGGCGCATCGAAGCTGATCCAGCCCTTGTGCAGCGTGGCGGTCCAGTTGAACACCTTGATCGCCGACGGCACCGCGATGACGTAGCTGAGCAGCGAGAAGACCAGTCCGGCATAGAGCGAGATGCCGGCGACGAACATGTGGTGCGCCCAGACGAAGAAGCCGATCACCGAAATGGCGATGCTCGACCACACCACGAATTTGTAGCCGAACAGAGGCTTGCGGGCGAAGCAGGGTACGATCTCGCTGATCACGCCGAAACCCGGCAGGATCATGATGTAGACCGCGGGGTGGGAGTAGAACCAGAACAGGTGCTGGAACAGCAGCGGGTCGCCGCCCAGCGCCGGGTCGAAGATGCCGACCCGCAGCAGTCGTTCCACTGCCACCAGCAACAGCGTGATCGCCAGCACCGGCGTCGCCAGCACCATGATGATGGAGGTGGCGTAGTTCGACCAGACGAACACCGGCAGCCGGTACCACGTCATTCCCGGCGCCCGCATGCGATGGGTGGTGACGATGAAGTTCAGCCCGGTCAGGATCGAGGAGAATCCCACCGCGAACACGGCGGCCAGCGCCAGCACGACATAGCCGTTGGAATAGAGCGAGGAGAACGGCGTGTAGAAGGTCCAGCCGGTGTCAACCCCGCCGATCACTATCGCGAACAGCGCCAGCAACCCGGCCCCGACATACAGATACCAGCTGAGCAGGTTCAGGCGCGGAAAGGCCAGATCCTTGGCGCCGATCATCAGCGGGATCAGGAAATTTCCCATCGTGTTGGGGATCGATGGGATCAGGAAGAACCAGACCATCACGATGCCGTGCAACGTGAACAGCCGGTTGTAGATGTCCGGTGTGAAGATGCCGGACGGCGTAACCAGATTCAGCCGGATCAGCGTTGCCGCTGCCCCGCCGACGAAGAAGAAGAATGTGAGCGACAGGGTGTAGAGGATGGCGATCCGCTTGTGATCCCTGGTCAGCAGCCAGGAGCGCAGCGTGATCCCTTCCTCCGTCAGATAGTTCTTCGTGGCGACGATGGGTTCTTCGGGCTTGCCGGTCACGGTCGCGCTCATCATTGGGCGGGCCTTTCCATGCTCTCGGCTTGGGAATTGGCGGCCGTCCTGTCGGCCAGGGATTTGATGTAGGCGACCAGCTTCAGCAGATCGTCTTCACCGATCTGTCCGGCGAAGGAGGGCATGACCGGCGGATAGCCGGCGGCGATCTCCGCCTTCGGCATCAAAATCGAAGTGCGGATATAGCGGTCGTCGGCGATGACGGATCTCCCGCCCTCCAGCGGCACCGGGCGGCCGAACAGCCCCTCCAGCTTCGGGGCGTGGACAGTGCTTGTCCCGCCATGGCAGCCGCTGCAGCCATAGCTGCGGAACAGCGCCTCCCCCTCCTGCGCCAGACTGGGGCCGGGGTCCTGGCTGTCCAGCCAGCGCTGGAAGTCGGACGGTTCCATCACCACGACGGTGCCGCCCATCCGCGCATGCAAGGTGCCGCAGAATTCCGCACAGAACAGGCGGTATTCGCCGACCTCCGTCGGCGTGAACCACAGCGTCTCGTAGCGGCCGGGGACGGCGTCCTGGCGGATGCGGAAGGCGGGGATGGCGAAATCGTGGATCACGTCCTGGGAGGTCAGCACCAGCCGCACCGGCTTGCCGACCGGGACATGCAGTGCGTCGATCTCTCGCTGGCCGCCGGGATGCTCGATCTTCCACATCCACTGTTTGCCGACGACATAGATGTCGGTGGCCTCGGCGGGCGGGCTGTGGATGCGGACATAGAGCTCCGCGCCCCAGAAATAGAGGACGAGGAAGGCGGCGAAGGTCAGGCCGGTCCACGCCACCTCCACCCTCCAGGTGCGGCCGAGCCGGTTGCCGCGCTCCACCCTGCTGCCCTTGCGGTAACGGACGCAGAACAGGATCATCAGCCCGAAGACCAGCAGCAGGATGAAGGCGCTGACCCCCAGAAGGGCGGCGAACAGCCAGTCCATGTCGGCGGCATGGGATGAGGCGGTGGGGGGGAGGAGTTGCAGGCTTCCCATCGCCCCCCTCACCCCTTTTCCGGCCGGCGTGCGGCGCGCCAGACCAACAGTCCGAGCCCAAGCAGCGACAGGACGCCGGTCGCCTGGATCAGCCGGCCGACCTCGGCATTGTACCGTCCTTGCGCAGCGTCATAGCCGTAGCAGAACAGCAGCAGATGGTCGGCGACCGATCCGACCGTCCCCTGGGAGGCGTCGACCAACCCGAGCCGCAGGTCGGTCGGGTCGTAGCCCACCCCCAGGATATAGCGGGATACTGTCCCTCCCGGCGACACCAGCACCACGCCCGCCGGATGCGCATACTGCCCGGTCGCCTCGTCCAATTGGTAGGGGAAGCCGGCGGCGGCGGCCAGGCGGCGCACCTCGCGCCCCCGATCGGCGGGATCGCCGACCAGCGGATGGATGGCGCTGGCCAGCGCCGGATCATGCTCGAAATGCCGGGCCTTCAGCGCCGCAGCGTCGGCCGGGCTGTCGCCGGGATCGAAGCTGATCGCCATCACCGCGTAATCCTTGCCCGGTGTCAGCGGCACCTGTCCCAGTGCCGCCGCCAGATCGCCCAGCACCACGCCGCACAGCGTCGTGCAGCGGAAATAGTCGAAGACCAGGATCAGCGGCCTGCCTGCATCGAACAGCGACGCGGTGGTGACGGTATGGCCGTCATCGTCCCGCAGCCGCACGTTGCGCGGCAACTGCGCCCCCGGATGCTGATCGAAGGCGAACCCGGTGAAGTTTCCTGGCAGCAATGCTGTGGGAGAGGCCTGCGCGCCGGCGTTACCCGACAGCAGGAAGAGCAGAACGATGACGGCAAGCTGTTTCATCGCTGCCCCACCCGCCTTGCGTCCACCGGCCAATCGGCGATGCCGTGTTCGGCGGTACGGCGCATGGCTTCGCCGATAGGGATGTGTGCAATGCCATGCTCGCGGTCGGCCCAGCCATAGCCGGTCAGCCGCTCCATCGCCTCTGCCTTGTAACGCTTGAGATCGGCGGCCGGATCGGTTTGCAGGCGCGGCTCCGGCATCGGTGTCTTCGACGCATGGCTTTCGTCCTTGGCCGCATCGGGGAAGATCACCAGCAGCGCGGCCACAACGAGCCCGATCAGCCCCGCCGCCAGACCGCCCAGCAGAAGGAACAGCCAGGGCGGCGTGTCCCGTGCCTCGAACCGTGTGGCCTCATCCATGGTGGGTTCCCTCCGCCAGCAGGCCGGCGGCCGGCGTGGCCTGTCCGACCCAGGCGGAGCGCTGCCACAGGAACACCGCCATGCAGCCTCCGCCCATCGCCAGTGCCGCGGCGGGGGCAAACCAGGTAAAGCCGCCGGCCAGCCCCGGCAGGATCAGCCACCAGCATTCCACCAGATGGGCCGCCAGCAGCAGCAGGCAGACGGAAGCCAATCCGCCCCGGCTGCGCTTCACCGGCCACCAGATCAAGGCGGCGAAGGGCAGCGCCCCTTGCGCCAGCGCCCCCAGTGCCGCCACCCGGCCCCAGCCGCCGGACAGGCGCGGGACGTACCATGCGATTTCGCCCGGCAGATTCTCCTGCCAGATGATCAGGAACTGCATGAAGGAGAGGTAGAACCACAGCAGGATGGCGGCGGTCAGCAGGCTGCCCAGATCGTGACGCTGCCCGATATCCGTTCGTCCGCCCAGCGCGGCGGCCAGCGCCGCCAGCGCCAGGGCGCCCAACAACTGGCCGCCGACGATCATCATGCCGTAGATGCTGGATCCCCACCCCGGCTCGATCGACATGAACCAGTCGAAAGAGGCGAAGGTGACGGTCAGCCCCAGCAGGATCAGCCCCGGCGCCGCCAGCGGGTTGAGCCCCCGTCCCGGCTGCCGCAGTGCCTCCAGGGCCAAGCCCAGCCAGACCGCCGCGTAGACTGCCGTGCGTCCGTAGAAGAAGGGGGCGTTCAGGTAGAAGCGATTCTTCAGATGTGCGGTATCGGCCGTCCGCGCCCAGGGATACAGCTCCGGCAGCTGGAGCAGCACCGGCACCAGCAGCAGGAGCATCAATGGCAGCATGGCGACCATCGCCCGCAGGGCCGGCACGGTGGCTGTTCCCCAGCGTCCGCCGGTCAGGTCATGGGCGAACAGCAGCATCATGGCGCCCAGCGGCAGACCGATCCAGAAGGCGAAGGAGGCCAGCCAGCCGCGCAGCACCGCCTGCGGATCGACCAGCGCCCCGACGGCACAGACCGCAGCACCGGCAAGTGCCGTGCCGACGGCGGTGAGGAACAGACCGCGACTCATCGCAACGTCCCCCGCACCGTCTCCGGCAACTCGGCCGCGGCGGTGTTCTGGCTGGTTTGCAGTGCCCGGATATAAGCTGCGATGGCCCAGCGATCGTCGGATGCTACCCGGTCGGCATAGGAGTACATCGCCCCCCAGCCATTGGTGGCGACTTTGTAGAAATGCCGGGTCGGAGCGTTGCGCAATGCCTCGGCATGGAAGGAGGGCGGTCGCGGAAAGCCACGGCGGACGATCATACCGTCGCCGTCGCCGAGGTAGCCATGGCAAGGAGTGCAGTAGATCTCGTAACGCTCCTTCCCACGGGCCAGCAGGGCCGGCGTCAGTGCCGGTGCCGGCTGCGGCCGGTCTTCGCGGGCGACGGTGTTGGGTGCCGGTTGCGGCGGCCAGACCTTGCGTTCCGGGCCGGCATCGGTCGAATTGGTATCGGCAGGCGTCCAGGTCTTGTCGCGGGGCTGCTTCGCCATGTTGTCGCAGGCCGCGAGCAGCGAGGCGCCGCATAGCAAAAGAACGAGAGCAACCACCCGGTTCATGCCGGCACCTCGTCGATCCGCACCTCTTTGCCCTCGGGAAGCAGCCGTTGCAGAAGTTCGCTGTCGTCGCGGCCCTCCCGTTCGGCGATCCAGATCAGGAATCGGTCCTGCGACGCCTGTTCAAAGCCGGCTGCATCGAAGATCGGGTCATAAAGGCGGGGCAGCCGGCAAACCTTGCAGAAGGCGAGGAACCCCGCCAGCAGGATGGTCAGTGCCGCCAATTCGAAGGTACTGGTGCTGAAGGCCGGCCAGCTGTTCAGCGGACGTCCGCCGATGTTCAGCGGATAGCTCAGCACCATTCCCCAATATTGCAGGAAGAAGCCGCCGACCGCCCCCAGCCCCCCGGCCGCCACGACGATCAGCGGTAGCGCCCGTGGCCGGCGGCCCAGCAGTTCGTCCACTCCGTCCACCGTATAGGGGCTGTAGACCTCCAGCCGCGTGAACCCCGCCTGCCGCAGCCGGCGCAGGGCCTCCAGCATCGCATCCGGACTGTCGAAGGCAGCCATCCTGCCGCGGAGGCTGTGGCCGGTGCCGCGCCGTACGGTCATCGTTCGCCCTCCGTCCGCTTCTTGTGAAGGAGTTCGCGCAGCTCGAACATTGACACCACCGGGATGAAGCGCAGCGCCAGGAAGAAACCGGTCAGGAACAGCCCCACCGACCCGGCCAGCGTCGCCCAGTCCCAGAAGGTCGGCATGAAGACGAACCAGCTCGATTCCGAATGGTTCCGGTGCAGGCTGCCGACGACGATCACGTAGCGTTCGATCCACATGCCGACCACCACGCACAGCGCCACCAGAAACAGCAGCGGCCGGTTCAGCCGAGCCGCCCGCACCCACAGGGTCTGAGGCAGGACGCCGTTCAGGACGATCTTCGCCCAGTACCAGGGGGCGTAATAGCCACCGAGCAGCGACATCGTCACGGTGATCTCGCGCTCCTCCCCCGGTAGAAGGGCATGAAGATCTCGATCAGGTAGCAGTAGGACAGTAGCAGGCTGGCGGTCAGCATCAGCCGCGCCAGTACATCGATGTGGCGCAGGGTGATGACGCCTTTGAGATCCAGCGCCCGGCGCAGTGGGATGACCAGCATCAGCACGACGGCGAAACCGGACAGCGCCGCGCCGAAGACGAAATAGGGCGGGAACTGCGTCTCGTGCCAGCCCGGCGTCAGGCCGCCGGCGAAATCCAGTCCGACGATGCTGTGGATGGAGCAGACCAGCGGCGCCATCAGGGCGGCGAACAGCCCGTAGAGCATCCTGAACTGGCGCCAGTGCTGCGACGATCCCTGCCAACCCAGCGCCAGCAACCCGTACAGCACCCGCTGCCAGCGTCGCCGCGCCCGGTCGCGCAGGGTGGCGAGATCGGGGAGAAGGCCGACATACCAGAACAGCGCCGATCCGGCGACATAGACCAGGATGGCGACGAAATCCCAGTGCAGCGGACTGCGGAACTGCGGCCACAGCGCCATCGTGTTGGGATAGGGGAACAGCCAATAGAAATACCACCAGCGCCCGAGATGGATGATCGGCATGATCCCGGCGCAGGCGACGCAGAACACCGTCATGGTCTCGGCAATGCGGCTGGTGGCGCTGCGCCAGTCCGAGCGGGTCAGGAAGAACAGCGCGGAGATCAGCGTGCCGCCGCTCGCCATGCCGACCCACCAGACATAGTTGCCGATGGCGAAGCCCCAGGCGATCGGCCAGTTGATGCCCCAGATACCGACGCTACGGATGAACAGCCAGCCGACCGCCACCACGAACAGGACGAACAGCCCGAACGACAGCCCGAAGCCGACCCACCACCACAGGGGCGTGCGGCGTTCCAGCACGAGGTCGCTGACATGCACCGTCACCGCCATCGCGGTCACGCCCGGCTCGACCACCCGTGTCAGATCCCGTTGGGTATCGGGCAAGGTGCTCACCGGCTCATACCTCCTGAATGTCCGGGTTCGGGTTGCGCAGCCGCGCCTCGTAGGTCGTGCGCGGCCGGGTGTTCAGTTCGGTCAGCAGGCCGTAATCCAGTGGGCTCGCCTTGCGGCGGCTGACCGCGCTGTCGGGGTCGTTCAGGTCGCCGAAGACTATGGCCTCGGCCGGACAGGCCTGCTGGCAGGCGGTCTTCACCTCGCCGTCGCGGATCGGCCGGTTCTCGCGGTCGGCGGTGATGCGGGCGTTGCGGATGCGCTGGATGCAGTAGGTGCATTTCTCCATGACGCCACGCGCCCGAACGGAGACGTCGGGGTTCCATGACATCGACAGCCGGTTGTCGTCGCCGGAATAGTTGAAGTAATTGAAGCGCCGGACCTTGTAGGGGCAGTTGTTGGAGCAGAACCGCGTGCCGACGCATCGGTTGTAGACCATGACGTTCAGCCCGTCGGTGTCGTGCATGGTGGCGGCGACCGGGCAGACCACCTCGCAGGGCGCGTTCTCGCAATGCATGCAGGTCATCGGCTGGAAAAAGGTCTGCTCCGGCGCCGCTGCCTCGCCTTCGTACCAAGTGTCGATGCGGATCCAGTGCATCTGGCGGTTCCGCAGCACCTCCTCCTTGCCGACGACGGCGATGTTGTTCTCCCCCTGGCAGGCGGCGGTGCAGCCGTTGCAGCCGATGCAGGCATTCAGGTTGATCGCCATGCCCCAGGCGTTGCGCGGATACTCGTAATCCGGATAGAGCGAGTGTTCCGGCTCCCTGCGCTTGGCGAAGCCGGGATCCTGGCGGAACTCCTCCAGCGTGGCGTGACGGACCGGATCGGGGCTGTCGATCATCTGGTGGTGCTGGGTGGCGGCCAGCCGGTGGGTCTCCCCGGTCCTGCGCAGTTCCACCCCCGGCAACTGCCAGTGATGGTCCAGTGTCCGCAGACGGAAGGCGTCGAAGCCGACGCCACGCCCGACCCGTCCCACCACCCGCCGGCCGAAGCCGAAGGGCAGGGTGACGCAATCCATTACATGGCCGGGGAGCAGCCAGACCGGCGCCAGAACCCGGCCGGTGGTGGTCCGAACCTCCACCACATCCTCGGTCTTCAGGTCCAGCCGCTCCGCGGTCGCCGGGGCGATCAGCAGGGCGTTGTCCCAGGTCAGGGTGGTGAAGGGCCGCGGTAACTCCTGCAACCAGCCGAGATTGGCATAGCGCCCGTCCCGCAGCCATGGGTCCGGCCGGAACAGAACTGTCAGCGTGCCATCGGCCCGTGCCGTGACCGGTGGCAGGCGGTCCGCCAAGTCGGGCAACAGCGAAACGGTAGCCTGCCCGGCGGCGCTGTCCGATACCACGCCCAGCCGCAGTGCATCGGTCCACAGCAGCTCCGTATCACCCTTGCCCCGGGAGTGCTCCATCCAGGTCTGCCGAACGATGGCGTAACCGTCGGGCCGGGTCTCCCCGTCGAGGACGGCCAGCAGCTCGTGCGGCGACCAGCCGCCCCACAGCGGCTTGATCTGTGGCTGCTGGATGGTGACGGTGCCGTCGAAGGCTCGCGCATCGCCCCATCGCTCCAGTTCATGTGCTTCCGGCACATGCCAGCTGCAGAGCATGGCGGTTTCGTCCGGCGCGGTGCCAAGATGGACGGACAACGGCACCTTTCCCAGTGCGCCGGCGAAATCGAGGTCGGCGGGTGCGTTAAAAACCGGGTTGGCGCCGAGGATCAGCAGCGTGTCGACCCGCCCGGCCGCCATGTCGGCGACCAGCCCCTTGATCGACCCCCCATGGTCCACCGGATCTGCCTCCACCGGCTCGATGTGGCTGATCGTTCGGCCCGGCGCGCCCAGCGCCTCGTTGATGGCGTGCACCAGCGCATGCACGGCGGGCGGCTGCGCCGGCCCGGCATGAACCAGCGCCGCGCCATGGTTGGCGGACAGGTCGCGGGCGACGGCGCCCAGCCAGCCGGGGGCGCCCTGACGCCACTCCGCCGGCCCGGTACCAAGCTCGGCGGCCAGTGCCCGCACCATCGCTTCCACCTCGTCCGGGTGGACGACGAAACGGTGATCGGCGCGGGCTCCGGCCAGGGTGGGCGTGCTTTCCATCGCATAGAGGCGGCTCATCTCCACCGAGCGTCCCTCTTCCGCCCCGCGGCGGCGGCGGGCGAAGTCGCGGGCGTAACGCAGATGGCCCGGCGCGCTGTCGAGAAAGTCGCTCTCCACCGCCAGGATCACCTTGGCTTTGTCGAGATGCAGCGTCGTGTCCACCGGTCGTCCGAAAGCCAGCACCGCCCCGGTCCGCAGCGTGTCGCGTCCGTCGGCCTCCCACCGGTGCCACTGCATTGCCGGAAAGCGCTGCCTCAGCGCACCGATCTGCCGTGCCAGCGTGGGCGAGGTGACGGTCTCGGTCAGCAGTCGCAACCCGCCACCGCCGCGTGCGGCCAGGGCGGGCAGGCGGTCGACCAGCGCCTTGACCATCCCGTTGGTGCTCGCCGCCCGGCCCGCGTTCAGCACGGTGCGTGAGCGGTCGGGGTCGTAGAGGTCGAGGATGCTGGCCTGGATGATCGGGTCGAGCGCGCCCAGGCTGGCGGGATGGTCGGGATTGCCCTCCAGCTGCACCGGGCGTCCCATCTGGTGAATTGCCAGTACGCCGTCGGCATAGCCGCCGCGGGTGACGGCTGTGGCGAAATGGCGGGCGACGCCGGGCACCAGCTCGGGCGGCATGGTGACGTAGGGGATGGCTTTCTCCTCCGCCTCTCCCGGCCCGCAGCCCGAAAGCCCGGCCAGCGCAAAGGAGGCGCCCATCAGCTCCAGCAGCCGGCGGCGGCCGACACGCGCGTCCGCGAGGTCCGGCAGGCCGGGGAAATCGGCGCGCAGCATCTCCAGCACGGCCGGCTCGCGCGACAGCTCGTCCAGGCTGCGCCACAGCGCCCGGCCGCTCCGGCCGGCCAGCCGGCCTTCGATCCGCCGGGCCAGCTCCTCCCGCCGCCCGGTCATCGGTGGCACACCGAGCAGTCGGACAGGGTTTCGGGATGGATGTGCTAGCGCGCCATCAGCTGCTTGCCGTCGGGCGTCGCCGCGGTCCGCTTCCAGTCCATGTCGAAGACTGCCTCCTTCGGGCGGAGGTTGGGGGCGGGGTCGCGATGGCAGTCGAGGCACCAGCTCATCCGCAGGCTCGCTCCCTTCCAGGTCAGGGGCATGCTGTCCACCGGCCCGTGGCAGGTGGCGCAGCCGACGCCCTTGGCGACATGGATACCGTGGTTGAAGAAGACGTAGTCGGGCAGCGTGTTGACCCGGTTCCAGCGGATCGGCGTTCCGCTGGTCAGGCTCTGGCGCACCGGGGCCAGCAGTGCCGCGTTGGTCCAGATCTGCGAATGGCAGGTCATGCAGGTGTGGGTCGGCGGCAGGCCGGCGTTGGCCGACACCTCCACCGACGTGTGGCAATAGCGGCAGTCCAGTCCCAGCCCGCCGACGTGATGTTCGTGGCTGAAGGGAACCGGCTGCGGCTGCACTATGCCGACCCGGGTCGCATAGGTGGTGTTGGGGAAGAACCACGCGCCACCGACCAGCGTGACCAGCCCGGCCAGCAGGGTGTAGAGCACCAGTTTGGTCAGAATGTTGGCGGTGGGGCTGAAGACACCCGGCACGGCTCAAGATCCCCGTCACGCCGCCGGGGCGGCCGAATGGAAGGGGCTTGCGTCCGCACGCGGCCCCACCGCTACAAGGGACTGTTCGCCGTCAGGTTCCATGCCGTGGTCGGACTAGCCCGACTGCCCCGGTCATGCTGCGCCAATCGGACAGCTTGGCCGCCCCGTCGCCTGCATCCGGGTCAGGTCCCCGGAATGACCCTCTGGAGTGCCAGGGTCAGCGGAAAGCAGAAGGCTGCCCCAAGCGCGAGCGGAACAGTCGGACCCGATCCGGCGGCGGCGATCAGCACCCCATCGTAGAGCGCGATCGCGGCGATCAGCACCGCAACGGCGCGCGGCACGTCGCCGGGCGCGCGGCGAAACAGCCGGTGCACGGCCCAGCCCGCCGCCGCGGCCAGGGCGACCCACAGCACCAGCGCCGCCGGATTGCCGAGCGAGACCCACAGCGCCCCTGTCAGCGGAACCGCAAGCACGGCCAGCGGCCAGGCATTATCCAGCCGGTCGTAGGCCTCTTGTCGGGCGGCGAAGGTCAGCCCGACCACAAGGCAGAACAGCCCGCCCGCCCCCAGCAGCATCGACGGTGCCAGCGCTCCGGCCCCAACGACCGCCGACGCGCTGGCATAGGACAACAGGCGGCACAGCCCCATGATCGCCGGGGCCGCCAAGGTACGCTTGTGCAGGATGTCGTAAAGCAGGATCGCCCCTGCCAGCAGCCCGCCGCATAGCCCGGCTGCCGGCCCGTTAACCGCCGCCAGGGCGACGCCCAGTCCGATCAGTGCGAAGCCGGCGGCGAACACCGCGCCGCGGGCGGCATCGCCCTTGGGAATGGGGCGAACTGGCCGTTCCCGTGCGTCGATTTCCGCATCGAAGGCATCGTTCAGGTACATGCCGCCGACATAGAACAGCGCCAGCACGATGGCCGCGCGGGCAACACCGCCGACGAGTTCCCCGCCGGACATGCCGTCCTGCGCCCCGGCGCCGGCCAGCGCGATGGCGGCCATGGCGTTGCTCAGCACCGTCGGCAGGTTCGACACCCGGCCGAGGATCAGGGCCGCGCGCGGGCGGATCAGGACAGCCGTTCCAACACCCATCGCAGTTCCTTTTCGATTCCGTCGACGACGCTCATGGCCCCCGCCCCGCAGGCTTCGGCGGGCAGGACGTTCCAGGTGTAGGTTTCGACCTCCAGATGCGGCGCCACCGGCCGGTCGCGGTGGATCGCCAGCAACCTCTCCAGCGCGCCGCGGGTGGACTCAAGCGGCGCTTCCGGTTCGGCGAAGACCGGCACATGGAAATGGACCCGCCATTCCTCATCGTCGTTGCCGGCGCTTTCCAACGCCTGCGGCAGGTCGACGAAGTGCCGCACCGTCCCGTCCGCCGCGCGGGCGACGGTCTGGTGGAGATAGACCGCATCGCGGAAGGCGGCGATGCGCGCCCGCGCCAACTCGTCCATCCGGGCGACCCGCAGAGCGGCGCTCAGCTGCACCTTGTGGATCGGGATGCCGGCTGCGGCCAGGGTTCCCAGCGTCTCCGCCGGGTCCTCGAAATTGACCGCCATGTGGCAGACATCCAGGCACAGGCCGAGATGGCGCGGCAGTGCCGCCGCCGCCTCGTCCGCCCTCAGCCCGGCGAGGGAGCCCAGCCGTTTCGCCGCCTCGTCGGTGAACAAATGCGCGCCGAAGAAGGCGACGGCGTCGGCGGTTCGGTCCAGCAGGCACCAGGGCTCCGGTTCCAGCGCCAGCGCCACGGTGCGGCCGGTCGCCCGTTCCAGCCGGACCAGCCCGGCGACGCTCCGCAACAGTCCGTCGGCCACCGCCGCTTCCCGCCCGGTCACGCGCGGGGCGTAACCGCCGGGCACGGTGCTGATGGTGGCGAGCGTACCCGCTGGGACCAGTGCTGCCATGGTCTCGGCCAGCGACAGGCTGTAGGCAACCCGCTCCGCCGTTGTCCAGTCCGGCTCGTAGACGGCCTGCTTGACCGGTACGCCGTGGAAGCGGCCATAGGGGAAGCCGTTCATGGTGAATGCTGCGAACCCCTCGCCCTCGAAGATCGCTGCCAGTTCCGTTGCCACCTCCGCTTCCGCCGCAGCCTCCGCCGACAGGCGTAGCCCGACGCCAAACGGTTGGTCGGGACAGAGCCGGCGCCTGATCTCCCGCACTGGCCCCAGCAGGGCCGCCCGAACCTCGGCGAAGCTCTGGGTCGGGTGGACATTCAGGCAATAGCCGAGCGTGCCGCCGCCGGGCAGGCGCATCAGGCTGTCTCCCGTGCCGACAGCCAGCCGATGGCGCTTTCGACCAGAGCGGCGTCCATGTCGTTCACCTCGACCCCCAGGCCGATCCCGGCCAGCAGCGTGATGGTCAGTCGGCCGCCCAGATGTTCGCGGAATTCCTCCAGCCCGGCCAGCACCAGCGGCCGGCCGGCGTCGTCGCGGCGGGCCAGCGCCGTGTGCCACAGGCGGAAGCCCAGATGCTCCAGCAGGACGGCGACGCGCACATCCTCGCCTTCCGGCAGCAGGCCGGCCAGCACCGAATAGCGGGTGTCGAGCGCGATGCCGATCGCCACCGCCTCGCCATGGCGCAGATGGTTGCGGCTCAATGTTTCCAGCTTGTGCGCGGACCAGTGGCCGAAATCGAGCGGTCGGGCGCTGCCCTGCTCGAACGGGTCGCCGCCTCCGGCGATCTGGCGCATGTGCAGCTCAGCGCAGCGGCGTATCAGGTGGGCGACGGCCTCAGGCTCGAACAGGGTCAGCGCATCGGCCGACCGTTCCAGCCACTCGAAAAAGGTACTGTCGCGGATCAGCGCCACCTTCACCGCCTCAGCCATGCCGGCGATGCGGTCGCGCTGGGGCAGGCTGTCGAGGAAGGCGGCATCGTTGACCACCGCCCAGGGCGGGGAGAAGGTGCCGATCTGATTCTTGGCGCCGTTCATGTTGATGGCGTTCTTCACCCCGACGCCGGAATCATTCTGCGCCAGCACCGTGGTCGGTATGCGCACCAGCCGCACGCCGCGATGCGCGGTGGAGGCGGCGAGCCCCACCGCGTCGAGGAAGGCGCCGCCGCCGACCGCCAGCACGTAGGAATGGCGGTCGATGCTGTTGCCGAGGATGGCGTCGTGCATCTGGCCGATCAGCGCCGGGTCGTTCTTCACCGCTTCCCCGCCCGGCAGCAGGCGCGGCGGCGCCACCAGGTTCGGCAGATCGTCGCGCGCGGCGAAATGGGCGGCGATGTCCGCCGGCAGGGTCGGATGCCCGTCCAGCACGCCCATGTCGACGAAGGCGACACAGCGCGGGCGCGGGTCTGCCCCCGCTGCGCCCATGGCCTCGGCCAGGGTGGCATTCGCCGGATCGAAGGCGCCGCGGGTGAAGGCGACGGCATAGTCGAAGGTGACCGTGAAGTGCTGGCGGACGATCGAGGAATGGGCGTCCGGATGGAGCAGGGAGGTCATGAACCGGTCACCTCGTCGAAGATGTGGGCGAGCAGCAGGGACTTGACCGACTCCGCCGGCACCGGACCATCGGGAAGCAGGCCGGGTTCGGAGGAGATTAGCAGCGGCCCGGCCTCCACCCGGTCGGTCGGTCGGCCGTGCGATCCCTTCACCAGTCCGGCGTCAAGCGGGATCACGTCCATCAGCGTGCGGAAGCCCAGCGCCTTTTTCGCCAGCCGCCAGGCGATGGATGCCTTGGGCCAGCGCAGGGTGGGATCGAGGAACAGCTCCGCCGGGTCGTAGCCGGGCTTGCGGTGGATTTCCACGGTGCGGGCGAAGTCGGGTGCCCGGTCGTCGTCCAGCCAGTAGGGATAGCTGAACCAGCGGTCGGCGCGGGCGACGGCGACCAGTTCACCGGCGCGCGGGTGGCGGATGCCGGCGGCCTGCTGTGCATCGGCGTCCAGCACCCGCTCCACCCCATCCAGCTCCAGCAGCAGGCCGCGCACCGCCGCCACCTGTTCGGGATTGCGGACATAGACGTGGGCCAGCTGATGGTCGGCGACCGCGAAGGCGGCCGATGCGCCGGGGTCGAGCAGTTCGCCGCCCTGTTCCTCCCTGACCGCGATCAGCCCGGCCCAACGCAGGGCGCGGTTGATCGCGACGGGGCCGGAGACGCCGGTGATGCCGTATTCCGACAGCACGATTACCCGCGTGCCCTCGCGCTCCGCCGCCTCGATCAGCGGGGCGGCGAGAGCGTCGACGGCGGCTACCTGGGTGGGGATGCGTGGGTGGTCGGGGCCCAGCCTTTGCAGGTCGTAGTCGAGATGCGGCAGATAGACCAGCGACAGGGTCGGGCGGAATCGCCGCTCCACCTCCGCCGCGCAGTCTGCGATCCAGCGGCTGGACACCAGATCGGCGCCGGGTCCCCAGAAGCGGAACAGCGGGAACGGCCCCAGCGCCTGCAACAACTCGCCGCGCAGGGTGTTGGGGCGGGTGTAGATGTCCGGCAGCTTGCGTCCGTCGGCGGCATAGATCGGGCGCGGCGTGACGCTGATGTCCGCCCCGGAATACATGTTGTACCACCAGAACAGCTTGGCCCCGACGAAGGCCGGGTCGCGCCGCTTGGCCTCGTCCCACAAAGTCTCGCCGGTGACCAGCCGGTTGCTCTGCTTCCAGAACAGGATCTCCGACAGGTCGCGATCGTACCAGCCGTTGGCGACGCAGCCATGGCCGCCGGGGGGAAGCCCGCTCAGCATGCTGGCCTGCACCGTGCAGGTGACCGCCGGCAGTACCGGCACCAGCGGGCGCATGCCGCGCACCGCCAGCCGGGAGATGGCCGGGGCGTGGGGCAGGAGGTCGGCGGTCAGCCCGACGACGTTCAGGGCCAGCGTGCGCCTCATCGCCGTCAGTCGTCCACTTCCACGGTCAGCGGCGAGTCCACTTTCGGGGTTTGCCCGCGCAGGACGGTGTTGCCTTCAAACAGCAGGCGCTGGTCGACCGGCAGCGGGATTTCCAGTTCTGCCGGGTCGAGCCGGCCGCTCTGGGCGTAGAAGGCGATGGGGTTGCGCCAGACGATGGTTTCGATGGCCTCGTCCGTGATGCCGGCGTCGCGCATCGCCTGCGCGGTCTTCGGCACCTTCAACGGGTCGCTGATGCCCCAATCGGCGGAGCTGTTGACCATGATCCGCTCCGGTCCGAAGGCCTGGACCAGCCCGACCATGCGCGGCTCGTCCATCTTGCTGCCGGGATAGATGGTGTGGCCGGCCCAACAGCCGCTTTCCAGTACCATTTCCAGCGTCTGTTCGTTGTTGTGGTCGATCAGCGTCAGGTGCGGCGGCATGCCGGCCTCGCGTAGCAGGTCCAGCGTGCGCCGCGTGCCGGCCTTCTTGTCGCGGTGGGGTGTATGGATCATCACCGGCATGCCGTGATTCTTCGCCATCTCGACCTGCCGGGCGAGGATGTCGTCCTCTGCCGGGCTCATGTCGTCGTAGCCGATCTCGCCCACCGCGACGACGCCGTCCTTCTCCAGATAGAGGTCGACCAGTTCCAGCACGCCGTCGACGATGTCGGGATTGTTGGCCTCCTTCGGATTGAGGCCCAGCGTGCAGAAATGGCGGATGCCGAATTGGCTGGCGCGGAAACGCTCCCAGCCGATCAGCGACAGGAAGTAATCCTCGAAACTGCCAGCATGGGTGCGCGGCTGGCCCAGCCAGAAGGCCGGCTCGGTCACCGCGACGATGCCGGCCCGGCGCATGGCAGCATAATCGTCGGTGGTGCGCGACGTCATGTGGATGTGCGGATCGAAAAATCTCATCGCATCAGTTTCCCAGGTCGAGGAGGAAGTCGAGGTCGGCCGGCACCGGCCGGCCGGCCGCGCGGCGCTCGTCGCGGAAATCGGTTGCCATGCGGCGCAGTTGGGATGTCGTCCGGTCCGCCAGCCCGGTCACGCGGGCCAGCGGTGCGCCGGTGAACACTGCCTTCAGCACCATCTGGTTGAAGACCGGTTCGGCGAAATGGGCGGCGGGATAGCGGTTGTCGCAGGCGATCGCCTCAAACACCGGCTGCACGCTGGACCGGCAGGCGTCGGCGGCCAGATCGGCAAAGCGCGTGGGCTCGGGCAACAGCATCAGTGCCTGGAGGATCGCCGCCCGCTCCGCGCTGTCCGATCGGCGGAAGGCTGTCGCCAGCCGGGCCGGCGCCTCCTCTCCCGCCACGTTGACGGACGCTGCGAGCAGGGCGGCGCGCGCGATCCGGGACGGCGGCCAACCCGGCGATGCGGAGCCGTTCAGCTTGCGGCCGGCAATCGCGAAGAGGCGCATAAACTCCGCCGTGCCGGGCAGGGGCGGGGCGGCCAGCGTTGCATCGAGCCAGAGCGCGGCCTCCGGGTTGACCTCGGCGACCAGGGCGGTCAAGAGACCCGGCATGGCTTCGGGTGCCGCGGCCAGCAGCATCGCCGGGTCGCGCCTTTCTTTCCCTGCCGCCGCTCCACACGCCTGGACCACCATGGTTGCCGGTTCCTGTATTGCGACGGCGCGCTGACAAAAAGCGCAAGCCCGGGTGAAAGCGCTGCATCAAAGCACCCTTTATGGGATGCAGGAAACATTGGTATGTCAACCGATGATACATGATGTGACAACCGCTGCGCTGTGTCGCAGGGGCCAGCTCTTCCCTGAACCTGCTATCCGGCGCTAAAGTGGTGGTTTTCCAGGCTTCGTCCGGCAGACCGGGGGCGGACCTACTTCCGCTGCGGCAGATCGATGACTCGTGTTTCCTGCGACTGCGACGTCTTGGTGGTGGGGGGCGGCAATGCCGCGCTCTGCGCCGCCATCGCGGCCCGCAGGGCGGGTGCGTCCGTCCTGCTGCTGGAGGCCGCACCGAAGGCGTTGCGTGGCGGAAATGCCCGCCATTCCCGCAACATGCGGATCATGCATGACGCACCGACCGCGTGGGTGCGCGGGTGCTATCCGGCCGAAGATTACCATGCCGATCTACGCCGCGTGGCTGAGGCCGCCGATGAGGGGCTGACGGGCCTGTTCGTCGATGCCAGCGCCGGCGTCGTCGATTGGCTTTCCGGCAACGGCGTGCGGTTCCACGGCGGTACTGACGAGGTTCTGCCCTATTCCCGCAAGACCGCTTTCTTTCTGGGCGGAGGAAAAGCGCTGGTGAATGCGCTTTATGCCACCGCCGAGCGACTGGGGGTGGCCATCCGATATGACAGCACCGTTCACGCTATGCATCTGCGGGACGGGTCGCGGGCCGTCACCGTTGGTACGCCGCCGGTCACGATCCGGGCGCGGGCGCTCGTCGTCGCATCAGGTGGCTTTCAGGCGGATCGCGACTGGATGCGGCGGCAATGGGGCGGGGTCGCCGACTGCTTCACGATCCGCGGCACCCCACACGCGACCGGCATCCCGTTGAAGGCGTTGCTGGAGGAAGGGGCGGAGCCGGTTGGGGCGGCGGACCGCTGCCACATGGTGGCGGTGGACGGACGTTCGCCGCCCTTCGACGGCGGCATCGTCACCCGGTTGGACGGCATCGTCCACGGCATCGTCGTTGATCGCGACGGCTGGCGTTTTGCCGACGAAGGGGCGGTCGTCGGCTCCAGGCGATACACGGCATGGGGCGAACTGGTCGCCGGCTGTCCCGGCGCCGTCGCCTTTTCCATTTTCGATGGGGTGATCGGGGAGCGGTTCCGGCCCTCCATCTTTCCAGTGGTCCGGGCAGACAGCATTGGCGCGTTGGCGTCGACGCTGGGCATCGCTCCGCCGGCGCTCGAAGCGACCGTCGCCGCTTTCAACGCCGCGATCACCGATGGGGGCGCGACGGTGGGCCTTCATCCGCCGAAGACGCAACTCGCCGTTCCGATCGCGCTTCCGCCCTTCGGCGCTTATCCGGTACGTGTTGGTGTCACGTCCACCTGTCTGGGGGTGCGGGTCGACGGGCGGGCGCGGGTCCTGCGAAAGGACGGAATGGAGGTTGAGGGGGTCTATGCGGCGGGGGTCGTCATGGCGCCCAACATCCTGGGTTCGGGCTATCTGGCGGGTAGCGCCATGACGGTCGGCGCCGTGTTCGGACGCATCGCCGGGCGGGAGGCGGCAGTTCATGCCCGGCGCTGACGAGACGCAGCGGATCGCTGCGGACGCCCGCCGGGCGCTGGACATCTGCAACGCCTGCCAGTTTTGCGGCGGCTATTGCGCAGTTTTCCGGGCGTTGAAAGCGCGCCGGCAGGTTTCAGCCGCGGATCTCGCCTTCCTGTCCAACCTCTGTCACAACTGCCGGTCCTGCTACCACGCGTGCCAGTACGCGCCGCCGCATGCCTTCGACCTGAATCTTCCCAAAAGCCTCAGTCTGGTCAGGCAGCAGACCTACCGTGATCATGTCTGGCCGCCATGGTTCAGGGGGCGGCTGCCCTGCGCGGGATGGCCTGCCGTCGCCGTTATGGTTGCGATTGCCCTGTCAGCGCTGATGCTCGTGGGATTGCCGGCCCTGATCCTGATCCCGCCGGATCTGTTGTTCGGGCGCCATCTGGGGCCGGGCGCCTTCTACCGGCTGGTGCCGTGGGAGGCCATCGCCGGAGGTGCCGGGGCGTTGACGTTGTGGTCGCTGCTGGCCGTGGGATTCAGCGTTGCATCCTTCTGGCACAGCATGGGGCCGATGCCGGCCGGTGCGGCCCTGCTGCCGGCTCTGCGCGACGCTCTGTACGATGCCGCCAGCCTGCGCAATCTCGGCGGTGGCGGGGCCGGCTGCAACGACCGGGACGAACGCTTTTCCCGGTCGCGGCGCCGCTTCCACCACGCGCTGTTCTATGGGGTGGTGCTCTGCTTTGCCGCCACCGCCGTGGCGACCGTCTACGATCATGCGCTGGCTTGGCAGGCGCCCTATCCGGTGCTGAGCCTGCCGGTCCTGCTGGGTGGACTTGGCGGAACCGGCATTCTGGTCGGCACGATGGGGCTTGCCCGGCTTAAGCTGCGTGCCGATCCCGGTCCGCTGGCTCCCAGCCTGACCGCTTCGGATTGCGCCTTGCTGGCGCTGCTGTTCCTGGTGGCGGTCAGCGGCCTGGGGCTGCTGGCCCTGCGCGAGACGGCGGCGATGGGGCCGCTGCTGCTGGTCCATCTGGGTCTCGTCCTCGGCTGGTTCGCGACGTTGCCATACAGCAAGTTCCTGCACGCGCCCTTCCGTTTCGCCGCTTTGCTGCGGGCGGCGATGGAGCGGCGGCACCGGGCTCCGCAAGTCGGGCGCGGTCAGGGCAAGTCCGGACGCGGGTCATCCGGCGCCTGAGCGATCCAGCATGAGGCCGGACAGGTAGGATCCGCGCTCACGCAGAAACGTCGAGAGTAGCTCGTGATAGTCAGCCGTCACTGCCCCGCGCACGCTGGCGCGCGCGGCCAGCGCTTGCCGCCAGCCGCGAACTTTCGGCGTCGTGTCGAAAATGCCGAGCGGCGGCAGCGCCGTTTCAAAAGTCTCGAAATAGCGGAACACCGGACCGAAGGCTGCGTCCACCAGACTGAAACGCACACCGGCGAAATACGGTCCCCCGCCAAGTGCACCCTCCAGCCACGCCATCTTCGCCATCAGGTCGGCGATCTTCGCCCGATAGCCCGCCTCGTCGCCGGTGCCATAGAGTCCGGCAATCACGTTCAGCGTGGCGGATGCGAACTCGACCCAGGCGCGGTGCCGCGCCCGTTCGGCCGGATCCTCGGGATGCAATCGGGGGCCCGGCTGGGTTTCCTCAAGATACTCGCAGATGATGGCGCTTTCGAAGAGGACGGTGTCGCCGTCCACGATCAGCAGTGGCACCTTGCCCAGCGGCGACATGGCTTTGAACCAGTCCGGCTTCTTCGAGAGATCGACGATCTGCCGTTCGTACGGAACGCCCTTCTCGACCAGCGTGATGGCGGCGCGCTGCGCATAAGGGCAAAGCTTGTGGCTGACCAGACGAAGGCTGGGCATGGGGTTTATCCTTTTTGATCGTCGTGTGGGCTTCACCGGGGGCACAGGATCCCGAGCCGGTGGCCGCAAGGCGGCGGGGTGAAGCCGCGAGCATAGAGCACGCATTTTTGCAAGTCGCATTGCTTGTTTGCCAAGTACTTTTGCGTTTTTGCAAATGCTGATGCTATCCTGCCCGGTATGGATGACTGGAATGATCACCGGATCGTGCTCGCCGTCGTACGGGCGGGCGGCCTGAAGGGGGCGGCCGGAATATTGGGTGTAGACCACTCCACCGTGTTCCGGCGCCTGACCGCGCTTGAAGGCCGGATCGGTCTGCCGCTTTTCGAGCGTGGCCCGGGCGGCGCCTATGTGCCGACCGAGGCGGGCGCACGGGCCGCCGCTGTCGCGGAGCGTATGGAGGACGAGGCGCTTGGCCTTGCGCGCGACTTGGCGGGGCTGGACCGCCGGCTCTCGGGCCGGCTGCGGGTCACCTGCTCAGAAACGCTTGCCTTCCGCCTGCTGACGCCCTGGATCAGCCGGTTCCGCGCCCGGCATCCCGGCATCGTCATCGAACTTGCCGTGGACAGCCGGCTGCTGGACCTGTCGCGGCGCGAGGCGGACGTGGCGCTGCGCGTCGCCCGTCCGCAAGAGAACGACCTGTGGGGCCGCAAGCTCGCCGACGTTGCCTGGGCAGCCTATGGCGGCGCCGAGTACCTTGCCGCCGCGCCGCCGTTGACCGGGCCGGCGGACCTCGCCTCGCACCCGCTCATCGGCTGGGAGGAGGGGACAGTGGGCGTGAACGCTGCGCGCTGGTTGGCCGAAATGGCGCCTGCGGCGGCGGTGGTCTACCGCACCGGCAGTTTGGTGAACCAGATGGTCGCGGCGCGGTCAGGCGTCGGGCTTGCGCTGCTGCCCTGTTATCTGGGTGACCCGGAGCCCGGGCTGGTGCGGGCCCTCCCGGATCCGATCGCCGATCTGTCGCGCGAACTCTGGATCGTCACGCACCGGGACCTGCGGAACACGGCGCGCGTCCGCGCCTTCTTCGATACAGTCGCCGACGGCGTGCAGGCGGACCGGGCGCTCGTCGAAGGCCGGGCCTCTCCCTCCGGGTCGACCCCCACCGGCTCCGGCGGAGCGGTGGGAGAGGCTCCATGGACCGGCTCCTCGACCGAGGGCCGGTCCTGACCGGTCAGCCGCGTCCCAACTCCCCGTCGACCCTGCGCCACAGCGCGAGCGGATTGCCGTCGCGCAGGGCTTCCGGCAGCAGCTCTGCGGGGATGTCCTGATAGCAGACCGGGCGGAGGAAGCGGCGGATCGCCAGCGTGCCGACCGAGGTGCTGCGCGGGTCCGACGTCGCCGGGAACGGACCGCCATGCACCATCGCGTGGCAGACCTCGACCCCCGTCGGCCAGCCATTCGCCAGGATGCGGCCGGCCTTGCGCTCCAGCGTCGGGATCAGACCCGCCACCGCCGCCTTGTCCTCGGCATCCATCTGCACCGTCGCCGTCAGCTGTCCTTCCAGACGCTCGGCAACCGCCGTCATCGCCGCCACGTCCGGGCAGCGGATCAGCAGCGACGCGGCGCCGAACACCTCCTCCTGCAACTCCGTATCAGCCAGGAAGGCCTCAGCCGTCGTGGTGAAGAAGGCCGCCTGCGCCTGGTTCGGCCCGCTGCAGGCCAGACCGCGGGCCAGCGTCTCCACCGCAGCGCTGTCGGCCAGCTTCGCCACGCCGCTGTCGAAGGCGGCATGGATGCCCGGCGTCAGCATGGTCGAGGCGGCGCTGCCACCCAGAGCCTCCACCGCCGCCGCGACGAAGCGGTCGAGGTCCGGACCCTCCACCGCCAGCAGGATGCCGGGGTTGGTGCAGAATTGGCCGGCGCCCATGGTCAGCGAGGCGACGAAGGCCTTGCCCAGCGCCTCGGCGCGCGACGCCAGCGCCGCCGGCATCAGGAAGACCGGGTTGATGCTGCTCATCTCGGCATAGACCGGGATCGGCTCCGGCCGCTTGGCCGCCACCCCCATCAGCGCCACCCCGCCGCCGCGCGAGCCGGTGAAGCCGACCGCCTTGATGCGCGGATCGGCGACCAGCGCGGTGCCGATGTCCCGGCCATTGCCGAACAGCAGCGAGAAGACGCCTTCGGGCAGGCCGCAGGAGGCGACCGCCGCCTGGACGGCGCGGCCGACCAGTTCCGAGGTGCCGGGGTGGGCGCCATGGCCCTTGACCACCACCGGGCAGCCGGCGGCGAAGGCCGACGCGGTGTCGCCGCCCGCCACCGAGAAGGCCAGCGGGAAGTTCGACGCGCCGAACACCGCGACCGGTCCCAGCGGGATGTGGCGCTGACGCAGGTCGGCGCGCGGCAGCGGCGCGCGCGCCGGCATGGCGGGATCGATGCGGGCCTCGAGCCAGCTGCCCTCGCGCACGACCTGGGCGAACAGGCGGAGCTGGCCGACGGTGCGGCCGCGCTCGCCCTCCAGACGGGCGCGCGGCAGGCCGGTCTCGGCCATGGCGCGGGTGATGAGGTCGTCGCCGATGTCGAGGATGTTCTGGGCGACCGTCTCCAGGAAGGCGGCGCGTTGCTCCAGGCCGGTTTCGCGGAAGGCGTCGAAGGCGGCCCAGGCCAGCGC
This sequence comes from Azospirillum sp. TSH100, assembly GCF_004923295.1. Classification (NCBI taxonomy): domain Bacteria; kingdom Pseudomonadati; phylum Pseudomonadota; class Alphaproteobacteria; order Rhodospirillales; family Azospirillaceae; genus Azospirillum; species Azospirillum sp. TSH100. The sequence goes on from NZ_CP039637.1 coordinate 212,224, forward strand.
GCAGGCACGCTCGACCTCGGCGGCACCGCCGCCGCCGAACACGGGCTCCAGCGCCTCGCCCGTGGCGGGGTCAAAGCCGCGGAACTCGCTCTGGCTGCCGCGATGCGCCTGGGCGCCGATCAGCATCTCGCCGGTGATGGTCATGTACGGTGTCTCCTTGAAGGGCGGGGGCGCCGGGAGAGGGGCGCCCACAGACAACAACGGCCGGTGATTTGTTTGCGAGGCGATCTATCACGCCATCAGTCATCATACAAGTGGGTGGCCAAATGGGTGCCTGAAAGGGCAGCGACAATAGCGCCTGTTCGGGCTGGCCTCTCCCGACCACCTCCGCTTGCTTGTCTATTGTCGTATAGGTTTTGTGGGTGTTAACTCTGGGGATGGAGTGGTGACGGGCGGTCCGTCCCGGAGCCTTGGTTGGGTGAGGATGGTGATGACAGCGCGCAGGCGCCGGGATCCGTTGGCGAAGCAATTGGTGGATGCCCTGGCCGAACGGATTTCCGGCGGGCAATACAAGAGTGGCGACCGGCTTCCCAGCGAACAAGACCTGATCGACGAATTCGGTGTCAGCCGCACCGTGGTGCGCGAGGCGATTGCCAATCTGAAGGCGGTCGGCATGGTCTCCACCCGGCAGGGGCTGGGGGCTTTCGTCCTGCGTGACGCTGCGATCCTGCCCTTCCGTATCGAGGAATCGACGCTGGAGGCGGTGAACGAGGCGATTTCGGTGCTGGAAGTCCGCATCAGCCTGGAATCGGAAGCGGCCTATCTTGCCGCCATCCGCCGCGACGACAGCCATCTGGTCCGCATGCGCGAGGCGCTGGACACCATGACCGCTGCGGTGGAGGCGGGCGAGGATTCCATCGACGCCGATCTGGCCTTTCACAGCGCCATTGCGGCCGCGACCGGAAACAAGCATTTCCTGGCGCTGTTCTCCTATCTCGGATCGCTGCTGATCCCGCGCGCCCGCGTGCGCTACGGTCATCTGGAGGGCGATTCCCGCCGCCAGTATCTGCGGCGGATCAACGACGAGCACCAGACCATCTATTCCGCCATTGAGCGCCAGGATCCGGAGGGAGCCCGGGCCGCCATCCGCCTGCACCTGAACGGCAGCCGCGACCGCCTGCGCGCTGGCGGCGACTTCAAGGCGACCGCCGCGACCGGCTGATAGTCTCACTTCAATCCTGCCATCCGCTGCCAAAGGGACGCCGCCGCACCGCCGGTCGCGTCCCTCTTTTTTGCTTTACCGGGCCGGCCTTCGCCGCCCGCCGATTGATGGGAAGGCGGATTGCCTCCAAGCTCATCAAACCACTTGTATGATGACTGATATGATGGTAGTCGTTCTGTCATCGGACGCCGCCGGTGTCGAACGGATCGCCGCAGGACCGGCCCGCAACACCGGCTCAAACCACCATTGGCCCGCAGCGTCGCCCCTGCGGGCCTGCACGGATATTTTCTCCACCGTTTTCCAAGGATGCCCCCGATGGAACCGCAAGCCCTGAAGGCCGTCGTCAGTGAAGGTCTTTTGTCGTTCCCGCTGACCGATTTCACCGCCGACGGCACCTTCGAGCCGGGCGGCTATGCCCGCCGCCTGGAATGGCTGAAGCCCTATGGCGCGTCGGCCCTGTTTGCCGCCGGCGGCACCGGCGAGTTGTTCTCCCTGACGCCCGACGAGCACAAGAGCATCGTCTCGCTGGCCGTCGAGGTCTGCGGCAAGGAGGTGCCGATCATCGCCGGCGTCGGCTATTCCACCCGGATCGCGGTCGAAATGGCGCAGGCCGCAGAGAAGGCCGGGGCCGCCGGCATCCTGGTGCTGCCGCACTACCTGACCGAAGCCGATCAGGACGGGGTCGCCGCCCATGTCGAGGCGATCTGCAAGTCGGTCGGCATCGGTGTCATCATCTACAACCGCGCCACCTGCAAGCTGGGCGCCGACCGCCTCGCCCGCCTCGCCGAGCGTTGCCCCAACCTGATCGGCTTCAAGGACGGCTTGGGCGACATCGAGCTGATGACGACGATCCGCCGCAAGATGGGCGATCGCTTCAGCTATCTGGGCGGCCTGCCGACCGCCGAGGTCTATGCCGCCGCCTATCGCGCCATCGGCGTGCCGGTCTATTCGTCGGCCGTCTTCAACTTCATCCCGCGCACGGCGATGGAGTTCTATCGCGCGGTTGCGTCCGGCGACACCGCCACCACCGACCGGCTGCTCGACCAGTTCTTCCTGCCCTATCTGGCGATCCGCAACCGCAAGGCCGGCTATGCCGTCAGCATCGTCAAGGCGGGCGCCGCCATCGTCGGCCGTTCCGCCGGTCCGGTGCGCGCGCCGCTGACCGACTGCACGCCGGCCGAGGTCGAGGATCTGCGCGCCCTGATCGACGCGCTGGGCCCGCAGTAACTCTCCGCAACCCACGGCAACGAACCATCGCCGGACGGGCAGGTGCCGGGCTTCAGTTCCCGACGCCGGACACAAGGTGCAGCCAGGACGCCGGATCCGCCAACAGGGTCCGCGAACGGACTGCCGCGCCTGCCCGCCCTCATGCCTTGAGGGAGGAAATCTCATGACGATCGAGAGCGCCGCCGCCAACACCGAGCGCGCCGCCTATTCCACCGCCGCCGCCCAACCCGCCGCCAAGCAGACGAAAGTCCGCTATCTCATCCTGGCGATGCTGTTCCTGGTCACGGTCATCAATTACGCCGACCGCGCCACGCTGTCGATCACCGGCCCGGTGATCTCGAAGGAGCTGGGGATCAGCGCCGCCGAGATGGGCTTCATCTTCTCCGCCTTCGGCTGGGCCTATGTGCTCGGACAGCTGCCGGGAGGCTGGCTGCTCGACCGCTACGGGTCGAAGATCGTCTACGGGCTGAGCATCTTCACCTGGTCGGTCTTCACGCTGATGCAGGGCTCCATCGGCTTCTTCGTCGGTGGCACCGCGGTGATGGTGCTGTTCGCCCTGCGCTTTGCCGTCGGCTTCGCCGAGGCGCCGTCCTTCCCCGGCAACAGCCGTGTCGTCGCGGCCTGGTTCCCCGGACAGGAGCGGGCCACCGCGTCGGCCATCTTCAACTCCGCCCAATATTTTGCGACCGTGATCTTCGCGCCGCTGATGGGCTGGCTGACCCATTCCTTCGGCTGGCACTGGGTGTTCGGCGTCATGGGCGGGCTCGGCATCATCATGGCCGGCGTGTGGATGAAGACGGTCTATGCCCCCAAGGACCACCCGCGCATCAATCAGGCCGAACTGGACCACATCGCGGCCGGCGGCGGTCTGATCAACATGGACGACGGCCGGAAGGCGGCGGCCGCCACCGAGAGCGGGGCGAAGTGGGACTACATCCGCCAGCTTTTCGCCAGCCGCATGATGGTCGGTATCTTCGTCGGCCAGTTCTGCATCAACGCCATCACCTATTTCTTCATCACCTGGTTCCCGGTCTATCTGGTCCAGGCCCGTGGCATGTCGATCCTCAACGCCGGCTTCATCGCTTCCATCCCGGCGATCTGCGGTTTCATCGGCGGCATCCTGGGCGGCGTGATGTCGGACGCCATGCTGCGCCGGGGCTACTCCCTGACCGCAGCGCGCAAGACGCCGATCGTGCTGGGCATGCTGATGTCGATGGCGATGATCGCCTGCAACTACACCGATCTCCAGTGGGTCGTGGTGTCGCTGATGGCGCTGGCCTTCTTCGGCAAGGGCATTGGCGCGCTGGGCTGGGCCGTGATGTCGGACTGCGCGCCGAAGGAGATCACCGGCCTCAGCGGCGGCGTGTTCAACATGTGCGGCAACATCTCGTCGATCACCACGCCGATCGTCATCGGCTACATCATCCAGACCACCGGTTCCTTCAACGGAGCGCTGGTGTTCGTCGGCGCCAACGCCCTGATCGCGGCGGTCAGCTATCTCGTCATCGTCGGCGAGATCAAGCGGATGGAACTGAAGAAGTAACGGCCCGTGGGGGCGGGGCTCCCGTCCCCCCTTTCCAAGTCCACGTCGAACGGTTCGGCAAAGGGTCTTCCCCATGTATATCGGCGAACAGCTCATCAACCCCACCGACAAGCGCCTGCGCCTGTCCGCCCAGCTCGGCGCCAAAGGCATCGTCATCGACAGCCGGCCGAACGCGCCGGTGATGGCCGACGACAATGTCGAGGCCGGCCTGTGGGACGGTCGCAAGGTCGCCGCCCAGCGCAAGTGGGTGGAGAGCCATGGCCTGACGCTGGACTGTCTGGCGCTGGACGTCGGCTCGATCCTGCTCGACAGCCTGCGGGCGCCGGAGAAGGCGGCGGTGGCGGCGGAGCGGCTGCGCCACAACATCCGCGCTGCGGCGGACGGCGGTGTCGACACGGTGAAATACACGGTCGCCATGGTTGGCATCACCCGCACCGGCGTGGTCGACGGCCGCGGTGGCATGAAGTGCAGCACCTTCCGCGCCGACGAATACAAGGCGGAGAACGACGCCCGCTTCTCCTACTGGGGCACCGTGTTGCCGGAGGACGAGACCGGCACCAAGCCTTCCCCTGTGGCGGCACGTGGTGCGCCGGAGACCTGCGGTCAGGTGATGGCGAGCGAGGCCGGTGGCGTCAGCGAGGCCGACGGCTGGCGCGCCATCGAATATCTGGTCGAGGCGATCCTGCCGACCGCCGAGAAGGCCGGCGTCAAGCTGGCCTGCCATCCGCACGACCCGGCCTATCCGCCGGGCGGGCTGAACGGCGTCCATCATGTGCTGGGCTCGCTCGACGGATTGCGGCGCTTCGTCGCTCTGGCGCCGGAGAGCAAGTCGCTCGGTTTCAACTTCTGCCAGGGCACCATCGCCGAGATGTCGCGCACCCCGACCGAGACGGTCTTGGAAGCGATCCGCGAGTTCGGCCCGCAGAACCGCATCTTCATGGTCCATTTCCGCAACATCAAGGGCGGTTACCTCGACTTCCGCGAGGCGATGCCGGATGAGGGGTCGGTCGACATGGCCGCCTGCATCCGCGCCTATCGCGAGGTCGGATACCAGGGCATCCTCTGCCCCGACCATGTTCCCTTCTCGGAGGTCGATCCCGACCGCGAGCGTTTCTTCGCCTTCGCGCTCGGTTATACCCAGGCGCTGCTCCAAGCCGCCTGATACGTATTTTCCCGCATTCCCGTTGTCGAGACCCCGCATCATGGCCACTCAGATGTCCTCGCCCAAAGTCACCGAACTGCTGGTCGTGCCGGTCGCCGGCCAGGACAGCATGCTGCTCAACCTGTCGGGCGCCCATGCCCCCTATTTCACCCGCAACGTGGTGATCCTGAAGGACAGCGCCGGCCACACCGGCGTCGGCGAGGTTCCCGGCGGCGAGAAGATCCGCCAGACGCTGGAGGACGCCCGCGCCCTGGTCGTCGGCCAGCCGATCGGCGCCTTCAACAACATCCTGAATGCGGCCCGCCGCGCGTTCGCCGACCGCGATTCCGGTGGTCGCGGCTTGCAGACCTTCGACCTGCGCATCGCCATCCATGCGGTGACGGCTTTGGAGGCGGCGCTGCTCGACCTGCTGGGCCAGTTCCTGGAGGTGCCGGTTGCGGCCCTGCTGGGCGAGGGGCAGCAGCGCGACGCGGTGGAGATGCTGGGCTACCTGTTCTATGTCGGCGACCGCAACAAGACCGATCTGGCCTACCGCAGCGAAGCGGATGCCAAGGACGACTGGTTCCGCCTGCGCAACGAGGTGGCGCTGACGCCCGACGCGGTGGTCCGGCTGGCCGAGGCCGCCCATGACCGTTACGGCTTCAACGACTTCAAGCTGAAGGGCGGCGTGCTGCGCGGCGAGGAGGAAATCGAGGCGGTGACGGCGCTGGCGAAGCGCTTCCCCCAGGCCCGCGTCACGCTCGATCCGAATGGCGCGTGGTCGCTGGAGGAGGCGATCCGGCTTTGCAAGGGCAAGGGTGACGTCCTCGCCTATGCCGAGGATCCCTGCGGCGCCGAGCAGGGCTATTCCGGGCGTGAGGTGATGGCGGAGTTCCGCCGTGCCACCGGCCTGCCGACCGCCACCAACATGATCGCCACCGACTGGCGCCAGATGGGACATGCCATCCAGCTTCAGTCGGTCGACATCCCGCTGGCCGACCCGCATTTCTGGACCATGCAGGGCAGCGTCCGCGTCGCCCAGATGTGCCACGAGTGGGGCCTGACCTGGGGCTCGCACTCCAACAACCATTTCGACATCTCGCTGGCGATGTTCACCCATGTCGCCGCCGCTGCTCCCGGCCACATCACCGCCATCGACACCCACTGGATTTGGCAGGACGGTCAGCGCCTGACCAAGGAACCCTTCCGGATCGAGGGCGGGCTGGTCGCGGTGCCGCAGAAGCCGGGGCTGGGCGTGGAGATCGATATGGACGAGCTGGCGAAGGCGCACGACCTCTATAAGCGGCACGGCCTGGGCGCCCGCGACGACGCCATGGCGATGCAGTACCTCATCCCCGGCTGGACTTTCGACAACAAGCGGCCGTGTCTGGTGCGGTGAGGTTGTGAGTTTTCGGCTGGGCATAATCCCCTCTCCCCCCTGGGGAGAGGGTTAGGGTGAGGGGGTCGCGTGGCGACCCTCATCAAGAATCCACGCGATGCATCCCCCTCGCCCCGACCCTCTCCCCGGGGGGAGAGGGGGATATCCCGACACAGTCAGGGCAAGCCATGACCCAGAAGCCTCTCTACATCCTGGTCCATCCCGACGACAACGTTGCCATCGTGGTGAACTCCGGCGGGCTGCCGCCGGGGACGGAGTTCGAGTGCGGGCTGGTCCTGACCGAATTCGTGCCGCAGGGTCACAAGGTGGCGCTGGCCGATCTGGAGGAAGGAGCGTCGATCGTCCGCTACGGCCAAGTGATCGGCACCGCCGCCCGCCCGGTCCGCCGCGGAGCCTGGATCGAGGAATCGCTGGTCCGCCTGCCGGAAGCGCCGGAACTCGACACTCTGCCGCTGGCGACCGCCGTGCCGCCCGACGCCCCGGCGCTGGACGGCTATACGTTCGAGGGCTACCGCAATCCGGACGGAACGGTTGGCACCAAGAATGTGCTGGGCATCAGCATCAGCGTGCAGTGCGTCGCCGGGGTGATGGATTTCGCCATCGAGCGGATCAAGAAGGAACTGCTGCCCAAATACCCCAACGTCGATGACGTGGTGGCGCTGAACCACACCTACGGTTGCGGCGTGGCGATCAATGCGCCGGGGGCGGCGGTGCCGATCCGCACCTTGCAGAACCTTGCCCGCAATCCCAACCTGGGCGGGGCCGTGATGGTCGTCGGGTTGGGTTGCGAGAAGCTCCAGCCGGAACGGCTGCTGCCGGCCGGGGTGGAGCCGAGCATCGTCACCTTGCAGGACGAACGCCACCAGGGCTTTGGCGACATGGTCGCTTCCATCCTGGAGATGGCCGACCGCCGGCTGGCGCAGCTGAACGAGCGGCGGCGCGAGACCTGCCCGGCGTCGGATCTCGTCGTCGGGCTGCAATGCGGCGGCAGCGACGCCTTTTCCGGCGTCACCGCCAACCCGGCGGTGGGTTATGCCGCCGACCTGCTGGTGCGGGCCGGGGCCACGGTCATGTTCTCCGAAGTGACGGAGGTGCGTGACGCCATCCATCTGCTCACTCCGCGTGCCATCGACGAGGAGACCGGCCGCGCGCTGATCCGCGAGATGCGGTGGTACGACGATTACCTCCAGGTCGGTTCGGCCGACCGCAGCGCCAACCCGACCCCCGGCAACAAGAAGGGCGGCCTCGCCAACGTGGTGGAGAAGGCGCTCGGCTCCATCGCCAAGTCGGGCACCAGCCCGATCGTCGGCGTGCTGTCGCCGGGCGAGCGGGCGACGCGCAAGGGGCTGCTCTATGCCGCCACTCCGGCCAGCGACTTCATCTGCGGAACGCTGCAACTGGCCTCGGGCTGCAACATCGAGGTCTTCACCACCGGCCGTGGCACGCCCTACGGCCTCGCCATGGCGCCGGTCATCAAGGTGGCGACGCGGACGGAACTGGCGTCGCGCTGGCACGACCTGATCGATGTCGATGCCGGCCGCATCGCCACCGGCGAAGCAACCATCGAGGCGGTGGGCTGGGAACTGTTCCGCCTGATCCTGGAGGTGGCGAGCGGCCATAAGCAGACCTGGGCCGACCATTGGGGCCTGCGCAATGCGCTGACCCTGTTCAACCCGGCGCCGGTCACCTGACCGGCAGCCGGACCCGAAAGCCGCCGCCGCGGAAATGACCGGAGCAACCGGCGCCCGCGGCTGGTGGACATCCACATCAGGGAGGAAAACATGGATCGCCGTTACGGCATCGCCCTGGCGATGCTGCTGTCTTCCGCTGCCTTCGTCGCGGCCGTGCCGGCGCAAGCCGACAGCTTCGCTTACGTTTCCAATGCCGCCAGCAACGACATCAGCGTCTTTCGGCTGGACGGCACGACCGGCACCATGACGCCGATGGGAGCGGTGCCCTTCGTCGGGGTGGACAAGCCCGGCACCTCCACTCCCCTGGCGATCAGCCCGGACCGGCGCTTCCTCTATGCCGGCGTGCGCTCGCAGCCCTATCAGGTGCAGATTTTCGCTATCGACGCGGCGACCGGAAAGCTGAGCCATCTCGGAAGCGGTCCCCTGGCCGACAGCATGCCGTACATCGTCCCCGACCGAAGCGGCAAATACCTGCTCAGCGCGTCTTATGGCGGCGACAAGGTGGCGGTGAATCCGATCGGACCGGACGGCAAGGTGGGACCGCCGCAGCAGGTGGTGGCGACCGGCAAGAACGCCCATTCCATCCAGCTGTCGCCCGATAACCGTTTCGCCTTCGCCACCAACCTGGGCTCCGACAGGCTGGTGCAGTTCCGTTTCGACGCGGCGACCGGAAGCCTGGGCGAGAACGATCCGCCGTCGGTGGTGTTGCCGCCGAAATCCGGACCGCGCCACATCGTTTTCCATCCCGACGCCCGGCACCTCTATCTGGTCGACGAGTTGGACGCCGCCGTTGCGGTGTTCGCTTATGATACCAAGACCGGCACGCTGACGGAAAAACAGCGCCTGCCGTCCCTCCCGGCGGACTTCAAGGGCGAGCCCTGGGGCGCCGACATCCATACGACGCCGGACGGCCGTTTCCTCTACATCTCCGAACGGCGGACCAACACGATCCGCTCCTTCCGCATCGACCGGGAAAGCGGCCTGCTGACGCCGCTCGGCAGCGTGGCGACCGAGGAGCAGCCGCGCGGCTTCAACATCGACCCGACCGGCCGTTTTCTGGCGGCGGTGGGGGAGAAGTCCGACAGCATGACGGTCTACCGCATCGACGGCGGCAGCGGCGTGCTGACCACGCTCGCCCGCTATCCGGCCGGCAAGCAGCCGAACTGGGTGGAGTTCGTCAGCGTGCCGTAAGGCGCCGACACGGCCTCAATGGGTTCCCGGATTGGCCCGCGCCTTAGCCACCGCAGTGGCGATGTCGGTCCAGGCCGCCTTGTCCGGCGCGAAGCGGCCGCGCAGGTAGGCCAGCAGATCGGCGACCTGCCTGTCGGACAGGCTGTCGCGGAAGGCCGGCATATAGCCGAGGTCGCGGGTCGCCGGGGTCTGGATGCCATGCAGGATAACGCGGGCGAGGTTGTCCGGGCTGTCGCTGTGGACGTTGCTGTTCACCGCCATCGACGGGCTGACGCCGAACAGCGTTGGCCCGTTGCCGTCGCTGTGACAGGCTTGGCAGGCACCGTTGAAGATGCGCTCTCCATTGGCGGAGTTGACGGGGGCCGGAACGACGGCGGGTGTTTCCACAGCATCGCCGCCGAGCGAGGCGAGATAGGCAGCCATCGCCCGCACATCAGCTTCGGGTACGGTTGACAGCTCATGCACCACCGCGGCCATCGGGCCGGCGGCGACGCCGTGGCGCTGGGAGAAGCCGGTGCGCAGATAGGTGAACAGATCCTCCTCCGTCCAGGGCTTCGGCGCCTTGGACAGGCCGGTCAGGGCCGGCGCCTCCCAGCCGTCGACGGTGCCGCCGGCCAGGAACGCCTCGCCCAGCTTCTCCGCCCCCAGTGCGTTGCGCGGGCTGTGGCAGGCGGCGCAGTGGCCGAGCCCGTTGACCAGATAATTGCCGCGGTTCCATTCGGCACTCCGCTGCGGGTCCGGCCTGTAGGTCTCGCGGTTGAGGAACAGCGTGTTCCAGCCGGCCATCATCGGGCGCAGGTTGAAGGGGAAGCGCATGGCGTTGGCCGGCGCCTCGCTGCGCACCGCCGGCTGCGTCATCATGTGGGCGTAGAGCGCCTGCATGTCGTCGCCGGTCATGTTGCGGAAGGCGGTGTAGGGGAAGGCCGGGTAGAGATGCCGGCCGTCGCGGCCGATCCCCTCGCGCATCGCCCGGTCGAAGGCGGCGAAGGACCAGCTCCCGATCCCGGTTTCCGGGTCCGGCGTGATGTTGGTGCTGTGGACGGTGCCGAAGGGCGTCTCGAAGGGCCGGCCGCCGGCATTGGTCGCACCATTCTCCGCCGTGTGGCAGACCGCGCAGTCGCCCAACGCCGCCAGCTGCCGCCCGCGTTCGATGGTTGCCGGCGCCCACAGCCCGGCCGACGGCGGCGACACCGGGGCGATCTCGGCGCGGAAGGGCAGGGCGCTGCTGGCCATGCCAATCATCACCCCGCATAAGCCGGTCAGCGAGGCGCCGAGCCACGCCTTCCAGCCGCGCCTGCGCGGCTTGGCGGCTTCGGGCGGGGCGGGTGGCACCGGTTCGGATGGGCTGTTCAGCGCCTCGCGCACCCGCTCCGCGGTGATCGGCAGTTCGCGGAAGCGGATGCCGGTGGCGTCGAAGATGGCGTTGGCGATGGCCGCGGCACTGGGAACCGAGGCGGACTCGCCCGATCCCAACGGTGGCTCGGTCTCGCGCGGCATCATCAGCACGTCGATGTCCGGCACCTCGGGAAAGGTCATGATCGGGTAGCCGCCCCATTCCCTGGCGGCGACCACCGAGTCCTCGAACTCCACCTGTTCCTTCAGCACGCGGCTGGCCGACTGGATGACGTTGCCGTGGATCTGGTGGCGCACGCCGTCGGGGTTGATCATCTGGCCGGCATCATGGCCGACGACCACGCGGGTCACTGCGATCTCGCCGGTCCTGCGGTCGACCGCCACGTCGGCGACCCAGGCGGCCCAGGCGGCGCCGAAGCCGGGGAACTTGCTGTGGATGTAGCGGGCATAGGCGAAGCCGCGGCCGCGCAGCATGTCGCCCTCCGGCGGGGTCTGTTGCGGGGCGGTGCGCGGCTGCCAGCCGGCGCGGCCGGCAACGGCGCGGATCAGGTCGGCGGCGCGTTCGTCCTCGCGCAGGTGGCGCAGGCGGAATTCCACCGGATCGACCCCGGCGGCGAAGGCCAGCTCGTCGATGTAGCTGTCATGGGCGAAGCTGTTGGGCATCGCCGATACCCCGCGCATCCAGGAGGCGCGGACGATGGGGGCCATGTCGTTGATGACCACCCGCATGTTCTCGTAGTCGTAGGGCGGGATCGAGGTGCGGTCGCCCATCTCGAAGACGGCGGCCACCGGATCGACCCGTCCGGTCAGCAGCAGAGCCAGCGTCGGCGCGCCGTTCGACGGGTAGCTGGTGGCGAAATCGTAGGCGACGATTCCGCCGTCGGCATCGATGCCGCCATCGACCTCCATCAACTGGGCGGTGCCCTTCGGCTCCCACAGATGCTCCTGCTCGCGGGTCAGCTGGACGCGCACCGGGCGACCGACCGCCTGCGACAGCAGCAGCGCATCCGCCGCCACGTCGTCGGCGCAGTTGCGGCCGTAGCAGCCGGCGGCCTCCATCCGCACCACGTCGATCCGCTCCTCCGACCACTCCAGCAGCCAGGCGAGGTCGGCGCGCAGCAGATGCGGGTTCTGGGTGCCGGACCAGACCGTCGCCCGGTCCGCCTTGCAATCGGCCACCGCGCAGGACGGTCCGATGGAGCCGTGAATCTGGTAGGGCCAGACATAGGTCCGCGTCATCCGCTGGTCGGCGGCGGCAAGCGCGGCATCGACGTCGCCCTTGTCCAGCACCTTGCGCGGCGTGCTGGGATTCTCGCGCAGGGCCTGGGCGAGGTTCGACAGGTCGGGCAGCTTGCGGGTCCAGGGCCTCCAGGTGACCTTCAGCGCGCGGGCCGCCTTGATCGCCTGTTCCTCGCGCTCCGCCACCACGCCGACGAAGTCGCGCACCACCACCACCCTGACGATGCCGGGGATGTGGGCGATGGAGCCTTCATCGACGCTCTCCAGGCTGTTGCCGACGAATTCGCCGCTGTCGATGCCGGCATAGGGCGGGCGCACCACCCGGCCATGCAGCATCCCCGGCAGCCGCAGATCATGCACATAGGAGAACTCGCCGGTCGCCTTGGCCGGGATGTCGACACGCGGCGCGCCCTTGCCGACCAGCCTGTATTGCTCGCGCGGCTTCAGCGGGGCGTCGCCGCTGATGCGCAGTTCCACCCGCCCGCCCCGCACCAGTTCTCCGTAGGAGATGCGGCGGTTGCCGTCGCCAGCGATCACAACCCCTTCTTCAACGCGCAACTCTCCCGCCGGCACGCCGAACAGGGAAGCGGCGCGGTCCAGCAGCCAACGGCGCGCCTCCGCCGCAGCGTTGCGCAGGGGAACGGCGGAGATCTGGATGGTGGCACTGGCGATGGTGGCGCCCTGGTTGGGGCTGCTGCCGGTATCGCCCAGCACCATGCGAAGCTGGTCCATGCGCAGGTCCAGCTCCTCGGCGACGATCTGGGTCAGCGCCGTCCGGATGCCGGTGCCGAGATCGACATGGCCGTTGAAGGCGAAGACCTGCCCGTCGTCGCGCACTGCCAGGAACAGCGCGGTTTCCGGCGGCTTCGGCGTGGCTGTTGCCCCCTTAGCGACCGGGCCGGAGGGCGGCTGGATCTCGTCAACGATCAGCAGGACGCCGGTCGCCGCCATCAGTTCCGCACGGGTCGGCATCGGCGGGGACTGAGGGGCGGGCGTCGGGTTGATCGTCATGATGTGCTCCGGGGGAGGAGAGAAGCCGCGCAGCCCGCATGACGGCGCGCAGGATTTCGACATGGGTGCCGCAGCGGCACAGGTTGCCGGACAGGGCGCGGCGCACCTCGTCCATGGTCGGGGCCGGGTTGCGGTCGAGCAGCGCCTTGGCGGTCATGATCATGCCGTTCATGCAATAGCCGCACTGGGCGGCCTGCTCGTCGATGAAGGCCTGCTGGACCGGATGGGGCGCGCCGCTGTTGCCCAGCCCTTCCAGCGTCACCACCTCGCGCCCTTCCGCGCCCGCCAGCGGGATGACACAGGACCGCGCGGCGACGCCGTCGAGGATGATTGTGCAGGCCCCGCATTCGCCGAGCCCGCAGCCGTATTTCGGCCCGTTCAGGGCCAGATCGTTGCGCAGGATGTAGAGCAGCGGCGTGTCGGCCATCGCCGTCACCGAAACGGCATGGCCATTCACCCGCAGCGCGATGGTCTTTTCCATAAGGCGTCCATCCGGTGCGATCACGCCCGTAGTCTCCTTGGGGATCCGACGGGGGCAGGGGGGACGGGAGGTTACTCGTCCCCGCCCTGCGCGATCATCTTTTGCAGGACATGGGTCACCGCCAGCCGTTCCGCCGGGTTCAGCTGTCCCATGGTCAGCTCGCTGATCCGCCGCGCACAGGGCACCATGTCGTCCAGCAACTGCCGGCCCTCGCCGGTCAGGCAGTTGATGACCTTGCGCCGGTCCTGCGGGTCGGAGGTCTGGTGGATCAGCCCGCGCGCCTTCAGCCGCTCGACGATGCCGCGGATCGTCGCCTGGTCGATGGCGGTGGACTTCACCAGCTCGATCAGCGAACTCGGCCCGTTGTCGCGGATGGCGCAGAGCGTGACGAACTGCACCGAGGTCAGCTGCGGGTCGCAGGCATTGCGCTGGAAGATGGCGAGGTGCCGCTGATAGGCCCGCCGCAGCAGATGGCCGATCTGGTCGGAAAAGACGTACTCGGCGTCTCCGGGGCCAGCTTCGGGGCCGTCTTCAGGCTGCAGGTCTTGGGACATCGGGGACAACATGCGGTGGACCGGGAGGGTGGCGAACGATAGCAGCGGTGGCGGGGGCAGGGAAGGGCGACGGGGTGCCCCCGCTGTGCCGCCGGTCATGCCCCCTCTCATGCCTTCGACGCTTCCGGCGCCACCACGTCGCCAGCGAGCACCACTGGTTCGCCGTCCAGCAGGACATCGCAACCGCGAAGCGGGATGTCCATGTGGCACGGGGTCTTGCGGCTGCCGCCGACCTCGGTGTTCGGGCCGGTGGAGAACAGGAAGTTGCCGTAGAAGGCGCGGGCGTCCATGCACATGCCGTCATTCTTGTCGTGCAGCCCCATCGCCGTCCATTGCGCCCGCGGTTGCAGGCCCCAGCCGATGTGGGAGATGCCGTAGACCTCAGGATCCTTGAAATAGGCCATGTAGTCGCGCAGGTACTCCGCCTCGAACCCGCCATGGATGCGGCGGATGAAGCCCTCCTCGATCTCCAGCGTCACCGTCTCGCGCACATAGGTCTTGAAGGGCAGCAGGATGTCGCCGACGTCGAGCACCAGCGTGCCTTCGGCGCTGCCCTCGTCCGGCCAGGAGAACAGGAAGCCGCTCGGCCAATGGTCCCAGCGGCCGGGCTCGTCGGCGAAGCCGTATTCCGTCACCGTCGGATACTGGCCGAGAATGGCGCGGAAATCGCTGCCGGCCTTCGACGTCACGGCGATGGAGCGGGCCCGCTTCAGCCGCTCCGCCGCAGCGTTGACGCGGATTTTGTCCTCTTCGGTCGGCAGGATGCGGGCCAGCACCTCCGGCGGCTCCACCGCCAGCAGGATACGGGTGCCGGTCTTCAGGATCTGCTCCTGCTCCGGCGAATGCAGCAGCATCATGGTGTCGACGATCAGGTCGGCCGCCTCCAGCGCGCGCTGGGCGGCGAGGTTGCCGGTCAGGGGCGTGTCACCGCAATAGGCGGTCATGTCCATGCCCATGGCGCGCGGGTGGTTGAAGGCCGGCAGTTCGACCCCGTACACGCTGGCCCCCAGGTGCTGGGCCGCGTCCATCGCCGCCCGCACGATGCGCGGGTTGGAATAGTCGCTCTTAAGCACAGCGACGCTCTGGGTCTTGTCCACCTTGGACAGGGTCAGAACCCGCTCGAACATCTGCGTCAGCTCGCGATCGCTCACCGGCATCTCATCTCTCCCAACCTTGGTGGCCGCGGCCGCGCCCTGCGCGATCCGGGCCGTGTTTCCGGGTGGACATCCGCCGTCGGCAGTGGCGGACTGACCAACATATATAGAGCGTATAAGCTTAATCTGGCCCAGGACAGTATGGGGGTAAGCCCTTGGCTGGCGCTGTGCCGAAATGAACGATAAACAGGCAGTGGCGACCTAAAATGAGGCGATACATGGCTATTTTGCGGTCAAATCCCGCTGCGAAGCCCTGTGAGGGCGCCGCAAAGCCCGAGTAGTGTTGTATGGCGAATTGTGTTGCGTGGCAAGCCAAAACAGCGTACACACTGTATATCGAGTTCAGCGCAACGGTCGACGGCCGGAGCCGGGGCGAAAAATCGCCGGCCCCCTTTCCGCACCCTTGCATCCGGCCGCGCGCGCCATGGTGCCGCCGGCCGAATACCCACATGTCAGCAAAGGGCAATACCCATGAGGAAGACTCAGAGAATCGCGATTGTCGGGGCCGGGCTGGGCGGTGCCGCCGCCGCCGGGCTTCTGCAGCAGGCCGGCTTCCAGGTCGATGTCTACGAGCAGGCGACTGAATTCTCCCGGCTGGGTGCCGGCATCCATGTCGGCCCCAACGTGATGAAGGTGTTCCGTCGGCTGGGCATCGAGAAGCCGCTGGAGGCGATGGGGTCCAAGCCGGACTTCTGGTTCAGCCGCGACGGTTTCACCGGCGATTACCTGTCGCGCATCCCCTTGGGCGATTTCGCCAGGCGCGAATATGGCGCCGCCTATGTCACCGTCCATCGCGGCGACATGCATCTGTTGCAGATGGACACGCTGGCCCCCGGTTCCGTCCAGTTCGACAAGCGGCTGGAAACCATCACCGACAGTGGCGACGACGTCCGCCTGACCTTCGCCGACGGGACCGAGGCGCGCGCCGATATCGTCATCGGCGCCGACGGTATCAATTCCCGCATCCGCGAGGCCCTGCTGGGGGTCGAGGCGCCGAACTACAGCGGCTGGGTCGCCCACCGCGCGCTGATCCGTGGCGACCAGCTGGCGAAATACGACCTGACCTTCGAGGACTGCATCAAGTGGTGGACCGAGGATCGTCACATGATGGTCTATTTCACCACCGGGAAGCGCGACGAATATTACTATGTCACCGGCGTGCCGCATCCGGCCTGGGACTTCCAGGAGGCCTTCGTCGACAGCAGCCGCGAGGAGATGTTCGAGGCTTTCCAGGGCTATCACCCGACCGTCCAGGCGCTGATCGAGTGCACGGAGGAGGTCACCAAATGGCCGTTGCGCAACCGCAACCCGCTGCCGCTGTGGAGCCGCGGCCGGCTGGTCCTGCTGGGCGACGCCTGCCACCCGATGAAGCCGCACATGGCGCAGGGCGCCGGCATGGCGATCGAGGACGCGGCGATGCTGACCCGCTGCCTGTCCGAGACCGGCCTGACCGACTACCGCACCGCCTTCGCGCTGTACGAGGCCAACCGCAAGGACCGCGCGACGCGGGTGCAGGCGGTTTCCAACGCCAACACCTTCCTGCGCACGCAGGAGGATCCGGCCTGGGTCTTCGGCTACGACGTCTATGAGCAGCCGCTGCGCGAAGGCGTCGCGGCATGACCGCCTCGACCTTCCTCTATGGCGCCAACGTCCAGGCCAACGGCATCCGCCAGCATTACCTGCGCTATGGCGGGGAGCGGCAGGACGGGCGACCGCCCATCGTGCTGATCCCCGGCATCACCAGCCCGGCCGTCACCTGGGGCTTTGTCGCCGAACGCTTCGGGCAACAGTTCGACACCTATGTGCTGGACGTGCGCGGGCGTGGGCTGTCGGAAAGCGGGCCGCATCTGGATTACGGCATCGACGCCTGCGCCGACGACGTGAACGCCTTCATCGCGGCGCTCGGCCTGAGCGATTGCATCCTGATCGGCCATTCCATGGGCGCCCGCTTCGCCATCCGCGCCGCGGTGCGCGGTGAAGGCAAGGGCCTGCGCCAGCTGGTGCTGATCGATCCGCCGGTCTCCGGCCCCGGCCGCCGGCCCTATCCCAGCGGCCTGCCATGGTACGTCGATTCGATCCGCCAGTCGCTGACGGGCATGGATGCCGACGCCATGCGCGCCTTCTGCCCGACCTGGACGGAGGAGCAGCTGCGGCTGCGCGCCGAATGGCTGCACACCTGCTACGAGCCGGCCATCGTCCAGGCCTATGAAGGCTTCCACCGGGACGACATCCATGCCGACCTGCCGAAGCTGCCGGTCCCGGCCCTGCTGATCGTCGCCGGCCGCGGCGGCGTGATCCAGCCGGAGGACGAGGCGGAGATTATCAGCCTCCAGCCCGCCATCCGCATCGCCCGCGTCCCAAACGCCGGGCACATGATCCCGTGGGATGACCTCGACGGCTTCCTCGCCGCCTTCGGCGACAGCCTCGGCATCCAGCTCCCCGGCCCGTTCGCCTGATCCATAGGAACGACACCCATGTCTTCGCTGTACCGCATCGGCCAGATCGTCCCGAGTTCCAACGTCACCATGGAAACGGAAATCCCGGCTATGCTGACCGCGCGTCAGGCGATCCGCCCGGAACGCTTCACCTTCCATTCCGCCCGCATGCGGATGAAGACGGTGAAGAAGGAGGAGCTGGCGGCGATGGACGCCGAATCCGACCGCTGCGCCGTCGAGCTGTCGGACGCCCGCGTCGATGTGCTGGGCTATGCCTGCCTCGTCGCCATCATGTCGATGGGGCTCGGCTACCACCGCGATTCCGAAGCCCGCCTTGCCCGCAAGACGCTGGAGAACGAGGCTCCCGCCCCGGTGGTCACCAGCGCCGGCGCTCTGGTCGACGGGCTGAAGGTGATGGGCGCCAAGCGCATTGCCATTGTCGCCCCCTACATGCGCCCGCTGACCGAGCTGGTGGTCGACTACATCCGCGCCGAAGGCTTCGAGGTGCAGGACTGGCGCGCGCTGGAGATCCCCGACAACCTCGACGTCGCCCGCCACGATCCCAACAACCTGCCGGACATCGTGCGCGGCATGAACCTGGAGGGCGTGGACGTCGTCGTCCTGTCCGCCTGCGTGCAGATGCCGTCGCTGCCGGTGGTGCCGCGGGTGGAGGCGGAGACCGGCAAGCCGGTGCTGACCGCCGCCATCGCCACGACCTACGCCATGCTGAAGGCGCTGAAGCTGGAGCCGATCGTGCCCGGCGCCGGTGCCCTGCTGTCCGGCGCCTACTGAGGAGTGATCCGCATGACCGACGGGCAAAGCGCATCCGACAATTACAAGGGCGTCTGGGGCAACCGGATCGGCTTCGGCCAGCGGCCGGCCCTGCTGGTGATCGACTTCATGCGGGGCTACACCACCGAAGGCGCGCCGCTCTACGCCCCCGGCGTGGTGCGCGCGGTGGCGGAGACGGTGGAGTTGCTGGACGCCGCCCGCAAGGCCGGCATTCCGGTCGTCCACACCAACATCCGCTACCATCCCGGCCATTTCGCCGATGGCGGCATGTGGGTGCGCAAGGCCCCGGTGATGAAGGACATGGTGGAGGGCAACCCGCTCGCCGCCTTCTGTCCGGAGGTCGTGCCGCTGACGGGCGAGGTGGTGATCTCCAAGCAATATGCCAGCGCCTTCTTCGGCACCAGCCTCGCGCCCATGCTGCATGCCATGGGGGTGGATACGGTGGTGCTGGCCGGCTGCTCGACCAGCGGCTGCATCCGGGCCAGCGCGGTGGACGCGGTCCAGCATGGTTTCCGCACCATCGTCGTGCGCGACTGCGTCGGCGACCGCCATGACGGCCCGCATGAGGCCAACCTGTTCGACATCGACAGCAAATACGGCGACGTGGTGAGCAAGCAGGAGGCGCTCGCGCAGTTCGCTGAAAAGGTCGCTTAAAGCGGCCTGCTGTATCAGGACCAACAAAAAACAAAACTGGGGCCAACACCCGGTGCTGCACCCGAGACAGGCGGCGCCGGCATGAGAAACGGGACGGGTTCACAACGCGATCAGCGTAAGGAGACAGACGACATGTCCTATGCCCAGACGACAACAGCGGATGCGGCGCCTAACGCCGCGCTTGGCGCCGTGCAGTCCGTCGATACGGATCAGCTCTACAAGAAGGTCACCTGGCGCCTCATTCCTTTCCTCTGCTTCTGCTATCTGGCGGCCTATCTCGACCGCATCAACATCGGCTTCGCCAAGCTGCAGATGATGGGGGACCTTCAGTTCAGCGAGGCGGCCTACGGTCTGGGCGCCGGCCTGTTCTTCGTCGGCTACATCCTGTTCGAGGTGCCGAGCAATCTCGTGCTGACCAAGGTCGGCGCGCGGCTGTGGATCGCCCGCATCATGATCACCTGGGGCCTGCTGTCGGCCGCCACCATGCTGGTCACCACCCCGACCCAGTTCTACATCGTCCGCTTCCTGCTGGGCGCCGCCGAGGCCGGCTTCCTGCCGGGCGTGCTCTATTACCTGACGCTGTGGTTCCCGACCTACCGCCGCGGCCGAATCATGGCGCTGTTCGTCATCGGCCTGCCGCTGTCCAGCGTGATCGGCGGCCCGCTGTCGGGCTGGATCATGAGCCATTTCGACCATGTCCACGGCCTGCGCGGCTGGCAGTGGCTGTTCCTGCTGGAGGCGGTGCCCAGCGTGCTTCTCGGCTTCCTGACCTTCGTCGCCCTGCCGAATTCCTTCCGCGACGCCAAATGGCTGTCGGAGGATGAGAAGGCCCGCATCGCCGCCGACCTGCATGGCGACGAGTCCGAAGCCAAGCATGCCGGCCACAGCTTCAAGGAAGGGTTGTTGAATCTGAAGGTGTGGATGCTGGGCGGCATCGACTTCGCCATCCTGCTGACCGCCTACGCCATCGGCTTCTGGTTGCCCACCTTCATCCGCAAGACCGGCGTGGTCGATCCGTTCCACATCGGCCTGCTGACGATGATCCCCAACATCCTGGCCGTCATCGGCATCCTGCTGATCGGCGCCAGTTCCGACCGGATGCGCGAGCGGCGCTGGCACATCATCGTCCCCTTCCTGGCCGCCTCGGCCGCGCTGGCGACCAGCACCTTCTTCGCCGACAACCTCGTCGCCACCGTGGCGCTGTTCACCGTCGCCTCGGTCGGCGTGCTCGGTCCGCTCCCCGCCTATTTCAGCCTGCCGGCTACCTTCCTGAAGGGCACGGCGGCGGCCACCGGCTTCGCCATGGCGATTTCGCTCGCCAGCATCGCCGGTCTGGTCAGCAACTCGCTGATCGGCATCGTTATCGATCTGACCGGTAGCAGCAGCGCCGCCTTGTGGTTTTTCTCCGGCTGTCTGCTGATCGGCGCCCTGCTGGTCTATGCATTGCCGCCCAGGGTGGTGAATCTCTGAGGAGATTTCTGCGATACATAAAGCTTCTGTGAAAATTCTCGCGATAAGAGTGTGTGAACGGCCCGACCGGTGCCGCCCGATGGGCGGCGCCGGTTTGGCCGTTCCGGTGTGTCCGGCCACGGCGCGGCCGAGGCACCCGCTGCAACAAAGCCAGTCGCCGGGGGCAACAGAGACATGATTTCCGCATTGCGTGGCATCCGGGGGCGCCTGCTGCTGCTTCCCCTGATCACCGTTCTGGCGCTGGTCGGCGCCGGGGTCCTGACCGCGAGGTCGCTCGGCACCGTGATGATGGAGGAGCGGCAGGCCCGCGCCCGCGTCGCGGTGGAGATGGTGACCTCCATCATCGAACGGTTCGAGCAGCGCGCGGCCTCCGGCGAACTGCCGCTCGCCGACGCGCAGAAGCTGGCGCTCGACATCGCGCGGACGGCGCGCTACGACGGTTCGGAATACGCGCTGATCCTCGACCGCAAGGGCAACATCCTGGCCCACCTGAACCCGCAGGTCGAAGGCAAGGCGATGTGGGACAGCACCGACAAGACCGGCCGGCTGTTCGTGCGCGACGAGGTCGCGGCGGCCGAAGCCGGCGGCGGCTATTCCTCCTTCTTCTTTCCCAAGCCCGGTTCCAGCGATCCGGTGGAGAAATCCGCCTATTCCAAGCTGAC
Source organism: Azospirillum sp. TSH100 (assembly GCF_004923295.1). Classification (NCBI taxonomy): domain Bacteria; kingdom Pseudomonadati; phylum Pseudomonadota; class Alphaproteobacteria; order Rhodospirillales; family Azospirillaceae; genus Azospirillum; species Azospirillum sp. TSH100. The sequence goes on from NZ_CP039637.1 coordinate 233,383, forward strand.
CAAGGGCTGGGGTTGGGTCGTCAGCTCCGGCGTCTATCTCGACACCGTCGCCGCCGCGCGGACGCGGACCATGCTGCACATCGCCATCGCCGTCTCGGTTCTGGCGGCGGTCAGCCTCGGCCTTGCCCTGTGGATCGGCCGGCGCATCACCACGCCGATCCTGCACCTGACCCAGGCCACCAACCGCATCTCCACCGGCGATCTGTCGGTCGCGATCAACCACCAGGACCGCGGCGACGAGGTCGGGACGCTCGCCCGCGCGCTGGAGGACTTCAAGCGCAACGGCGAGGAGGTACGCCGCCTCCAGGCCGAGGCGGAAGCGCAGAAGGACCGCACCGAGGCCGAACGCCGCGCCGCCCTGCTCGACATGGCGGCCCAGTTCGAGGCACGCGTGATGGGGATGGTCGCCGCCGTCGCCGCCGCGGCGCACGAAATGGAAAGCAACGCGTCCGGCATGGCTCTCGCCGCCGACCGTTCCGGCACCCAGGCCCATGCGGTGTCGCAGGCCTCCGAACAGGCCAGCAGCAACGTCAACACGGTGGCCGCCGCGACGGAGGAGCTGTTCGCCTCCATCGCCGAGATCGGCCGTCAGGTGACCATGTCCACCAGCGTCGCCGGCCGCGCGGTGGACGAGGCGGCGAAGATCGACGGCATGATCCAGAGCCTTGCCTCCGCCGCCCAGGAGATCGGGCAGGTGGTGGAACTCATCAACGCCATCGCCGGCCAGACCAACCTGCTGGCGCTGAACGCCACCATCGAGGCGGCGCGGGCCGGCGAACATGGCAAGGGTTTCGCCGTCGTCGCGTCGGAGGTGAAGGCGCTGGCCAACCAGACGGCCAAGGCCACCGACGACATCCAGGCCAAGGTTCTGGAAATCCAGCAATTCACCGGCAGCACGGTGACGGCGGTGCAGGGCATCGGCAGCACCATCACCTCGGTCAGCGACATCGCCACCGCCATCGCCTCGGCGGTGGAGCAGCAGAGCGCCGCCACCAAGGATATCGGCGCCAACATCCAGCAGGCCGCCCGCCATACGGCGGAGGTCAACAGCAATATCGCCGGCATCGCCCAGACCGTCGGCGAGACCGGCAGCGCCGCGTCCGTCGTGCTGGCCGCCTCAAGCGGCCTCGTCCGCGAGACGGTCAGGCTGCGCAGCGAGGTGGAGGACTTCCTGTCGACGGTCCGCGCCGCCTGATCGGTGGCCTCAGCGGGCGGTCGGCTGGAAGCCGTGGCTTTGCAGGATCGCCTGCCCGGGTGGAGAGAGGACGAAGTCGACGAAACCCTGACCACGTGCGGCATCGCCCTTTGCCATCACGGTGATGCCGTACTCCGCACCGACGTTCAGTGCTTCCGGCATGGCGACCACGCCCAGCGCCGGCTTCTCCCGGGTGGCGAGGCGGGCGTTGGTGCAGTAGGTGAGGATCAGGTCGGCGGCATCCCGCTCCATCAGCCAGGCGTAGGCGTTGCGGCCTTCCGGCGGTTGGGGCGCCTGCGGGCCGCCGGTGATCTTGATCGCCTTGGCGTCGAGTGCCGCCCCGCTGCCCGGCCTCAGCCGGTCCGCTTTACCGAAAAGTTCCCAGGCATAGTCGCCGGCCGGATCATTTTTCGGTGTCGAGGTGCCGAGCCGCACCGCCGGGTCCAGCATGCGGTCGAGCAGCGTGTCGGGCGTGACCGTCAGCCCCGGCTTGGTCAGCGCGCATAGGGTGTTGCGCGCGAAGGCCCGCACCGGGCCGGCCAGTCCGGCGGCGTGCAGGGCGCTGGGATGGTCCATGTTGGCGGAGGCGAAGACCTCCGCCGTCTCGCCCTTCTCCAGCCTTTCCTTCAGCAGGCCGGAGGCGCCGAAGGTGCCGGCGACCGGAATGCCCCGTGTTGCCTCGTAAGCCTTGGCGACTTCGCCCAGCACCGCCTTCAGGCTGCCGGCGGCATAGACCCGCACCGGTTCGGCCGAGGCGGCTCGTGCCGGCAGGGAGGACAGCAAGGCCACGGGCAACATCGCGGTGGCGGTCAGCACGGCACGGCGAATCCGGAACGGCATCGACGATTTCCCGACCATCGTTATGAGTGCTACATCATAGCGAAGAGTGGCGCCGTGCAAAGGCGGCTATTCGACTTGTTTCCGCTCCTGCTACGCCGTGTCGCGCCCGCGCTTGCCGAGTGCGCTGCCGGCCGAGGCGCACATGATGCAGGCGATGGCCGCCCATTGCACCGTGCTCAGCCGCTCGCCCAGCATCAGGAAGCCGATCAGCGCCGCCACGGCGGGGGAGGCGCTGACGGCGAGGCCGAACACATGGCTGGGTAGGCGGCGGAGCGCCATCATCTCCAGCAGATAGGGCACCATGCTCGACAGCACCGCCACCGCCAGTCCGGTCAGCAGCACGGCCGGGACCAGCAGCCCGGCGCCGGCATGGGTAATCCCCAGCGGGACCGTGAAGCTGGCAGCGACCAGCATGCCCCAGGCTACAGCCTGCCCACCCGGCAGCGCCGAGGCGCGCTTGCCGAACACGATATAGAGCGCCCAGCAGAAGGCCGCCGCCGCCGCATAGGCGACGCCGACCGGGTTGAGCGCGCTGCTAGCCTCCCGCAGTGGCAAAAGCAGGACGAGACCCACTGCGGCGCAGGCGATCCACAGGAAATCCTTCAGCCGGCGCGAGCCGAGCAGCGCCACTGCCAGCGGTCCGGTCACCTCGATGGCGATGGCGATGCCGATGGGGATCAACTCCATCGCGCGGTAGATCGACAGGTTCATCGCCCCCAGCGTGGCGCCATAGACCAGCAGGTTGCCCATATTCGACCGTCCCGGCAGACTGCGCCAGGGCCGCAGGATCGCCAGCAGCATCAGCGCCGACAGCCCGACGCGCAGACCGGTCACCCCCTCCGCCCCGACCATCGGGAACAACGACTTTGCCGAGGCCGCCCCGACATACTGCGACAGCAGCGAGGCCAGAAGAAGCGCGAGCGGCAGCACCGCCGGCTCCGGCCGGGTGACTGAGGTGGAGTCGATGGAGGCGTTCGTCACGCGCTGGCTCCCGCAGGACAGGTTCGAGCGCAAAGATACTGTGACGCAGGCGGGCCGGGCGTTTAAGTTTCGCTCAATGGATGCACAAATCTTTCGTGGAAGCCGCCATGCGCTCAACGATCGCCCGCCCGCCGGATCAGCTCGATGACCAGGATCGCGCGATCCTGCGCATCCTGCAACGGGACAACAAGACCTCGCAACGCGAGATCGGCGAAGCGGTGCATCTCTCCGCCCCGGCGGTGCAGCGCCGCATCGCCCGGATGGAGGCGGCCGGCGTCATCCGGCGCAATGTGGCGGTCGTCGATCCGGCCGCGGTCGGGCAGGGTGTGACGGTGGTGGTGGAGGTCCAGACGGTCAATGACCGCACACCGACCATCGTCGCCGCCAAGCGCCTGTTTCGCGAGGCGCTGGAGGTGCAGCAATGCTATTTCATCACCGGCCAGGCCAGCTTCGTCCTGATCCTGCTGGTCCCGGACATGGCGAGCTACGAGCTGCTGTCGCGCCGCCTGTTCGCCGACAATGAACTGGTGCAGTCCTTCCATACGATGGTGGTGCTCGATCCTGTGAAGGTGACGCTGGAGGTGGATTTGTAGGACGGCGTCAGTCCGGCCAATCCTCGTATCCCCAATCCTCTGCATCGGGATCGGCGGTCCCCAGTGGTGCGACCGTGGCACCGGCGTCGAGTGCCGCCGCCAACCAGGGTTCGACGCGGTTTACCGGGGACAGGCGGCACCAGCGCCGCCGCCGGCCATCCCAGCGGCAATGGCCCTGGCGCTTCATCTCCTCCCGCAGCTCCCAGGACGGGATGGTGGGAAAGCGCAGTTCCAGGCCGCGATCATTCTGCGCGATCTCGACAGGCTCTCCGGCCGCGGTGGTGTGGGTCAGGCCTTCTTCCAGGACCTTGCGCATGGCGGCGGCCCGTTCCTCGCGGATGCGCGCCTCCGCCTCGCGCTGGCGTTTGCGTTCGGCAATGGCGTCGGCGATCCAGTCCGGCGGCTCCTCCAGCACGCGGTATCCGGCACCGCCGCGCGGACCGGGGGCTTCTTCCAGCAAACCGTCGCGGATCAGATCGGCCAGCAAGGCTTTCAGACGGTCGCGGTCGGTCGGGATGCCGGGCAGGCGGCTTGCCGCGGCATCGGCAACGGTGAAGCGCTCGCCGGCACCCCAGCCCTCGTAGATGGCGGCGGCCAGGGCGTGCAGTTCGGCGATGCGGGCGCGCTGGCCGGACAGGTGGCCGGCGACGACCGGGTTGGGTGGCAGGTCGGCCCACCCGGTCAGGCCGCAGGTTCGGCACTGCCAGCCGCCGGGATCGGACAGCAGCAGTTGGGGCGCGCAGCGGCGCTTGCGGCAATGCTCCTCGCTGCCCGGCTCCGGCAGGGCCCTCCCGCTGTCCAGCAGGGCGCGGATGGCGTCGAGCGGCATGTCGGCGACGCTGCGCAGCCGGTCCAGAACATCGACCGGCAGCCAGACCTCCGCTCCGCCGCTCTCGTCGGGTACGGCAAAGCGGCTCCTCAAGGCATGGCGGCGGGCTGGCGTCAGCAATGCCAGCACCCGTTCGGCGGTGTAGCTCTCGTCAAAAATGTCGGCGAGCAGTGCAGCCAGATCGCCGAGAGTTGCCGGCGGAGTCAGGGCGCTTTCATCCCCGGCGGCGAGGATGCGGCGGGCCTCGCCAAGAATCTCCGCGCTTTCATCCGCTGCCGTCGCCATCTGCGCTCTGGTCCTCGTCTGTTCCGCGTAGCAAGCTGGGCATCGCCGGAATGCCGATCAAGCAACGGCTCGACAGTCGGCAGAGGCCGGATGATGCAGGAACGGCTCGCCGAACCGCGGTGTTCAACGGGTGCATCGACCCGCGCCAGAGACGGAAAGGTTTTTCCATGTCCAACAGCACGCATTTTGCCCCGCCCGGCCCGCTCGGCTTCGGCGGCGCCCCCCTCGGCAACATGTTCGAGGAGGTGACGGACGAGACGGCTGAGGTCACCCTCGACGCCGCCTGGGACGCGGGCATTCGATATTTCGACACGGCCCCCGAATATGGCCCCGGCATTTCCGAGCATCGTTTCGGACATGTCCTGCGCAGCCGTCCGCGCGACGAATTCGTGCTGTCGACCAAGGTCGGCCGGCTGCTGCGTGCCGACGCCAGCAAGGGTGGCCGACATGGTCCCTTCGTCAAGGGGTTGCCGTTCCGCGTCGATTACGATTATACCGCCGACGGCGTGCGCCGTTCCATCGAGGATAGCCTGCAACGGCTGGGGATGGCACGCATCGACATCGCCTATATCCACGACTGCGCCGAAGACGCCCACGGCGACCGCTGGCTGGAGGTGTTCGATACCGCGATGAAGGGCGCCGCCGTGGCGCTGACCCGGCTGCGCGAGGAGGGGGTGATCCGCGCCTGGGGCCTTGGCGTCAACCGGGTGGAGCCCTGCTTGATGGCGCTGGAGCAGGCGGCCCCCGACGTCTTCCTGCTGGCCGGGCGCTATAGCCTGCTGAACCAGCCGGCGCTGGACGAGCTGTTCCCGCGTTGTGCCGAGCGCGGCGTGCATGTGGTGGTCGGCGGCCCCTACAACTCGGGCCTCATCGCCGGCGGCAAGACTTTCGAGTATCAGGAGGCCTCCGCCGACAAGGTGGCGGCGCGCGACCGGCTGGCGGAGATCGCCAAACGCCATGGTGTGGACCTGCGCGCCGCGGCTCTGCAATTCTGTGCCGCGCATCCGGTCGTCGCCTCGGTCATTCCCGGCACCAAGAACCCGGCGCGGGTGCAGGAGAATGTCACGCTGATGGGCCAGCCGATCCCCGCCGATTTCTGGCGGGAATTGAAATCGGCGGGCGTCCTGCCGGAGCAGGCGCCGACGCCGGCTTGAGACACCGGTTGGCGGCGTCAGCCGTCCACCACCGTGCCGGGATGGCCCACTTCGAAGCGGGCGGGGGCGATGCCGTGGGCGGTGAGTGCGGCGCGCAGCCGTTGCGGCGGCTCGTCCCGCGGCTCGTCGGTCAGGGCGAAGGTGCCCCAATGAATGCCGACGGCCTTCTTCGCCCCGATGTCCAGCATGATCCGCACCGCCTCGTCCGGGTCGCAATGCTGGGCGGACATGAACCAGCGCGGGTCATAGGCGCCGATGGGGATCAGCGCTAGGTCGCAGGGCCCAAGCCGCTCGCCGATGGCGCGGAAGGCGGCACCGGTGCCATAGCCGGTGTCGCCGGCGAAATAGACCGACCCGGCCGGCGTGCGTAGGGTGAAGCCGCCCCACAACGCCATGCGCCGGTCCCGCCCGGTGCGCGACGACCAGTGGTTGGCCGGCACGATATGGACCTCCGTTCCCGATGCCAGCTCGAACCGGCTCCACCAGTCGCCCACGGCGGTTCGCACCCCCGGAATATGCTTGCGCAGGATGGTGTCGTTGCCGAGCGGCGTCACCATCAGCGGCGCGTCGCGCTGGTGCAGGCGCTTCAGCGTCGCTACGTCCAGATGGTCGTAATGGTTGTGCGACAGCAGAACCGCGTCGATCTTCGGCAAATCGTGGAAGCGGATGCCCGGTGCGGTGACCCGCTTCGGCCCGGCGAAGCGGACCGGACTGGCGCGGTCGGACCAGACCGGATCGGTCAGGATGTTCAGCCCGGCGGCCTGGATCAGGGTCGTGACATGCCCCACCACCGTCACGCGGAGGCCCGAGACGTGCCGCGCTGGCATCACCGGAGCCACAGCCACCTGCCGGGGCCATTTCGCCGCCTTCCGGCCCATCTGCCAGCGGAGCAGTTCGCGCAGGCCACGGTCGGTCTCCGGTTCGCCCGGATTGAAGAAGCGCAGCCCGTCGAAATTTGACGTCACCGGACCTTGCCAATAGGGATTACGCATGCGTACCGGATCCTCTGCAACGATGGTCCGGGAAGAGATGGTATCGCCACGGCGAAGTTCTATGGACCAGTAATGGTCGGTCGGGCTACTGTACCGTCTTCATTCATGGTTTGATCCTGGTTCGATCCAATGCAGTCCGACACCCCGACCGACGAGCAGCATCGTGCCATCCAGGCGATCGACGCCTGGTACAAGGATGACGGCGCGCAGCAGGTCTTCTGGCTGGCCGGGGAGGCCGGGACCGGCAAGACCAAGACCACAGCCTTCGCGCTGGAGCATCTGCTGGACCGCCGCCGGCTGACCGACTATGTGGTCGGCGCTCCCACTGGCAAGGCGGCGCAGGTTCTGCGCCAGAAGGGGATCGAGGGGGCGGCGACGCTGCATTCCCTGCTCTACGCCCCGCGCAAGGACGGTGACAGCGGCGAGCTGTTCTTCGCCCGCCGCAGCGATGGTCCGGTGGCCGACGCGGACCTGATCGTCTGCGACGAAGGATCGATGATCGGCGACGATCTCGCGCGCGACCTGATGCGGACCGGCAAGAAGATCCTGGTCATCGCCGACGACTACCAGCTGCCGCCGGTGTCCGGCCAGGGGCTGTTCACCAGCGGCGAGCCGGATTTCCGCCTGACCGAGCCGCACCGCACCGCCCGTGAAAGTCCGGTCATCCGGCTCGCCCACCTGCTGCGCCGGCAGGAGATGCCCCGGCGCTTCGGTTCGGTTGGCAAGGTCCATGTTCTGCCGCTGGAGCACCGCACCCAGTCGCTGGTGATGCGGCCGTCGTCGCAGGCGATCTGCGGCACCCACCGCGTCCGCACCACCTACACCAAGCGGATGCGCAAGCTGCTTGGCCATGAGTCGACGATGCCGCAGACGGGGGAGCGCGTCATTTGCCGGCGCAACCAGAAGGACGAGGGGCTCTACAACGGCATGATCGGCGCGCTGACCCGCCCGGCCGCCGAGGCGCAGGGCCGCGACGCTGGCCTGTGGTCGCTCGGCGTGCAGATGGAGGACGAGGTGCGCTCGCGCGGCAAGCTGATCGTCCATCCCTGGATGTTCCAGGCCCATTACACCGAGGGGATGGTCCAACCGCGGGTCGGCAAGGACATCCAGCTTTATGATTGGGCGTGGCTGATCACCTGCCATGCTTCGCAGGGGTCGGAATTCCCCTCGGTCACCGTGGTCGACGATTCGGGTGCCTTCCGGGAGCATCGCTGGCGCTGGCTCTACACCGCTGTTACCCGCTCGCGCGAGGAATTGGTGCTGTTGCTGCGCAACGCAGACCTCGGTGGACCATGGCAGGTCCCGGCCTTCGACGATTGCCTGCCGGGCTGATTCATAAATCTAATTTATCGAATGTATCAAGTCTTTGCGTTGGATGTGATCGGACGGTGCCTCCATAATTTCACGTATGGGATCGGTATTTTCCGGTCCCAACCGCTTCCGGAGACCCATTCCATGCCCCCTGACACCGCGGCACCCGCGAAGGCGGTGCCGGGAAAGCCCACGCTTTTCCATGTCCGCAGCCTCATGCCCGGCCTTGCTCTGTGCATCGCCGTTACCTCCCTAGCCTTCGCGGCTGCGTCGGCGGAGGTGGCGCTGTTCGGCGAGTCATGGATCGAGGCGTTGGTGCTGGCAATCCTGATCGGCACCACGCTCCGCTCCCTCTGGACGCCGTCGGCGCGCTGGCAACCGGGTATCGCCTTCTCGGCAAAGATCCTGCTGGAGGTTGCCGTCGTCCTTCTGGGGGCTTCGGTCAGCGCCGCCACCATTCTGTCGGCCGGGCCGGCCCTGCTGTTGGGCATCGCCGGGGTGGTGGCGCTGGCGTTGCTGGCGGGCTTCATAATCGGGCGGCTGCTCGGCCTGCCGGTTCGCATGGCGGTACTGGTGGCCTGCGGCAACGCGATTTGCGGCAATTCGGCCATCGCCGCGGTGGCGCCTGTGATCGACGCGCACAGCGATGACGTCGCCGCCTCCATCGCCTTCACCGCCGTGCTGGGGGTGGCCGTCGTGCTCGGCCTGCCGCTGCTCGGCATCGGTCTGCGGCTGAGCGGGGTGCAGTATGGCGCGCTGGCCGGGCTGACCGTCTACGCCGTGCCGCAGGTGATCGCCGCTGCCGCACCGCTGGGCACCACAGCCGTTCAGGTCGGCACGCTGGTGAAACTGGTGCGGGTGCTGATGCTGGGACCGGTCTGCCTGCTGCTGTCGCTGCTGGCGCCCCGGCTGGGTGGGGAGGGTGCTGCAACCGCCACGGGCCGCTCCTGTCCCATCCGCCCGCCGGTCCATCATCTGGTGCCCTGGTTCATCCAGGGGTTCCTGGCGATGATCGCGTTGCGTTCGCTCGATGTCATTCCGCAGACCATCCTGCCGTCGATGGAGCATGCGGCGACCCTGCTTACGGTGGTGTCGATGGCGGCGCTCGGGCTGGGGGTCGATGTGCGGACGGTGGCGCGGGCGGGCGGGCGGGTCACCGCGGCTGTGGTCCTGTCGCTGCTGTCGCTGGGCACCATCAGCTTGGCCCTGATCCGCCTGATCGGCCTGACTTGAAGCTTGAGGTGGCCTGAAAACGGGCGGGAGTCTACATCCGGCAACCAAGGGCCGCATTGATGCAGGTTAATGCGAGAATCCACCGCTGTGCGATCCTGAAATCACCAAGCCCCCCGATCCGGCCCCTCAACCGGCCGGCGGAGGCGGGCCCCGCGGGGAGGGTGGCCCAGACGCTGCACCCCGCGCGTAGAACAAGGAGCATGGTCATGCGTCAACCGGTGCAGATCGCCTTCCGCAACATCGATCCCTCTCCCGCCCTGGAGCATCTGATCCGCGAGCATGCCGACAAGCTCGACCGCTTCTTCGGGCGTATCATGGCCAAGCGCGTGGTCTTCGAGGTGCCGCACCGCCACCAGCATCAGGGCAAGCATTACACCGTCCAGGTCGCCCTGACCGTTCCCGGAGACGAGTTGGTCGTACACAGCGACAAATTTGGCAGCCGCGGCCATGAGAGCGCTGATGCGGCCATCCGCGACGCGTTCGACGCCGCGCGCCGCGCGCTGGAGCGTTTCGCCGAACGTCATCGCCATGAGGTCAAGTCCCACGCCGCCGGCGCAGTCCTGTCATAAGCGGCCCGGCCGTTCCGGTCCGATCCAACCAGCGCCACGCCCATCCGGTCATGCCTGATGGGCGTGGCGTTTTGCTTTTCTCTCCTCGGGCTTGTCAAAATAGACAAAAATCAACTGTATTAATTGCGCGCCATCGAATCTAATTCACATAAATTATGAAATCTGCCTACTTGATTGATAGGGATATTTGATGTTCAATCCTGCCGTTGGCCGTCCGGGCGAGCCGTATCGCTTTGGCCGGTCCTGCCGCAGGAGAATCGAGCCATGACGATCGACACTGTGCCGTCCGCCGGCCAATCCTCCGCTCCGCCGTCCCTCGACCAGCTTGTCGGGGTGATCGGTGACAATCTGCGCGGCTTTCGCCGGCGCCAGGGGCTGTCGGTGGATGGGCTGGCGCAGCTGTCCGGCAGCGATCCGCATATCCTGACGGCCATCGAGGAGGGGCGGCACCGCCCCGACATCGGCACGCTGTGGACGGTCGCCAAGGCACTGGATCTGTCCTTCTCCAGCCTGTTGAGCACCGGTGGCGATGCCGGCACCACTGTGATACGGCGGGCGGAACAGCGCAGCCTGACTTCCCGCGATGGCCTTTTCACCTCCCGCGCCCTGTTCCCGCTGAAGGGCGAGCGGCAGGTGGAATTCTACGAACTGCGCCTGTCTTCAGGTGCCAACGAGGTTTCCGACGGCCATTCCCCCGGCACCATCGAGAACATCCTGGTCAGCCGCGGCCGGATTGAGATCGCCACCGCCGATGGCGAGCACCGGCTGGAGGAAGGCGACTCGATCCTGTTCGAGGCCGATGCCCCGCACCGCTACCGCAATTCCGGCGATGGCGAGGCGGTGCTGTACCTCGTCATGTCCTACATCCTCTGACCGCGGGGAGAGCATCGATGCCGGACACCATCCTGCCGTTTCAGCGTGAATTGCTCGACCCGGAGGTTATCGAACTGTCTGCCCGGGCCGCCCGCGCCGGCCTGGTTCCCGCCGATCCGCTGCGCCAGCCGCTGATGGAGGCGCGCGATGCGGCGGAGCGCTACCACATCTTCCTCAACGGCCCGGCGCTGCCGGCGGACGTGAGGGAGGTCGTGACGGACGGTCCCGCCGGCCCCTTGCGCCTGCGGCTGATCGGGCCGCCGGGGGCGTCGGAGGATGGCCACCCCCTGCCGGTGCTGATCTATTTCCACGGCGGCGGCTTCGTGGTGAATTCCATCGATACCCATGACCGGCTGCTGCGCCTGCTGGCCCGACACAGTGGTGCTGTGGTCTGCGCCGTCGCCTACAGCCTCGCGCCGGAGCGGCGTTTCCCCTACCAGCGGGGAGAGGCGCTGGCGGCCCTGCGCTGGGTGGTCCGCCACGGCGCCGGCCATGGGCTGGACCCGGAGCGGATCGCAGTCGGTGGCGATTCGGCGGGCGCCAATCTGGCACTCGGCCTTGCGCTTGACGCGCGGGACGAGGCCGGGCCGCCACTGTCCTTCGCCCTGCTGCTCTACGGTATGTTCGCCCATGATTTCGACACCGAGTCACACCGGCTGTTCGGCGATGGACGCTTCGGCCTGACCACCGAGCGGATGCGATGGTACTGGCAGCAGTATCTCGGCCATGGCGGCATCACCCGCGATCCTGCTGCGGCTCCGCTGCTTGCCGATCTGCGCGGGTTGCCTCCGTTGCATGTGGCGGCGGCCGGGCTGGACTGCCTGCGCGACGACAGCCTGCGCCTCGCGCGGCGGCTGGAGCAGGCGCGGATCCCGCACCGGCTGGTGCTGCATGAGGGACTCCCCCATTCCTTCGCCAGCATGACCCGCCATGTCCGCAAGGCGGAGGAGGCGATAATCCAAGTCGCCGATGCGATTCGCCGCGCCTTACGCCACTGATCCAACCTCCAGATCTGGTGGGGCGGCGCGAGGCATTCGCGGCGCCTTCGCCCCCGGTTCATTGTCATCCAACCAATCGGCAGCGCCGGTCGGGTCGCCGCTTGACAAAAATAAATAGGACTCCTAATTTAAGGCCATGGACCATGCATCACACCCCGATCCCGTGCTGGCCCGCCTTCGGGAGGGGTTCGATCGCATCGCGCTGGTGCTGCGCGCCGATCTCTGGTCGGCCGCCGGCATGGCGGGGCTCAACCCCACCCAGGCGCAGGTGCTGACCCTGCTGGCTTCCCGGCCGGCCGGTCTGCGTCCCAAGGAGATCGCCGCGCATCTGGCCGTTTCGGCGGCCAGCATGGCCGATACGCTGGCCGCGCTGGAACGCAAGACGCTGCTGCGCCGTACGCCGGATCCGACTGACGCGCGTGCGGTCATCGCCCGCCTGACCGACGAGGGGCGGGACCTGGGCCGCCGCCTTGCCGTTTCCGCGTCACATGTCGCGGCGGCGCTTTCGGGCCTGACCGCCGCCGAACAAGCCGGGCTGTTGCGAGCACAGATCAAGGTCATCCGGTCGCTGCAACAGGCGGGCGCCATTCCGGTCCAGCGCCTGTGCGTCAGCTGCCGCCATTTCCGGCCGAATGCCCATCCGGGCGAGGCCGCACCCCATCACTGTGCTTTCGTGAACGCCGCCATCGGTGACCGGGATCTCCGGCTCGATTGCGGCGAGCATGAAGAGGCTGATCCTGCCGTCCAGGCTGCCACCTGGACGGTCTTCACCGAAGGATAGCCACCCCTCCAAGCCCAAGCTTCAGAAAGGGAAACCATATCATGACGTTGTACACTCCGCGGGGCATCGGCCTCGTGGCGACGGCGCTCTGCTGTCTGTCGACGGCCGCCGCCGCCCATGGCATCAAGACCGCCCCCGATCAGGCGGTGATGGCTTCGTTCGACATCGTCGAGACGCGCATCGTCACCGATCACGGCCACGCCGTCTTCAGCTCCCGGGTCCGCGCCGATGCCGGCAAGGCGACGCCGTCCACCACCGGCAAGTTCGAGGGCTCGGAGGTCTATGCCTATGTCTGGCCGACCTCCCTCAATTCCGCCGATGTCGGTTTCGAGAAGGACCAGGGCATCGTCGCACTGGCGGCGACCTTCCATCCCGATTTCGATGATGCCGCCCAAGGCGGCAGGAACCGTGACCGCTGGCATTCGCACTGGGTCGTCCTCAACGAGGACAAGGCATGCCCCGGCGGACTGAAGGTCAAGGACATCCCCGAGGGCACCAAGCCCAGGCTGCCGGCGACTTGGCCCGGCGCGCCGATCCTGATCGACAGTCCCGACTACAAGACCGATCTCAAGGCCGATCTGGTCAAGGTCCACATCCCGCTCGAAAAGATCGGGATGCTCGCCACCGCATCCTTCGACGGCGTGACCGCCGGGCTGCGGGTCAACGCCAACATGCACGCGCCGCTGCTGTGCGTCACCAACGTCCATAAGGTCGCCTCCGGCAACCTGTCATTGCCGGGCAAGGTCGTTCCCGTCAAGTAGCGCTCGATCGTGAGGGCGGCCCGGCGACTGCCATCGCCGGACCGCCCGGTTATCCCCCTCCAAGCCTCAGAGAAGGATGGGGCATCATGGCACACGTCACTTTCGCCGATCCAGTCTCGTCCGCCGCAGTGGGCTAGCCGACGCTCGACCCACCCGCGCGTGGATCGCTATAGTCTTGGCCCGGCTCTTCCGGTTCCCTCTCCGCCAGCCCCAGGATCGTGAATGCAAGCCCGCCAGTTGGAAGTCTTCTGCATGCTGATGCGCTGTGGAACGGTGACCGGGGCGGCGGCCATGCTGAACATCTCGCAGCCGGCCTTGAGCCAGGTCCTGCTGCATGCCGAAGACCAACTTGGGTTCAAGCTGTTCGACCGGGTGCGCGGCCGCTTGGTGCCGACGCAGGAGGCGAATGAACTCTATCCGGAGGCCGAGCGCATCTTCGCCGAGCTTGGCGCGCTTCGTCGGCGCACCGTCGATATGCGCCATGGCCGCACTGGCCTCGTCCGTCTCGCCGCCTCGGCCCCGCCATCGATGTCCATCATGCCCAAGGCGCTGACGGCCTTTCGCGAGGCGCATCCCGACATAGTCGTGCGGTCGCTGGTCGCGCCGATCGCGAACATCCGGGACATGCTGCGCAGCGGCGACGTGCTGCTGGGGGTGGCGATGGACGACATGCCCCACCCCGACCTCGACGTCGAAACGGTCGGGCATGCCGAATTGGTTTGCCTGTTGCCGGAGGGGCATCGGCTGGCCGAACGGGTTGAACTTGGATTCGCCGATCTGGTGGAAGAGACGCTGATTTCCTATCGCGTCGACACGCTGCCGGGCCGGCTGCTGGCTGGTGCGCTGGAGGCGGAGGGCGGTGTCTACGCCCCGGCGGTTGAGATCGACCTGTCGATCACCGCGTTGCCCTTCGTGCGGGAGGGGATCGGCGTGGCGGTGGTCGACGGCCTGCTGCCGTGGGGCCAGTTTTCCGGCACCGTGCAGCGGCCGTTCCGCCCGAGTATCCGCATGCCGATCGTCATCCTGACCAGCAAGGAGCGTCCGCTGTCCGGCAGCCACGCCCTGATGCGCGACTGCCTGCGCCGTTCCGCCCGTGCGCTCGGGCCGGGCGGTTCCTGACGGACGTGCCTACGGTCAGAAATCGGCGACCTTTCCGGCGGAGAAGCCTGCGAAGCGGTCGGGGTGGTAGGGCTTGGGATCGACGATCGGCGTCTGGCCGGTGATGAGGTCGGCGATCAGATGCCCAGCACCGGGGCCAATGCCGAAGCCATGGCCGCTGAAGCCGGCGGCCAGGATCAGACCGGGCAGGCTGCCGACCTCGCCGATCGCCGGAACGCCGTCCGGCGTGCTGTCGATGTAGCCGCTCCAGGCGGCGGTGATCGGCGCGCCCTCCAGGCCGGGCAGCAGCGCCATGGCCCGCTCATGGGTTAGACGGATGGTGCCGCTGTCGGGCTTGGGGTCCAGAACACGAACCCGTTCCATCGGCGTCGGGCGGTCGAGCCGCCAGCGCAGCAGCGTCTCGTGGCCGGAGCGCAGGCCCTCCAGCCCGCCTGGCATCAGGCTGCGCCAGCGCCGGCGGAACATTGGCAGGAATTGCGGCGCGAAGCGGATTTGCTGAAGTGTCGGATCGACGCGCCCCCGTCCGCTGATCGCCAGCGTGTGTCCGCCATCGCCGCGCCGGGTGACCGACACCGCGGCGGTGTGCAGCGCGTCGGGCAAACCGGAGGGGCTGGGGCCGACAGACAGAATCGACGAGCGGATCGAGGCGAGCGGGAATCGCACACCCATCTGATGGCAGAAGGAGGAAGCCCAGGCCCCGCCTGCGAGAACCACGGTCTTGGTACGGATCGTGCCCTTCTCGGTGATGATGCCGCTAACCCGTCCGCTGCTGGTTTCCAGCCCACGCGCGGCGCAGCCCTGATGCACCGTACCACCTAGATTCATGATCGCCCGCGCCACCGCGGGGGCCGCGCGGGCCGGATCGGCGATGCCGTCGGACGGCGAGAAGACGCCGCCCTTCCAGGGCTTTCCGGTTGCCTGGCCGCGCTCGGCGGCTTCGGCGCTGGACAGCATGTGGGTGGTGACACCGACCGTCCGGGCGAAATCGCGCCAGTTGGCCCAGCCCGCCAATTCCTGCTCGTCGTTGCTGAGATAGAGCAGGCCGCAGCGGGAAAAGCCGGTGTCCTCGCCGTTTTCGTCGGCGAAGCGCTCCCACAAATCCAGGCTCTTGGTCGCCATCGGCAGTTCGCGCGCGTCGCGGTTCTGCTGCCGGCACCAGCCCCAGTTGCGGCTGGACTGTTCCGCACCGACCCGTCCCTTTTCCACCAGGGCCACCGAAAGGCCGCGCTTTGCCAGGAAATAGGCCGTCCAGACGCCGACGATGCCGCCGCCGATCACGACGACATCTGCCCGATCGGGGAGCAGTGGCGAGGACGGGATGGTTTGCAAAGGGGCGGGCATGGGGTGGATCTCCGATTTCAGCGTTCCACCATCTAGCCACGGAGGACGGATCGGCGGGCGCTGCTTTGAACGATTGAACGGCATTATCTTCTGTCGATGTAAGAAGACCCGATGCTTTGTTCTGCGGGAGGAAAGCCACTCGGTCATCGACAGGCCGGTGGTGCGTGTTAAGCTCTCATGACGGAGCTGGCAGAATTTTCTGCTGTCCTATTCCGTTCTCCTGCGCTCGAACCGGATGGGTTTCCCATGAAGCTGGACCGCATCGACATCAAGATTCTGCATCAGCTACAGAAGAACGGCCGGATCACCAACGTGGAGCTGGCCGAACTGGTGAATCTGTCGCCCAGTCCCTGCCTGATGCGGGTCAAGAAGCTCCAGGCGGAGGGCTACATCGAAGGCTACACGGCGCAGATCAACGTCAGCAAACTGGGCCAGACCCTGACCGTCTTCACCGAGGTGACGCTGAAGAACCACCGGCAGGTCGATTTCGCCCGCTTCCTGGCCGCCGTGAAGAAGATCGAACAGCTGCTGGAGTGCCATCTGGTGTCCGGCGGTTACGACTACATGCTGAAATTCGTCACGTCCGGCATCGGCGAATATCAGGAGATCATGGAAAAGCTGACCGACATGGACATCGGCATCGACAAGTATTTCAGCTATGTGGTGCTGAAATCGCCGATCGTCCGCGCCCACATGCCGCTGACCACGCTGTTCCAGATGTGAGGCGCAGCACTTTGCAGTCCGCGCGGCGCTCGGCCGCGCGGGAGACCTGACGGTTCACGCCACCCGCATGCGGTCGGCGTCGATATCCAGCGTGTCGAGCCAGGTCGGGTCGAGTTTCGGCACAGACGAGAACAGCAGCTGCGAATAGGGATGCTGCGGCTGCTGCCGGGCGGCAGGGATGATGGTCTCCACCGTCTGTCCGCGGTACATGACGATGATCTCGTCGCAGATCGCCTCGATAACCGACAGGTCATGGCTGATGAAGACGTAGGACAGCCCAAGTTCGCGCTGCAATTCCTTCAGCAGGTCGATGATCGCCGCGGCGACGACGGTGTCGAGGGCCGAGGTGATCTCGTCGCACAGGATCAGCTTTGGTTCGGCGGCGAGCGCGCGGGCGAAATTGACCCGCTGCTTCTGGCCGCCCGACAGTTCGGCCGGGCGGCGGTGGCGTAGGGCGCGCGGCAGATGGACCATGTCCAGCAGGGCGTCGATCCGTGCGTCGCGGGCCTTGCCGCGCAGGCCGTGATAGAAGGTCAGCGGACGGCCGAGAATGTCCTCGATCGACTTGGCCGGGTTGAGCGCGGTGTCGGCGTGCTGGAAGACGATCTGCAGATCGCGCAGCTGGTCGTGGCTGCGCTGGCGGGCGTTGTGCCACAGCTCCTTGCCGTTGAACTGGATGTCGCCCTTGCAGGCCGGCAGGATTCCGGCGATGGCGCGCGCCAGTGTCGATTTTCCGCAGCCGGACTCGCCGATGATGCCAAGGTTGGTGCCCCGCTTCACCTGAAGGCTTACTCCCTTCACCGCGAGGACCAGCGGCTGCCCGTTCGATTGCGGTGGGCCGTAGCCGGCGCTCAGCGTGTTGATCTCCAGCAGCGGGGCGGCGTTGTCGGCGACGGGCGGCGCTTCCCGCCCGCCGGTGTCGGGGTGGAAGGCGTGCAGCAGTTCCCTGGTGTAGGGATGGGTCGGGCGTGTCAGGATATCGTGGACACTGCCGGTTTCCTGCACCGCGCCGTTGCGCAGCACCATGATGCGGTCGGCGATCTGGGCGACCACGGCCAGATCGTGGGAGACGTAGACGCAGGCGATCCGGTGCTGGGCGGTCACCGCCTTGAAGGCGCGCAGAACCTCCACCTGAGTGGTGACGTCGAGCGCCGTGGTCGGCTCGTCGAAGATCACCACCATGGGATCCCCGATCAGGGCCATCGCCGCTGCCAGTCGTTGCAGCTGACCGCCCGACACCTGATGCGGATACCGGTCGCCGATGCTGTCGGGGTTGGGCAGGGACAGGGCGCGGAACAGGGCGACCGCCCGGCGGCGGGCCTCGTCCGGCGGCATCAGACGGTGGATCCGCGTCACCTCGATGACCTGGTCCATGATCGTCGACGCCGGGTTGAAGGCGGCGGCTGCACTTTGCGGCACATAGGCCACGGTGGTACCGCGCAGGGTGGCCCGTTCCTTTTCCGACAGCGTCACCATGTCATGGCCGTCGACCTTCACCGTGCCGCCGGAAATCCGGCAGCCGGGACGGGCATAACCCAGCAGGGTCATGGCGGCGGTGGTCTTGCCGGAGCCGCTTTCACCGATGAAGGCGACGGTCTCGCCTGCGGCGATGTCCAGGTCGATCCCCTTCAGGATCTGGAACAAGCGTCCGGAGTCTGTGGTGGCCTCGACCGTCAGGCCGCGGATTTCGACGAGCTTCGTCATCAGGAGGCACTCCGGTCCCGGATCTTCTGGGGAAGATTGTCGATCAGCAGATTGACGCTGATGGTCAGGGTGGCGATGGCCAGCGACGGCACGATCACCGCCGGTGCGGCGAAGGGCAGGCCGCCGATGTTCTCGCGCACCAGGGCGCCCCAGTCGGCATAGGGCGGCTGGACGCCCAGCCCCAGGAAGGACAGGCCTGAAAGCAGCAGCACGATGAAGACGAAGCGCAGGCCCAGGTCGGCCAGCACCGGGCCGATGATGTTGGGCAGGATCTCCGATCCGATCAGATAGGGCAGCCTTTCTCCCCGGATACGGGCGACCATGATGAAATCCATCGTGTCGATGTTGACCGCCAGTGCCCGGCTGAAGCGGTAGGCGCCGGGGACGTAGATGACCGACAGGGTCAGGATCAGCACGGGGATGGAGGAGCCCACCGCCGCCACCACCATCAGCCCGAACAGCTTGCTTGGAATGGAGTTCATGGCGTCGAGCACCCGGCTGACCACCATGTCCACTGGCCCGCGCAGCGCCGCCGAGGTCATGCCCAGCACCACGCCGGTGAAGCAGGCGATGGACACCGCGGCCAGCGAGATGCCGACGGTGTAGCGTGCGCCGTAGATGATGCGGGACAGCATGTCACGGCCGAGATAATCCGACCCCAGCCAGAGGTCGGGCCGCATCGGGCCGAAATAATCGATGTCGATCATCTCCCCTACAGAATGGGGGGTGATGTAGGGGGCGAACAGAGCGATCAGAGCCCAGAACAGGACGACGGAGAAGCTGATCAGGCCGACCAAATTGATCCGGTAGCCGGACCATGTCGCGAGGAAACCGGTGGAGGAGTGTGTCTTCATCGGAGCCTCGGGTTCGACAGGATGGCGACGATGTCGGCGGCGGTGATCAGGAAAAGATAGCCCAGGCAGAAGATCATCGCGCAGGACTGGATCAGCGGCAGATCACGGGTGGACACCCCGTCCACCATCAGCTTGGCGATGCCGGGATAATTGAAGATCGTCTCGACGATGATGACGCCGCCCACCAGATAGGACAGCGACAGAGCCACCGCGTTGGCGATCGGGCTCAGCGCGTTGGGCAGGGCGTGGCGCAGGACCATCCGTGGCCGGGACGCCCCTTTCAGCAGAGCCATCTCGACATAGGGCGTGTTCAGCGTTTCGATCACGGCGGCTCTGGTCATGCGGATCATCTGCGCCGATACCCCGAAGGTCAGCGTGATGACCGGCATGGCGTAGGCCCGCAGCAGGCCGGAGAAGCTGTCGATCTGATAGGTGAGGGACAGGGCCGGCAGCCATTTCAGGTAAACGGCGAAGACCAGAACGGCCAGGGTCGCCAGCACGAATTCCGGAACGGAGATGACGCCGATGGTGGCTACGGTGACGATGCGGTCGTAGAGCGAGCGCCGCCACATGGCGGTGGTGATGCCCAGCGTCAGCGCCAGCGGAACAGACACCAGGGTTGTAAGCCCGGCCAGCTTCAGCGTGTTGAGCAGCCTGCCGGCGATCAGCGTCGCCACCGGCACATGGTTGGCGTAGGAGGTGCCGAGATCGCCCTGGAACAGCCCGCCGATCCAGTAGAGGAAGCGCAGCAGGGCCGGCTCGTCGAGATGCATGGCGGTGCGCAGGCCGGCGATCGCTTCCGGTGTCGCTGCCTGGCCCAGCAGGATGGTGGCCGTATCGCCGGGCAGCAGAGTGGTGGCGAAGAACACTGCGAAGGAGACGAGTGTCAGCGTGACGAATGCGATCAGCAGCCGACCGAGGATAAGCGACGGAACGCGTGATTTCATACCTGGCCTCCGCGTGGTGAGGCGCCCCCGGAGGGGATGCCCGGCCGGATGACGATGAACCGGATAACGATTAACCGGGCGACGACGAACTGAGCGATGACGGTTCCGGGCGGCCGGACGTTTTTCCGACCGCCCCTCCGGTCCACTGTATCAGGCGGCCAGCCAGACATATTCGGCAAAAGCGTAGCCCATCATGCCGCCGAGCGGGCTGGGGGCGAGGCCCTTCAGCTTCTCGTTGATGGCATCCACGTTGGAGATGTAGGCGGGAATGATGGTGCCGGCCTCTTCGGCGATCATCACCTGCATCTGGTCGTACAGTTCCTTGCGCTTGGGCCAAGCCAGCGTGGCGCGCGCTTCAAGCATCATCTTGTCGAACTTTTCGGACTTGTACTGGCTCTCGTTCCACGGCGCTTCGGAGGCGTAGAGCAGGGAGAACAGGATGTCCGGAGTCGGGCGCGGGTTGATATTCCCGAAATGGATCGGCGCCTTAAGCCAGTAGTTGCTCCAATAGCCGTCGGACGGCACGCGCTGGACGTCGAGCTTCATGCCGATGTCGGCGCCGGCGGCCTGGATCACCATGGCCATATCGACGGCGGACGAGGCGGCGTCGGAGGTGATGACCGGGATAGACTGCCCCAGCAGCCCCGCCTTCTGGAACAGGGATTTCGCCCGCTGCGGGTCGAAGGACTTGGGCTTCAGCGCGGCATTGTGGAAGGGGCTGGACGGCGACACCGGCTGGTCGTTGCCGACCTCACCGAAGCCGCGCAGGGCGGATTTGACGATCTGCTCGCGGTTGACGAGGTATTTCATCCCTTCGACGAAATCCCTGCGGCTGCCCGGCTCCATATCCAGGCGGATGTTCAGGTTGGTGTAGTTGCCGGAGGTCGTCTTGGACAGGGCGAAGCCCTTCTGGCCGTCGACCAGCCGGGTCGAGCGCGGGTTGATCGACGCGGCCAAATGGATGTCGCCTGACAGCAGCGCGTTGACGCGGGCGTTGTCGTCGCTGATCGCGAAGAATTCGAAGCTGTCGACGTGGGGGCCACCCTTCCAGTAATTCGGGTTGCGCACGCCGATGGAGCGCACGCCCGGCTCGAAGCTCTTGCAGATGAAGGCGCCGGTGCCGTTACCCTTGGAGAAGTCGGTGGTGCCGTCGGCCACGATCATGAAGTGATGCATGGCGAGGATGGTCGGCAGGTCGGCGTTGGCGCTGGCCAGCGTGATCGCAACGGTGCTCTTGTCCACCGCCTTGATGTCGGTCATCTGGGCAGCGATCTTGGCGACCTTGGAACCGACGGCCGGATCGAGGTGGCGCTTCAGCGAGAACACCACGTCGTCGGCGGTCAGCGACTTGCCGTCGTGGAAGGTCACGCCGGTGCGCAGCTTGACCGTCCAGGTCTTGGCGTCGTCGGTGTCAATGGACTTCGCCAGCTCCATCTGCGGGATGCCGGCCTTGTCGAGGAAGGTCAGGCGGTTGTAGAAGGCGCAACAGCGGACATAGTCGGTGGACAGCGACGCCTTCGCGGGATCGAGCGTGTCGGCGGTGGAGGACGACCAGCCTGCGGCCTTCAGCGCGCCGCCCTTGACCGGTTCGTCCGCGACCGCGGCGTTGGCGCGGCTCAGAACGAGATCGATTGCGGGCAGGGACATTCCGCCTGCCAGCAGCATCTTCAGCAGGTCGCGGCGATTGGCTCCGCGTCGGATGGCGCTTTCGACCATGCTGTCATCCGTCCGGGTCCAGCTATCAGGCGTCTTTGTCATGCTAGCCTCACTCTGTTCGGGAATGTTTATCGTTTCTTTTTCGCGGCGCTCCGGTTTTGTCCGGTTACGCTGAGACCGTCTTCGGCTCTGCGGCCGCGCTGTCGACGGCATCGGCCAGTTCCGCCATCGAGCGGAAATGGAAATCCGGTTTGGTGAACTCGGCGGGTTCGATGGTGCCGCCATAGCCCTTTTGGGCGTGCCGCCGCTGGATCCAGCAGTTGGTCATGCCGAGGCTGCGCGAAACCCCGATGTCGTGATACTGGCTCTGGGCGACGTGCAGGATATCGTCCTTGCTGCCGCCGTCGCGCTCGACGAAGTCGAACACCTGCTGGAAAAAGGCGGGGTCGGGCTTTTCCACGCCGGTGTCGTCCGCGGTGAAGCCGGCATAGAAGGGGTCGCCCAGTTCGCGGGAGAAATGGGTGAAGGCCCAGCGCCGCGCGTTGGTCATCGCGATCAGCCTGTAGCGCTTGGCCAGACGCGCCATGGCGTCCCGGCTGTCGGGGAAGCCGGCCCAGGACGCCGCGGAATCGCGCAGGCGCTCGCCATACTGAGTGCCGACGGGCAGCCCCAGCTTCGGCGCGATCACCGAATAGACGCGCACCAGATCGTCTGGGAACAGGTCGGCGTTGTCGGCATAGCGCGCCTCACGGTAGAGGGTCAGCGCCGCTTCGCCGTCCACAGTGGCGCCGGCCGCCGCCGCGATCGCGGCGAGGCAGTCCTTGATGCCGGCCTCGAAGTCGATCAGGGTGCCGACGACGTCGAAGGTCAGATATTTGAAGTTCAGCAGGCTCTTGGTCAACGCACCAACTCCTCAATCAAGGACCGCGTTGGGACCGCTTCGGTCCGGCGGGGCGTTTCAGGTCCGGCAGGATCGCCTGCCGGCGGGGCTCTGAGATGGCCCTCTGGAGATAGCCTGGAGATCCGATCTTCTTCCCATCCAGTGTGGTCGATGGGGCGGAAGCCGGTCTCCGAATCATCACTGTTCGACAGCAGAAAATGCCGGATACGGGGGTATTCGCGGATTCTTCAGCGGATACCCCCAATTCCGTCTATCGCATCGCCCGGCGGACGTCGGGATCCTCCAGGGTCTGGTCGAGCGTTTGGGCCGTGCGTTCCAGGATCGCGTCGATGTCCGCATCGGTGCAGCAGAGCGGCGGGGCATAGCCCAGCACGCCGTTCGCGAAGGCGCGGATCACCAACCCGTTGCCCCACGCACGGTCGAAAATCCGGCGCGACGGTTCGGCGGCGGCGGGCAGCGGGGTCTTGCGCTCCTTGTCCACCACCAGTTCGATGGCGGCCAGCATGCCGCGTCCGCGGACATCGCCGACCAGCGGATGGTCGCGCAGAGCGTGCAGACCGGCCATCAGCCGCGCGCCCGCCCTGACGCCGTTGGCGAGCAGGCCGTCCTCGTACAGATTCAGCGCCGCCAGTCCCACCGCGGCACTAACGGGGTGGGCGGAGTAGGTGTAGCCATGCCCCACCGCGGCGTTTCCGGCGGCATCGGCGATGGTATCGTACACCGCGTCCGACAGGAAGACCGCGCCCATCGGCACATAGCCTGAGGTCAGGCCCTTCGCCGTGGTCATCATGTCGGGGACCACGCCGTCCTCGGTGCAGGCGAACAGCGGGCCGGTGCGGCCGAAGCCGGTGATGACCTCGTCGGCGACGAACAGGATGCCCAGGCTGCGGCAGCGGTCGCACATCGCCTTCATCCAGCCGTCGGGCGGGACCAGCACGCCACCGGACCCCTGGATTGGTTCGGCATAGAAGGCGGCGACCCGCTCCGGCCCGCCGACCTCGGTGATCTTGTCGTCGAGCGCTGCCAGCGAGGCGGCGATGATCGCATCCGCATCGTCGCCCACCGGGTTGCGGTAGGCATAGTGCGACGGAATCTTGTGCTGCCAGTCGAAGGGCACGCCGAAGCCTGCATGGAAGGCGGGCAGGGCGGTCAGGCCGGACCCGACGGTGGAGGAGCCGTGATAACCCTGCTCGACGGAAATGAACTGGTCGCGCTGCGGCTGGCCCTTGGCCTGCCAGTAATAGCGGATGAAGCGGATGGTGCTGTCCACCGCGTCCGACCCGCCCAGCGTGAAATAGACATGGTTCAGGTCGCCGGGCGCGCGTTCGGCGAGTGCCGCCGCCAACCGGATCGCCGGCTCGCTGCCCAACCCGAAATAGCCGGTCGCGTAGGGCAGTTGCTGCATCTGGCGGGTGGCGGCGTCGACGAGGCTCTGCTGCCCATAGCCGGCATTGACGCACCACAGGCCGGCGAAACCGTCCACCAACTGGCGGCCGGCGGCGTCTGTGACCGTAGCACCTGAGCCGGAGGCAATCACCCGCACCCCCGCCTTCTCGTGGCCGCGATATGAGGCGACCGGATGGACCAGATGGGCACGGTCGAGTTCGATCAGGGAATTGCTGAGCATGGTCCTCTCCGGATCAGCCGAGTGCTTGGCTGGCAAACGCGAAAGTCGAAACGGCCGTCGCGGAACCGTCTGCTGCGGTGGGGATGGAGCGGCGCATGGCGATACCGCCGCCGATATGGCGCAGGCCGCAATCGGCGAGCCATGGACCCAGGCCGGTATCGACCGTGGTATCTACCCGCAGGAATTTTCCGGGATGCTCGGCGATGATGGGGGCGATCAGTGCCTTGGCGCCGTCCGCATCGGGGGCGACCACCGGGCCGATGACCTGCCCGCGGCCGAAGTCGCGCAAGGCGGCGAAGCCGGCGGGAACACCGTTCCGGCGCAACAGCGTGAAGCTTCCGACTCCGGCGAGACGATCCAGCAGCCGGCCACGGTTGGCACCGAAGGCCGCCCGGTCCAGCGCGGAGATGGCGGCATGGTCGCCGGGGCCGGCGGGGGCGACGTCTTCCGGCGCAACCGCTTCCGGCGCAACCGACGACATCGGCGTCGCTTCTCCCTGATGCTGAAGCACCGTGCCGACCTCGCGGAAGCCCAGTTTTTCGTAGAGCGGAAGCCCATCGCGGGTGGCGACGAGGCGCAGCGGACGGTCGCCGGCCAGTGCCATCGCCTCGTCCATCAGGCGGCGGCCAAGGCCCTGCCCGCGCCAGCCTTCATCGACGATGACCATGTTGATGGTGGCGGCATCCTCGCCATAGGGGGTCATCAGCACAGTGCCGACCACCTGTGACGTCTCTGCGTCCACGGCGACCAGTCCCTGGCTCAGCGAAAGGGTCAGGGACCAGTCTTCCAGACGGTGCGGCCATTGCGCCTGCTGGGACAGGGCGAGCGCGTCTTTCAGATGCTTCGGCTCGAAGGCCAGACAGTGAGCCGTTCTTTTGGAAACCGTGTGCTTGCTCATGGGCAGTCCTTTCAGCCTCTGCTCCAAGAGTGGGCGCAGCGGCCCCGGACGATTGTCTGAAGGCGACACCCGTCGCGACATCTTTCACCTTTGCTTCGCCAGCCCACCGCATCTTATGCCGTGACCCCGGCCGCCCAATCCCTATGGGAGGCGCGGATGTCCCGTTCGGGGTGCTTGGACGCCGTTTCCCTCCCAACCAAATGCTGAGTGCCGAGACGGAAACGAAACTTTGTGCTTTCGCGCCGGGCAATTCGGTCAGGCCCGGTGTCAAGGCACGGCTAGGATCGTGGGGCAGGGCCGATCCCGCCCCGATCCAATTCGCCCCTCCCCCTTCGTCCCATCTCAAGGAAGCAGCCATGAGCCAGTTTCGGCCGAAATACGTCACCTTCGATTGCCACGGCACGCTGATCAACTTTCAGATGGCCGAAGCCGCGCGCGATCTGTACGGGTCGATCCTCGACGAAGCGCGGATGACGGAGTTCATCAGGAACTTCGCCGCCTACCGCCTCGACGAGATCATGGGCGACTGGAAGCCCTATGCCGAGGTCGTGCACAACGCGCTGGAGCGCAGCTGCAAGCGCAACAACGTCGTCTTCCGCGACGAGGACGCGCGCATGGTCTATGAGCGGGTTCCCACCTGGGGTCCGCATGCGGACGTTCCAGCCGGGCTGGCCAAGGTCGCAAAGGAAATCCCGTTGGTCATCCTGTCCAACGCCATGAACGACCAGATCCCGTCGAACGTGGCGAAGCTGGGTGCCCCCTTCCACGCCGTCTACACCGCCGAACAGGCGCAGGCCTACAAGCCGCGTTTCCAGGCGTTCGAATATATGTTCGACATGCTCGGCTGCGGGCCGGAGGACATCCTGCACTGCTCCTCCTCCTTCCGCTACGACCTGATGTCGGCGCATGATCTGGGCATCCGCAACAAGGTGTGGGTCAACCGCGGCCACGAACCGGCCAACCCCTATTACGGCTATGTCGAGATTTCCGACATTTCCGGCCTGCCCGGCGTGGTCGGGCTGTAAGGGGCGATTTTCCGGTTCAGGCTGCAATAGGAAGGACCCAGGTCATGAAGTTCGTCTCCTACTGGCACGACACGGCCCCGGCCTTCACGGGCGGGGCGGAGGGGGCCATCGAGGGCCATTACGACGTTGCCATTGTGGGAGGAGGCTTCACCGGCCTGGGGGCCGCCCGCCAGCTCGCCAAGGCCGGCGCGCGGGTGATCGTGCTGGAAGCCGGCCACATCGGCGGCGGTGCTTCGGGACGCAACGGCGGCCATCTCAACAACGGTCTTGCCCACAGCTTCATCGCTGCCAAGACCGCGCTTGGAACGGAGCGCGCCATCGCGCTCTATCGCGCCTTCGACCAGTCGATCGACACGCTGGAGGCGGTGATCGCCGAAGAGGGGATCGGGTGCAACTTCCGCCGCGCCGGAAAATTGAAGCTCGCCTCTAAGCCCGCACATTTCGACACGATCGCACGCAACTTCGAGGCGGTCCATCGCGAGGTCGATCCCGACACCGAACTGTTGTCCGCCGGGGACCTGAAGGGGGAGGTCGGCTCGCCGTTTTACGGCGCGATGCTGTCGCGCAAGAGCGCCATGATGCATATGGGCCGCTTCGTGGTCGGGCTGGCGAATGCCGCCAAGCGCCATGGCGTGGGACTGGTCGAAAACGCGCCGGTCGGCGCCATCACCCGGTCCGGCGACCGCCATACACTGTCCACCCCGCGCGGCACGGTCACCGCCAAGGAGGTGCTGATCGCCACTGGCGCTTACACCACACCCAACTTCAGCCACTTCCGCCGCCGCATCATCTCGGTCGGCAGCTTCATTATCGCGACCCGGCCGCTGAGCGACGACGAAATCGGGTCGGTGGTGCCGGGCAACCGCACCTACGTCACGTCGATGAACATCGGCAACTATTTCCGCCTGTCGCCCGACCGGCGGCTGATCTTCGGCGGCCGAGCCCGCTTCTCGGCCACGTCCGACCAGCGCTCCGACGCCAAGAGCGGGGCGATCCTGCGTGCGAGCCTCGCGCGGATCTTTCCGCAGATCGCCAGCATCGAAATCGATTACTGCTGGGGCGGACTGGTGGACATGACCAGCGACCGTTACCCGCGCGCCGGCTATCAGGACGGGCTGTGGTACGCCATGGGCTATTCCGGCCATGGTGCGCAGCTGTCGACCCATCTCGGCATGACCATGGCCGACGCGATCCTGGGGCGCGAGGACCGTAATCCGCTGAAGGGCCTGTCCTGGCCTGCCGTCCCCGGCCATTTCGGGAAGCCCTGGTTCCTGCCGCTGGTCGGGTTGTATTACAAGGCACTCGACCGGATTCAGTGACCGTCGGTAAGAAAAAAAGCCCGGCAGGAGCGAAGTGTTCCTGCCGGGCTTTTTCGCTGTTCCTGAGCCTCAGCCCAACCCGCCGATGTGGAAGGTCTTCATCTCCAGATACTCTTCAATCCCCACCTGTGCGCCCTCGCGGCCCAGGCCGGACTGCTTGACACCGCCGAAGGGGGCGACCTCGGTGGAAATCAGGCCGGTGTTCAGCCCGACCATGCCGGCCTCCAGCGCCTCTCCCACCCGCCACGACCGCGCGAGGTTCTGCGTGTAGAAATAGGCGGCCAGTCCGAAGGGCGTGGAGTTGGCGAGTGCTACTGCCTCCTCCTCCGTCTCGAAGCGGAACAGCGGTGCCACCGGGCCGAAGGTTTCCTCATGCGCCAGCAGCATGTCGGTGCTGGCGCCGGTCAACACCAGCGGAGCGACATATTGCGGACCGTCCGCGGCGACGGCGGAGGACGCGACGCTGGCGCCCTTGGCCACCGCATCGGCGACGTGGCGCTTGATCTTCTCGACGGCGGCGGCGTTGATCATCGGGCCGATGGCGACACCCGGTTCCAGCCCCGATCCCACCCGCATGGCGTTGACGCGGGCGACCAGCCGGTCGCGGAACGCCTCATAGACGCCCGCCTGCACCAGGATGCGGTTGGCGCAGACGCAGGTCTGTCCGCCGTTGCGGAACTTGGAGAGGATGACTCCCTCCACCGCCTGATCGAGATCGGCGTCGTCGAACACGATGAAGGGCGCGTTGCCGCCCAGCTCCAGGCTCAGCCGTTTGATGCCGGCGGCGGCCCCGCGCATCAGCAGCGAGCCGACGCGGGTCGAGCCGGTGAAGGAGATCTTGCGGACGGTCTCGTTCGTCAGGAGTTCCTCGCCGATGGCTTCCGGCCGGCCGGTCAGGATGTTGATCACGCCGGCCGGGATGCCGGCCCGTTCGGCCAGCACACCAAGCGCCAGCGCCGAATAGGGGGTGAAGTCCGACGGCTTGATGACCACGGTGCAGCCTGCGGCCAGCGCCGGAGCGACCTTGCGGGTGATCATGGCGTTGGGGAAGTTCCACGGCGTGATGATGCCGCAGACGCCGACCGGCTCCTTCATCACCACGATGCGGCGGTCGGGGGTGGGGGAGGGGATGGTGATCCCGCCGATGCGGCGCGCCTCCTCGGCGAACCACTTGACAAAGGAGGCGCCATAGCGGATCTCGCCGCGCGCCTCGTCCAGCGGCTTGCCCTGCTCCAGCGTCAGGAGGCGGGCAAGATCCTCCAGATTCTCGATCATCAGCGCGTGCCAGCGCTCCAGCAGAGCGGCACGGTCGGCATGGGTGCGCCGCTTCCAGGCCGGGTAGGCTTCGGCCGCGGCGGCGATGGCGTCGCGGGCGTCGGTTCCGTCCATGTCGGGAACGCTGCCGAGGCTGCCGCCAGTCGCCGGATTCAGGACGTCGATTGTCCGGCCGGCCGCCCCGTCGCACCAGCGCCCGCCGATCAGCCCCTGTTCGCGGAACAGGGCGGAGTCCGTCAGATTATGGGTCATGATCCTGTGTTTTCCGCTGATATGGAGTGTCTTCTCGACGCATCAGGACAAGGCCGACAGCACGGCGGCGGTGATCGCGTCCGTTTTGTCCTTGCCGGGAACGGTGCCGATCCCCCTGCCGGTGGTGTCGCCCAGCGCCACCATCACGCGGTCGGCGGCGGCCTTCTCCCCCAGATGCTCCAGCATCATGGCACCCGACCAGATGGCGGCGATCGGATTGGCGATGCCGAGATGGGCGATGTCGGGGGCCGAGCCGTGCACCGGCTCGAACATCGACGGCGCCTTGCGGTCAGGATTGAGGTTGGCAGAGGCGGCGAAGCCCAGCCCCCCCTGGATCGCCGCCCCCAGATCGGTGAGGATGTCGCCGAAGAGGTTGGAGGCGACGACCACGTCCAGGCTTTCCGGCGCCGTCACCATGCGCGCTGCCATGGCGTCGACGTGATAGCTGGTGACCTCGACGTCCGGGTGTTCGGCGGCGAGCTGGCGGGTGATCTCGTCCCAGAACACCATCGAGTATTTCTGCGCGTTCGATTTGGTGACGGAGGCCAGCTTGCCGCGCCGGGCGCGGGCCTGTGCGAAGGCGAAGCGCAGGATCCGTTCCACCCCCATGCGGGTGAAGACGCCAGTCTCCACCGCCACCTCCTGCGGTGTTCCCTGATGGATGCGGCCGCCGGCGCCGGCATATTCACCCTCGGTGTTCTCACGGACGCACAGGATGTCGAAGCCGCCCCTGCGCAGCGGTCCCTCCACCCCCGGTAGCAGCCGGTGCGGGCGGACATTGGCGTACTGGTCGAACGCCTTGCGGATGGGCAGCAGCAGCCCGTGCAGTGACACCGCGTCCGGCACCTCGGCCGGCCAGCCGACCGCGCCCAGCAGGATGGCGTCGTACTGGCGCAGCGTGTCGATGCCGTCGGCCGGCATCATGACGCCGGTTTCCTTGTAATGGGCGCAGGACCACGGCATCTCGGTGCCGGCCAGCGCGAAACCGGACTGCGTCGCCACGGCCTGCAACACATCCCAAGCGGCGTCGACCACGGGATGCCCGATGCCGTCGCCCTTGATGATCGCGATATTGTGGGTCTTCATCGAACGTCCCTCAGAGGCCGATCAGCACGCTTTTGCTGCGGCGGTTGGCGAGATAGGCCTCGCGTCCCAGATCCTTGCCGATGCCGGAGCGCTTGTAGCCGCCGGTCGGCAGGATGTGGTCGCGCGAACGGCCATAACGGTTGACCCACACCGTCCCGGCCTGGAGCCGCCGGGTCAGGCGGATGGCGCGCGACAGGTCGCGGGTGTAAAGGCCGGCGGCAAGGCCGTAGGTTGGATGGTCGGCCAGCGCCATCGCCTCCTCCTCGGTGTCGAAGCTCTGCACGGTCAGGACCGGGCCGAAGATTTCCTCCGTTACGGCGGGGGAGCTTTGATCGACTCCGGTGATCAGGGTCGGTGCGTAGTAATACCCGTCGCCGTCCATCGGGGCGCCGCCGGTCAGGCACTCCACCGACCCGGTCAGCGAGGCCGTGACGATGGAATGGATGCGGCCGCGCTGCCGTTCGGAGATGATCGGGGAATAGCGGGTCGCCTCGTCCCACGTCGGGCCGGGACTCACGGCGCGCATGTGGCCCAGGATCAGGTCGATCAGCGGCTCGGCCACCGATCTTTCGACCAGCAGGCGCGACCCGGCGACGCAGGCCTGTCCGGCGTTCGACAGCACGCTGGTGGCGATGGCGGCGGCGGCCTTCTCCAGGTCGGCATCGGCGAAGACGACCTGCGGGCTCTTGCCGCCCAGCTCCAGCGTCATCGGCTTGACGCCGCTGCGGGCGATGTCGGCCATGATCGCCGAACCCGCAGCCGTCGATCCGGTGAAGCTGACCTTGGCGATGCCGGAATGGCGGGTGATGGCCGCACCGGTGGTCGGGCCGTCGCCCTGGACGATGTTGATGAGGCCGGCGGGCAGACCGGCCTTCACCGCCAGCTGCGCCAGCAGGACGGTGGAGAAGGGCGTCATCTCCGATGGCTTCAGCACCACGGCGTTGCCGGCGGCCAGCGCCGGGCCGAGCTTCCAGCCGGCCATAGACAGCGGGAAATTCCACGGCGTGATGGCGCCGACGACGCCGTAAGGCTCCGTCATCACCATGCCGAGGCTGCCGTCATCGGTGGGGGCGAGGTCGCCGCCCTCCTTGTCGGCGAATTCGGCGAAGAAGCGGATCTGCTCGGCCGTCACTGCCACGTCGCCGGCGACCAGTTGCCCGACCGGCCGGGTGGAGGACAGCGCCTCCACCTTCGCCAGGGTTTCCGCCTCCTCTTCGATCAGCGCGGCCCAGCGCTGGAGCACGGTGGTGCGCTCGCGCGGGCGCACACCGCTCCAGTTGCTGGATTTAAGCGCGGCCTGCGCGGTGGCGACCGCCTTGTCCACCAATTCGGCGGACGCCACCGGGCAGTCGGCATAGGCGCGGCCGTCCGATGGCCGGTGCATGGGCAGCCCATCCGCCGCCGGAATCAGACGGTCGCCGATGAAGTGCCCGATCGGCAGCGGCAGACGGTCCGGATCGAAGGATAAGCTCATGACAAGCCCTCAGGTGATGGTGACGTAGATCTTGCGGACCGTCTCGATGGTCTTCCACACGCCGGTGAAACCCGGCTTCATGACGAAGCTGTCGCCAGCGCGATACACCACCGGCTCGCCGGCATCCGGGGTGATCTCCACCATGCCGGACAGGATGTGACAGAACTCGAAGGTTTCACCCTTGATCGAGCGGGTTTCGCCTGGCGTGGCTTCCCACACGCCGGTCAGCACCTTGTCGTCCTTGGCGGCGTCCTGTGCCCAGGTCTTGAAGGCGGGCGACCCGGCGATCAGCCGGTCCGGCATCGGGGTCGATTCCCGTGGGGCGAAGGTCGGGGCGGGATCGATGGTCTTCAGCAGCGACATTGAGGGAACCCTTGTTGGTGAGCGGCCGTGCCGCAGGAATGGGATTGGGGGCCGGCGTCAATAGCCGCGCCGGCGGTCGACCAGCCCGACCGGATCCAGGCCGGCGAAATGCCGGCGCAGATTGTCGATGACCGCTTGGGCGGCGCTTTCGGGCTGGGTGACGCTGGCGATGTGCGGGGTCAGCAGAATGTTCGGATGCGTCCAGAAGGGATGGTCGGCCGGCAGCGGCTCCGGATCGGTCACATCGACCACCGCCGCGGACAGCTGCGCGTTGTCGAGCGCATCCAGCAGGGCGGCATGGTTCAGCTGCGGTCCGCGCCCGGTGTGAACCAGGGCGGCCCCCCTCGGCAGCTTCGCCAGCAAATCGGCATCGAGGAAGCCGCGTGTGTCGGGCGTCAGCGGCAGCAGGACGATCAGGATGTCGGTTCCGGCCAACATGGTGTCCAGGCCGTCCGCACCATGGTGGCAGGTCACCCCGTCGATGAGGCGCTGCGAGCGGCTCCATCCCGCCAGTGGGAAGCCGAAGGGCTTCAGCCGCTCCAGCACCGCCCGTCCCAGCACACCGAGGCCCAGCACGCCGACCCGCCGCTGCGCCGCCTGCGGCTGCGGCAGGGCGCGCCAGATGCAGGCCGCCTGCTGGGCCCGATAGGCCGGCATCTGGCGATGCAGGGACAGCACGGCCAGCGTGGCGTATTCCTGCATCATGCGGACGATGCCGTCCTCCACCATGCGCACCACCTTCACATGGTCGGGCAGGGCGGTCATGGTGAACTGGTCGACCCCGGCGCCGATGGAGAAAACGATCTCCAGATTGCGGTAGCGGGCGAGATTGTCCGGGATGGTCCAGGTGATCAGGTAGCGCACGGCATCGGGATCGACGCCGGCCGCATCCATCGAAAAGGGCAACTCCGGCAGTTCGGCGGCGAAGGCCTTGGCGAAGACGGCGCCGCGCGCGGCATCCGAATTGAACAGGAAGGTCATTGGTGTTCCTTTGTCGATGCGCGACGGGTGCGGGCAGAGGTCAAAGACGACAACGCCGGCCCAGCGCTTCGATCATCGACTGGCAGGCGGTCAGCTCCTCGACGAGGATGTGTTCGTTCGGGCGGTGCGCCCGCGCGATGTCGCCGGGGCCGCAGATGATCGCGTCGATCCCGGCGGTCTGGTACAACCCGGCCTCGGTGCCGTAACTGACGGCGGCCAACGGTTCCTGCCCGGTCAGCTCCTCCAGCAGGCGGGCGAGCGGCGAGTGCGCGGCCAGGAACAGCGCGGGATAGGCGCCGGTCTGCGTCCAGTCGACGACGAAGCCGCGCTCCTCAAGCCGCACCGCCGCCTCGCGCACCGGCTCCAGCAGGGTGACGGGATCGACGCCTGCGATGGCGCGGGCCTCGAACTCGGCGGTGCAGGCGTCGGGGATGATGTTCACCGCCAGCCCGCCCTGGATTGTGCCGACCTGAAGCGAGGAATAGGGCGGCTCGAACACCGAATCCAGCGGCCCCTGGCTCAGGCGGTCGGCCTGGGCGACGGCGGCGGTCAGCGCGTCGGTCATGGCGTGGATGGCGTTCAGCCCCTGGTCGGGGCGGGAGGAATGGCCGGAGCGCCCGCGCACCGTCAGCCGGGCCGCCACCTTGCCCTTGTGGGCGCGGATGGCGCGCAGGCCGCTCGGCTCGCCGACGATGACACCCAGCGGCGGCGCGCACAGGCTGGGCAGATGCGGCATAAGATGCGGCGCGCCCTGGCAGCCGGCCTCCTCGTCATAGGTGAAGGCAAAATGGATCGGCCGGGCCAGCGGTGCGGCGGTCAGGGCCGGCAGCGCCGCCAGAGCCGCCGCGATGAAGCCCTTCATGTCCGAGGTGCCGCGCCCGTACAGCCGGTTGCCGTCGGCACGCAGCCGGAACGGGTCGCTGGACCAGTCCGGTTCGCTCGCCGGCACCACGTCCATATGGCCGGACAGGACATAGCCGGGAATCATCGCCGGACCGACGGTGGCGAACAGGTTGTACCGGTCGCCCTCCGGCCCCGGCAGCACCCGCACGCGCAGTCCGGCACCCTCCAGAATGCTGCGGATTCCGTCGACGATGGCGCAGTTCGGGGTTCCGACGACGGACGGGAAGGCAATCAGATCCTTCAGAATGTCGATCACGGTCATGACGGCCTCGCCTTGTCCCTTGTCTGCCTCCCCTGCTGCGCGCCATCGGCGCGGGGAGGCGTTTTCGGTTCGCTGCTGTGTGCGGAGGGGGAGGCGGCCTTGGCGGCTGCCACGGTGACGATC
Organism: Azospirillum sp. TSH100; assembly: GCF_004923295.1. Taxonomy (NCBI): domain Bacteria; kingdom Pseudomonadati; phylum Pseudomonadota; class Alphaproteobacteria; order Rhodospirillales; family Azospirillaceae; genus Azospirillum; species Azospirillum sp. TSH100. Next base: position 267,611 of record NZ_CP039637.1, read on the forward strand.
CCGGCGGGTACGATCTTAGTCCGTGGCCGCTCCATTCCATGCTGAATGCATGGGTGATTTGGATGATTGTTGTGCCGGCCCGGTGTTTTGCGGTGATTTGTGCGGTGGTCGCCCCGCTAGTCTCGGTGAGCGGTGGATGGTTCAGGCATATCGGTTGCCCCAAAGGCGCACCGCCTCACTCTATGGAAACGCCGGGGAGGAGGACGCTTTGAGCGAACGCGGTCTTGATGATGGATCGGAGGCTGGAGAGTCGACGGACGCCCCGTTACCGGCCTCCCTCACGGTCGACGCCTTCGACGTACGGATGGCCGACATCGCCGACATCGACCTGGAGCGCCTGCAGGCGCTGTCGATCTCGGTCGGCTGGCCGCATCGCGCCGAGGACTGGCAGTTCGCGCGCGAGGTCGGCCATGGTTTCGTCGCGCTGGACGAGATCGACCGGGTGCTGGGATCGGCGATGTGGTTTCCCCATGGCGACGATTTCGCCACCATCGGCATGGTGATGACGTCGCCCCGGCTGCAATCGCTGGGGGTCGGCGAATGGCTGATGAAGCGGGTGCTGTCGGCGTCGGCGGGACGCACCTATCGGCTCAGCGCGACCCGCGCGGCTCTGGCGCTGTACCGCTCGCTCGGCTTCATTGGTCATCGCACGGTGTTCCAATGCCAGGGCGAAGCGCGCCGGAGCGACCAGCCCCCCCCCGCCGGGCCGGTGCGGCGGCTGGAGGCGGCGGATCTCGCGGCGGTGACGGATCTTGATGAGCGCGCCTTCGGAATCTCGCGCGCCGGGTTGATCGCGCGGCTTTTCGACCAATCGGTCGGCTATGGCCTGGAGCGCGACGGTGGGCTGGCGGCTTTCGCCCTCTGCCGTCCCTTCGGCCGTGGGCATGTGGTCGGTCCCGTGGTCGCCGGGCTGGACGAGGATGCGGTCGCGGTGGTGCAGCCCCATGTGAACGAGCATGATGGCCGTTTCCTGCGCCTGGACACCCATCTTGACGAAGGAATCTTCCCGCTGTTCGTCGCCCGGTCGGGTTTGAAAATCCACGACACGGTGCTAACCATGTCGCTCGGCGCGCCGCTGACCGATCCGTCGACGCGGGGGTCGGACCGCCCCGTCACCTTCGCACTCGCAACCCAGGCTCTGGGTTGAACCTCTAGCGGTTTCACGAACAAGGATTCGCCGATCATGCCGGGACAGACGCCGGACTCCTCCGCCGGCTCTCATGCCGCCCCCGTGCCCGAACCCTCTCCTCTTGGAAACTCCTCCGGCAACCGTGCCGGTATCATGCTCCGGCTGGTGTCGGCCGGGCTGTTCGTGGTGATGTCACTGTTCGTCCGGCTGGCGTCCGTCGAGGCGCCGGTCGGACAGATCGTTTTCTACCGCAGCGCCTTCGCGCTGCCGCCGATCATCGCCTATCTGATGTGGCGCCGGCAGTTCCCGTCGGCTTTGAAGACCCGGCAGCCGGTTGGGCACCTGAAGCGAAACATCTATGGAGGTGCGGCGATGGTGCTCTCCTTCGTCTCGCTGGCCTATCTGCCTCTGGCGCTGGCGACCGCGCTCGGCTTCCTGGCTCCGCTGCTTTCGGTGCCGGCCGCCATGTTGTTCCTGCGCGAGCGGCCGGGCGCCGTAGCCATCGGCGCGGCGCTGGTCGGGTTCGCCGGTGTGGTCCTGATGCTGGTGCCGGCCTTTGAAGGACCGACGCTGGATCACAACACCATCATCGGGGTGGCGGCGGGACTGGCGATGGCGGTCGCGACCGCCGCCGGCCGGGTCGAGATAAAGACGCTGACCGCCACCGAGGCGCCGGGGACCATCGCATTCTATTTCGCTCTGCTTTGCGCACTCGGCGGGCTGGCGAGCTGGCCGTTCGGCTGGATCACTCCGGGCGGGATGTCGCTGGCCTATCTCATTGGGGCGGGCATCACCGGGGGGCTGGCGCACATCACCATGACTGAGGCGATGGCCCGCGCTTCGGTCTCGACCCAGGCACCTTTCGACTACACCGCCATGCTGTGGGCGCTGATCCTTGACGCGGCCATCTTCGGCCTGCTGCCGTCACCAGTCAGCCTGGCCGGCGCCTTCGTCATCGCGGCGTCGGCACTGGTGGTTCCGCTGTCCGACCGGTTCGTCGGCCGGTTGGAGACGGTGCGGGCCACCCGCTGACGTTCAGGGTCAGGATTTGCCGATGGCCTGGAAGCGGTCGATGCGGAAATCATCCAGCGGCGTGTCGGTGCGCCCGGTGGCGATGATTTCCGCCATCACGTCGCCGACACCGGGGCCGAGCTGGAATCCGTGGCCGCTGAAGCCGAAGGCGTGGAACAGGCCCGGCGTCGTCACCGACGGCCCCATCACCGGCAGCTTGTCGGCGACATAGCCTTCGCAGCCCGACCAGGTGCGGATCACCGCGACATCGGCAATGGCCGGCAGCAGCCGGACCAGCCCCCGCAGTTGTCCGGGCAGCCGCGCCGGGTCGGCCTTCGCATGGCCGGGGTCGAGCGGTACCGTCACCCGCTCCGCCGCTCCGCCGAACACGATGTTGCCGCGCTCCACCTGTCGCAGATAGCCGTCACCGCCCGCGCGCGACCACATGCCGACCACCGGCAGGATGCGGTGCGGCAGCGGTTCGGTGACGCCCATCTGCGGTCCGTACGCCTCCATCGGCACGGGCTCGCCGAAGCCGGCGGCGATCCGGGCACCCCAGGCGCCGGCGGCGTTCAGCAGGCAGTCCGCGCTGAATCGGCCCCGCTGCGTCACCGCCTCGAAGCCGGAACTGGTGGCCGACACCTCGACCGGACCGCAGTCTTCCACGATCTCGGCGCCCAGTCGGCGGGCGGCGTCGGCAAAGGCCGGCGCGATCAGGCGCGGGTTGCCGCTGCCGTCCTGCGGCGAGAAGGACGCGGCGATGGCGCCCGGCCCCAGGCCGGGAAAGCGGCGGCGGATCTCCGGCGGCGTCAGTTCCTCCAACTCCAGCCCCCAGGGGCGCGCGTCGGCGATGTAGCGGCGCATGTCAGCCAACCCATCCTCGTCGAACACCAGCCGCAGATGGCCGGTGGCGCGGAACTCCACATCGCGGCCCAGCAGCCGCTCCGTCTCGCCCCACAGCGCCCGCGACCGGTGGGCGAGCGGCAACTGCGGCAGATAGCGCCCGCTGCGGCGGATGTTGCCGAAGGATGCCACCGTGGCGCCCGTACCGACGCGGTGGCGTTCCAGCAGCGTCACGCGCAGGCCGCGCCGGGCCAGGAAAAAGGCAGCGGCCGATCCCATCAGCCCGCCGCCCAGCACGATAACCTTCATCGACCTCTCCCACATTCGGGCGGACGCGGCTCCGCCCCATCGGTCAGGCTGCCGGTGGCGGGCGCGTGGGTCAAAGACGGGTTGGGCGGACTCCCATAAGGCCGGGCTATGGATCGGGCATTCGCAGGCGTGGTGCATAAGTCCGCCTTATGCGTTTGCTTCCATTGGGTCTTAGACCGTCCCCACTCCGCCATGTCAGCTTTTCCCCAGCACAAGCGCAGGCTGACCAGCAGAAGGGAGCGAAGATGGACGGGGGCATGGGTGAAGTCGATTGGAAGGTCGGCGTCGACATCGGCGGGACCTTCATCGATTTCTGCGCGCTGGACACCAAGTCGGGCCGAGTGGCGTCGCTGAAGGTGCTGACGACGCCGGACGATCCTGGTGCCGAGTTGATGACCGGCCTGACCCTGCTGGCCGAGCGCGAGGGAATGGACCCGCGCGCGATCACCCGCTTCGTGCACGGCACGACGGTGGGCATGAACACGGTGATCCAGCGCAAGGGTGCACCGCTGGCGCTGCTGACCAACGCGGGGTTCGAGGATGTGATCGAACTCGCCAGGCTGCGCATGCCGGACACCTATTCGCTGTTCTGCTCGCGCCCCGACCAGCTGGTGGCGCGCGACATGATCTTCGGCATCCCCACCCGCCTGCGGTCGGATGGAACCGAGCGTCAGGCTCCCGACCTGACGGCCGTCGCCGATGCCGTGGCAACCCTCAAAGCCAAAGGAGCGGTGGGCGTCGTCGTCTCCTTCCTGCATTCCTGGCGCGACGGCGGCCACGAGACCACGGTGAAGGAGGAGATCGCCCGGCTGGCGCCCGATCTATTCGTCTTCACCTCCGCTGAGGTCTGGCCGGTGATCCGCGAGTATGAACGGACGACCACCGCGATCCTCAACGCCTATGTCCATCCCCGCATCTCCGGCTATCTGTCGGCCCTGGAGGAGCGGCTGGCCGGCCGCGAAGTGCCCGCCCGTCCCCTGCTGACCAAGTCCAACGGCGGCGTGATGAATGCGGCGGAGGGCAAGCGGGCCTGCGTCCATATGCTGCTGTCCGGCGCCGCGTCCGGCGTCAATGGTGCGGCGTGGCTGGCCCGGCAGGCGGGCGAACCGCGCATCCTGACGCTCGACATCGGCGGCACGTCCGCCGACTTCGCGCTCATCATCGACGGCCAGGCCCAGTTCGGCGTTGGCGAGATGATCGGCGAGTTTCCGCTGCACATTCCATCGGTTTCGGTCAGCTCCATCGGCATCGGCGGCGGGTCGATCGCGAGCGTCGACGGGCAGGGCGTGCTGCGTGTCGGCCCGGAATCCGCCGGATCAACGCCGGGTCCGGCCTGCTACGGCCGCGGCGGCGACTGGGCGACGGTGACCGACGCCATGGTGGTATGTGGCTGGCTCGGCCACAGCCAGATGGCTTACGGGCAGCTGCGGATGGATGCCGGCCTCGCCCGCGCCGCCATCAAGCGGTTGGCCGACGAGCTGTGCCGTTCGGTCGAGGCCACCGCCCAGGCCATCCTCGACGTCGCGGTGTCGGAGATGTTCGCGGAGGTCGAGAAGATGGCCGCACGTGCCGGTGTCGATGTGCGGGACTTCGCGCTGATGCCCTTCGGCGGTGGCGGCCCGATGTTGGGGGTGTTCCTGGCGCGCGAGTTGGGTATGCCGCGCGTGGTGGCTCCGCGCTGGCCTGGCGTGGTGTCGGCGCTGGGTGGGCTGGTCGCCGATCTGCGCGGCGATTTCGTCCGCACCCTGTTCGCCGAACTGTCCCCCGGCCTGATGCCGGCGCTGCGCGAGGCCTTCGCAGCGATGGGTGCCGAGGGGCGCGACTGGCTTGCCGCCCAGGGCCATTCCGGTGCGGCGGAACTGATGATCGTCGCCGACATGCGCTATGCCGGCCAGAGTTATGAGATTGAAACGCCGCTAAACCCGTCCTGGCTCGACGGCGACGACCCCAATTCCAGCTCGGGCGCCATCGCCGCCGCCTTCCACGCGGCGCATGCCCGGCTCTACGATTTCGACGACCCGGATGGGCGGATCGAGATCGTCAACCTGCGCCTGTCGGCCATCGGCAACGGTCCTGCATTGCAGTTCCCCACCGCACCGGACGAGCCGTGCGCCGCCTCGCCGGAGCGGACCGTTCCGGTCTTCACCGGTGGCGTCATGACCCCGGTCGGGCTGTACCGGCGTGCCGATCTCCAGGCCGGGGCGCGTTTTCAGGGGCCCGCCATCGTCGCCCAGGAGGACACCACCTTCGCCATTCCGGCCGGGACCGAAGCCCGCGTCGATGCGCACCTCAACCTCCACCTGACCTTCGCGGAGTGACGCCTGTGTTCGATAGGATGAAGCTTCAGGTTCTGGCGAACCACGCGCGCTCGGCGGCCGAGAACATGGCCCACACGCTCCAGCGCACCGCCCATTCCGCCTTCGTCAAGGAGACGGAGGATTTCACCGTCATGCTGCTGAACCGCCGGGGCGAGACCTTCGGTGTGCCGATGGAGCTGGGAGCGACCTGGTATCCCGGCCTGACCTATGGCCGGGCCATTGACATGATCGATGAGTATCGGCCGGGCGACGTCGCCTTCACCAACGATCCCTATTCCGGCTTCGTCGCGACCCACGCCCCCGACACCCATTTGTGGAAGCCGGTCTTCTTTGAGGACGAGATCATCGCCTGGACCGGCGGGCACATCCACAACACCGACATGGGTGGCGCGGTACCGGCCTCGCTGTCGCGGGCGCTGACCGAAATCCATCAGGAAGGCATCCGCTTTCCGCCAATGAAGCTGGTTCGCGAAGGGGTATTCGACGAGCAGATCCTGCGGATCATGACCACCAACGTCCGCAAACCCGACCTGAACATCGGCGACATCAAGGCGCTGGTCGGCGCGCTCAACACCGGAGAGCGCAAGATCCTCGCCATGGTCGAGAAGTTCGGCAAGACCGCTTTCCTCGATGGCGTCGAGGCGCTGCTGGACCATGCCGAGGCGCAGGCGCGCGACATACTGCGCGCCATGCCTGACGGCCGGTGGGTGTTCGCCGATTATGCCGACGAGGATTCGGTGGCCGCCAACCCCTGCCGTCTGAAGCTGACCCTGACGATTCTGGGCGACGAGGCGGTGCTGGACTTCACCGGCTCGGATCCGCAGCTGGCCTCATCGCTGAACGTGCCGTCCGGCGGGGATCCCCGCCATACCATGCTGCTGGTCGGGGTCTATTACGTCCTCTACACCATCAACCCGAAGATCCTGCTCAACACCGGCCTGACTCGGCCCTTCACCTGCATCACCCCGGAAGGCTCGGTCTTGAACCCGACCTTCCCGGCGGCGGTGGGCATGCGGTCGCTGACCTGCGCCCGGCTGCGCTCGGTCATCTTCGGCGCCTTCTCCCAGGCGGTGCCGGAGCGTCTTCCGGCGGCGCCCGCCGGCAACAACTGCATCGTCAATGTGATGACCACCGACGAGCGGACGGGCAATCGCATCATTGCCGCGGTGAACCCGGTGGTCGGCGGCGGCGGCGGCATGCCGCACCGCGACGGCACCAACGGGTCGGGGGCCGACGCCGCCTATCTAAAGAACACGCCGATCGAGATCACCGAGATGGAAACCCCGGTGGAGTTCGTCCGCTACGGGCTTGCGACCGACAGCGGCGGAGCCGGGCGCTGGCGAGGCGGGCTGGCGACCCATATGGCCTTCCGCGTTTTCTCCCCCGACACCCGGATTACCGCGCGCAACCGCGACCGCGGCTTCTTCCGTCCCTGGGGCGTCCTGGGCGGCCGGGCGGCAGGGCTCTCCGACATGGTGGTCAATCCCGGCACGCCGGGTGAAAGGCGGCTGGGCAACATCGACACAGCCGTGCTGCAACCGGGTGACGTGCTGGACATCCGTTCGGCCGGTGGCGGCGGCCGGGGCGACCCCTTCACCCGCGAGCCATGGCGGGTGGCGCAGGACGTGGCGCGTGGCTATGTCTCCACGGAGGCGGCGGAGCGGGAGTATGGCGTCGTCGTCCGCAATGGCGTGCTCGACGCCGAGGCCACCGACCGGCTGCGTGCGGGCAGGCCGGCACCCACCGCGCATTTCCATTTCGGACCGGAGCGCGAGGGCTACGAGCGGCAATGGACACCCGCCGCCTATGATTTCCTGACGCGGACCCTGGACCGCCTGCCGGTCCACTGGCGGTTCTTCGCCAAGACGGAAATCTTCAGCCGCATGGCCGGACGCACCGGGGCCGAGGGAGTCGAAGCGGCGCTGGAGGAGGTCTATGCCCGCTTCCCCGAGATGCCGCGCGCCAAGGCCATGGTCCGGGAGACGGCGGAATGAGCGGGACGGCGGGAGGCCGGCTTGTAAGGCTGGCCGAGACGGAGCGGGAGCCGGTCCGCTTCCTGCTGGATGGCGTGGAGCGCACCGCCCTGGTGGGTGACACCGTGCTGACGGCGATCCTCACCAACGCACCGGCGCTGCGGCAGGCGGAATTCGGGCCGGAGCAGCGCGCCGGCTTCTGTCTGATGGGGGCTTGCCAGGATTGCTGGATCTGGCAGGAGCAGGGGACACGCCTGCGCGCCTGTTCCACCCAGGTGGCCGACGGCATGCGGCTTCTGACCCGGGCGCGGGAGAATTGGCCATGACCGAACCACAAGTCGTCATCGTCGGCGCCGGTCCGGCCGGGATCCGTGCGGCGGAAACGCTCGCGGCGGCCGGGTTGCGCCCGACGGTGATCGACGAGGGGGCGCGGGCCGGCGGGCAGATCTACCGCCGTCCGCCCGAGGAATTCACCCGTCCACCGGCGACGCTCTACGGCTCGCAGGCCGGCAAGGCGGTAGCGCTGCACACGGCTTTCGATGGGTTGGTGGTGGCAGGGCGCATCGTGCATCTGCCGCGCCATTCGGTCGTGGCGCTGGCTGACGGGGTGTTGCATGCGGTGGGCGATGGCGGAAGCCGGCGGATCGGCTATGACCGGCTGATCCTGGCGACCGGGGCGACCGACCGTCTTGCTCCGGTGCCGGGCTGGCAGGCGCCCGGCGTCTACAGCCTCGGCGCGATGCAGATCGCGCTGAAGGCTCAGGGCGTAGCTATGGGCCGGCGGATCGTGCTGGCCGGGTCGGGGCCGCTGCTGACCCTGCTGGCGACGCAACTGCTGAAGGCAGGGGCAGGGGTCGCGGCGGTTCTCGACACCGCCGGTCTGCGCGGCCAGATCGCCGCCTTTCCCGACCTTGCCGTCCGCCCGTCCTTCGCCCTGCAAGGGCTGGCGATGCGGGCGCGGCTGGGGCGGCTCTACCATGCCGGCGTCGTTCTGGAGGGGATCGAGGCGGCGGATGGCGGGGTGACGGCGGTGCGCTGGACGGATGCCGGCGGGCGGTCACGGAGCACGGCCTGCGACGCGGTGGGGCTCGGTTGGCATCTGAAGGCGGAAACCCAGCTTGCCGATCTTGCCGGCTGCCGCTTCGTCTATGACGGGACCTGGGCGCAATGGTTGCCCTGTGCAGACGCCATGGGCCGCGCCGGGGATGGGATCTATCTGGCCGGCGATGGCCTGCGCCTGTTGGGGGCCGATGGGGCGGAGGTCGCCGGCCGCCTCGCCGCCGCCGCCTGCCTGTCCGACCTGGGTTGGCCCACACCAGACATCGCTGCCGACCTGAGGCGGCTCGACCGGCTGGAGCGCTTCGCATGCGGCGTTGCTCGCGCCTTCCCCTGGCCAGCCGATCAGGTGCGTGCTCTGCCCGACGACACCGTCCTGTGCCGTTGCGAGGGCATCACCGCCGGTGCCGTGCGTGAAACCGCTGCTTATGGCGGGGTGGAAGCCAACCGGGTCAAGTCGCTGGGCCGTGCCGGTATGGGGCGCTGCCAGGGGCGCTATTGCCAGCTGGCGGCGGTTGAGCTGATCGCCGCCACCGGAAGGCTCGTCGATGCCGGTGATGTTGGCCGGCTGCGGGCGCAGGCGCCTGTTCGGCCGGCGACCATCGCAGCACTGCTGGAGGGGGAATAATCCCCCTCCTGGCGTCCATCACAGCGCCGACAGCACCTCGTCCAGCGTGGACAGGAACAGCGCGGCGTCGTTGGCCGAGAAGACCAGCGGTGGGCGGATCTTCAGGATGTGGCCCTCCTGTCCGGTGGCGCTGATCAGCACCCGGCGCCGGCGCATGTCGTTGACGACACGAGCCGTTTCCTCGGGCGCCGGGGACTTCAGCTTGCGGTCGCGCACCATCTCGATGCCGATGAACAGGCCGCTGCCGCGCACGTCGCCGATCAGGTCGTGCTTGGAGGCCAGCGCACGGATGCCGTCGATCATCCGGGTGCCGACGGTCAGCGCGTTCTCCTGCAAGCGTTCCGTCTTGATGACGCGCAGCACTGCATGGGCCACGGCGCAGGAGACCGGGTTGCCGCCGAAGGTGTTGAAATAGCGCTGGCTGCGGCCGAACGCCTCGATCACCTCCGGCCGGAAGATGGCGCCGGCCACCGGGTGGCCGTTGCCCATCGGCTTGCCGACTGTCACGATGTCGGGCACCAGACCGTGGCGGGCGAAGCCCCACATGTGGGTGCCGAGCCGGCCGAATCCTGGCTGCACTTCGTCGGCGATGAAGATGCCGCCGGCCTTGCGCATCACCTCGACCGCCGGAGTGAGGAAGCCCGCCGGATCGGTGAAGACCCCGCTGCTGGAGAAGATGGTGTCGACCAGCAGGGCCGCCGGGGCGATGCCCTTCTCGCGCAGATCGGCAATCGCCGCTTCCACCGAGCGGGCGAAGGCGCCGCCGACCTCCGAGGCCGGAATGCGGTAGCCGTCGGGCGCCGGCACGACGCGGACATGGTCGCCCAGCTTCACTGCGGCGCCCAGCGACGGGGACATCTCCGCCAGGGCGGAGGTGACGCCGTGATAGGCATTGTGCGCGATGACGACCCCGGTGCCGCCGGTATGGACGCGGGCGACGCGCAGGGCCAGATCGTTGGCCTCACTGCCGGTGCAGGTCAGCATCAGGTGCGACAGCTCAGCCGGGAATTCCGCCAGGAAGGCTTCGGCGAAGTCGAGGATGCCGTCGGTCAGATAGCGTGTGTGGGTGTTAAGCACTGCCGCCTGCTTCGCCATCGCCTCCACCACCTCCGGCCGGCAATGCCCGACCGAGGCGACGTTGTTGTATGCGTCGAGATAGCGGTTGCCATCGACGTCATAGAGATACGGTCCCTCTCCGCGCACGACATGGATCGGGTCGGCGTAGAACAGGCGGTAGGCGGGGCCTAGCAGCTTCTCGCGGCGGGCGATCAGGGCGCGCTCGCGCTCCGGCAGGGAGCCGGCGGCGTCAGGGGTGTAGGCATTGATCATCGTCATGGCGGTTCACACTTCCTGGCAGGCGAGATGGAGCAGAGTCCGTGCGGTGGCGGCCTCGTCGCCGGTCAGCTTTTCCAGGCCGGTGAAGGCGCGTTCGGCATTCCGCAGGATGTAGGCGGCGTTCTCCGGATATTCGGCCGCACGCCAGCCGGTGATGGAGATGGTCAGGGCAAGACGGGCGGCCACCAGATCGGGCAGCAGTTCAACCTCCTCCGCTGTCAGCGGCAGCACGGCGTTGTAGGCGCGGGTCATCTCGACGATGGAGCCGAAGGGCGTCTCGCCGCTGGTGACGTGGTAGGCGAGCGCCGTCGCCAGATCGTTGACCAGCGGCGCTCTCAGCGCATCGCCAAAATCGATGATCCCGGTGACCGCCTGATGTCCGACCGGATCGACAACCGCGTTGTGCGGGTTGAGGTCGTTGTGGATCACCTGATGCCGTAGAACGGGCAGCCGGGGAGCGACGTCATCGGCGAAGTGGGCGATGAAGCGTTCCACCATCCGGCGGCGCGGCCCGTCGGCGAGATAATGCAGCCGGTCGGCGACGCTGGCAGTGCGCGTGATGTCCCACAGCAGGTCGCGCTCCGATCCCGGATGCTCGTAGTCGGCGAGCGCCAGATCCAGCCGCGCCAGCGTCGCCCCCAGTGCCCGCATCAGCCCCGGTGAGGCCGGGGCGGCATGGAGCGGCGTGCCATCCAGATAGGTCAGCAGCCGCAGGATCATCGGATGGCCGTCGATCAGGACCGTCGTCTGCGCCTCTCCCTCCACGGTCGGCACCACGCGCGGCACCGGGAGGATGGGGTCGCGCAGGGCGACATGCTGCATCACCCCGGTCTGGAAGGCGGTGACGGGCTGCGGTTCGGCCGGGTTGGTGAATTTCAATACATAACCCTGGCCTCCGGCGCCCCGCTCCCCAGGAGTGGAGATGTGGAAATTGCGGTCGCGCTCACTGCTCAGTTCCCGGACATTGCCGGACAGCCCGAAATGCCGCCGCATCATCACGCCGGCCTCTTCCGTGGAGATCGGCGGCGCGACGGTGGTCAGTACATCACGCTGTGTCATGGCCGCACACTCCTCGTCATTCGGAACCTTCGGTATTTGATGCATCAGTATAATGTGGACCGGCTTGTCGAACCGGCAGAGCTGGTCAGGAAGCCAGGGCTTCCGGGAGCTGGGCGTGAACCGCGGCGTCGATCCGCTCCAGGATCGGGCCGCTCGCCAACAGGATGTCGGCCTGGATGGCGATGGATGCCGCCGGGCTGTCGTGGCGGCGGATCGCGTCCATCAGCGGATAGTGATGGTCGATCATCGTGCGCCCTGCGCCGCCATAGACGTCGGCGATCAACGGCCCCATCTGGAGCCAGAGCCGTCGCAGAATGTCGCCGAGCACCGGCATGTCGGCGATTTCCGTCAGCTTGAAATGGAAGATCTGGTTGAGTTCTGTCGCCAGTGCGGTGTTTCCGGCGGCCATCGCCTCCTCGTTGTGCGTCAGCAGGGCTTCCAGTTGAGCGATCTGGGCGGGTGTCGCCTTCTCGGCGGCGCGGGCGGCGGCCATTCCCTCCAGATTGACGCGGATATCGCGGATCTCCAGATAGGCGGCGCGGCTCAGCATCGGAACGCGGATGTCGCGCGGCGAACGCAGAACCAGCGCCTGATCCTGCACCAGCCGCAGGATGGCGTCGCGCACCGGCGTAACGCTGGTTCCCAGCCGTTCGGCGAGATCGCGGATCTTGAGGCGGTCGTTCGGCTTGAACGCGCCCTTCATCAGGGCTCCGCACAATTTCTGGTAAATCGTGCTGCCAAGATTGTCATGCTCAAGAAGGGTAAGGTCGAACCCGCTCATCGTCTGCTCGCAACCCGGCCATCACGTCTTGCTGTATGATGCATCATATTGACGTGGTTCCGGACAGAGGTCAAGCTGTCCCTGCTTCCACTCTCCGACACAAAGCGCAGGAGTCTTCCCCCGATGCCACCACCCTCGCCAACCATCTCCGTCGCGGTACTTGGCTGCGGGCTGATCGGCGAAAGCTGGTCGGCCCTGTTCCTGGCCCATGGGCTCGATGTGGCCGCCTGGGATCCTGACGGCGCCGTGCTGGCGGCATTGCCGGAACGGGTGGAACGGTTGCTCGGCCAGTTGCGGGCGCTCGGAACCGCCACCACCGTGCCCGGTCGACTGTCGATCGCGCCAACGGTCGCGGCGGCCGTCGCTGGTGCCGGCTGGATTCAGGAGAATGCGCCGGAAAAGACCGTGGTGAAGCACAGCCTCTATGCCGAGGTGGAGGCCGCGGCGGCAGCGGATGCGGTGATCGCCAGCAGCACCTCCTCGCTGACCTGGACCGATCTGGCGGCGGGCGTGGTACGGCGTGACCGCCTCGTCACCGCCCACCCCTTCAATCCGCCGCATCTGATGCCGCTGGTCGAGCTGTTCGCCGCCGATGCGCGGGCTTTGGCGCGAGCGCAAACCTTCTATCGCGGCCTTGGTCGCGCGACGGTGGTGCTGAAGAAGGATGCGGTCGGCCGCATCGCCAACCGGCTGGCCTCCGCCCTTTGGCGCGAAGCGGTGAACATCGTGGCGGAGGGCATCGCCGATGTCGCCGACGTCGATGCAGCGCTGGTCCATGGTCCAGGATTGCGCTGGTCGGTGATCGGCGCCCACATGGCCTATCATCTGGGCGGTGGCCCGGGTGGCATCGCCCATTATCTCGACCATCTCGGGCCGAGCCAGGAACGGCGCTGGGCGACGCTTGGCAGCCCTAGTCTGACACCTGAGGTTCGCCAACTGCTGATCGATGGGATCGCGCAGGAAGCCTCCGGCCGCTCCGTCGCCACGCTGGAGGCCGAACGCGACCATGGCCTGATACTGACGCTGGCGGCCCGACGGAACGCAAAGCAGGGAGTGGACGCATGACCGCCGAAACGAGTGCCGTCAAGCCGGGGCCGCGCATCGCCCTGATCCATGCGCTCGAGGAATCGGTGGTGCCGGCCCGGGTCGCCTTCCGGGCGTACTGGCCCGCAGCCCGGATATTCGACCTGCTTGACACATCGCTCGCCGTCGACTTGGCGGAGGCCGGCCGGCTTGACGAGGCGATGATGGGGCGGTTCCGGACGCTGGCCGGCTATGCTGCCGGTACCACTGGCGCAGGGGGGCGGACGGCCGGCATCCTGTTCACCTGCTCCGCCTTCGCTCCGGCCATCGACGCGGTCAAGCCGCAGTTGCCGATCCCGGTGCTGCGTCCGAACGAGTCGGCGTTCGAGGCGGCGCTGGCAACCGGCGACCGAATCGGCATCGTCGTCAGCTTCGGCCCGTCCGCCGACTCTCTGCGCGCGGAACTGTCGGCGATGGCCGCCGCTGCCGGTCGCCGCATCGAGGTCACGATTGCCGTCGCCGACGGCGCGCTCGCCGCACTCAAGAGCGGTGACGGCGAGGGACATGACGAGCGTGTCGCTGGGACCGCCGAGCGGTTGCAGGGCTGCGATGTCGTCGTGCTCGGCCAATTCTCCATGGCGCGGGCGCAGCCGAAATTGCAGCCGCTGTTGTCCGTCCCGGTGCTCACCACCCCCGGGGCGGCGGTCGAGGCGCTGCGCCGTGTGACGGCGCGAGCCGGGATCACCTGATGCCCTGCCGACCGCGTCAGCGCAGGCCGATTGCGCGGTCGCGGGCGCTGAGGATGTGCGTGCCGATGGCATCCTGAGCCCGCTCCGGATCGCGGGCCTGGATGGCATGGATGATGGCGAGATGTTCGCGCATCGTCGGCACCAGCACAGTGGTGTTCAGCTTGGTCTTGGACTGCTTGATCAGCCGGATCTTGATCTGGTTGACCCGGTAAGCGTCGGAAATGATGGCGTTGCCCAGTGCGTCGATGATCGTCAGGTGCAGCGCCCAGTCGATGTCCTGCGCCTCCTTCAGCAAGGCGGGCTGCACGCCGCCGTTCGATTCGGCTTCGGCGCAGGCGGCGATGATGCGTTCATGATCGTCCAGCAGCGCGCCGATCGTCGCCTCCGGCGCCTCCTGGGCAAAGACCGCCACCGCCTCCCGTTCCAGGAACAGGCGGAACTGGAAGGCATCGCGGATCAGGTTGAGGTCGACATGGGCGACCTGCATCCCGCGCTGCGGCACGGTCTTCACCAGCCCTTCGGCCTCCAGCCTGGGGATCAGTTCGCGGATCGCCCCCAGCGGCAGTTCGGTCAGCTCGACCAGCTCGCGCTGCGAGATGAACTGCCCGGGGCGGATCTCGTCCGCCAGCAGCCGTTGCGTGAAGCTTTCGTAAGCCCTGCTGCGCAGGTTGACCGCGTCGCGGTCGCGTTTGACCCGGTCATGTCTGGCGGAGGTCGTCATCCGTGTGCTGTCCCGTCAGGAGGGGCCGGTCAGGCGGGCCCCATCAGGCGGCCCTGTCCGCGAACACCCGGTCGAAGAGACTGCCGAGCGTCGCGGTGTCCGCCACCGACATAGGCAGCAAAGGGGCCCTCACCGTCAACCATGCGCTGTCGCCGGTGGCGTGCGACACCAGCGCCTTCACCGCCGGGGTGACAGGATAACGCAGAACTGCGTCCACCAACTCGACCAGCGCGGCATCGTCGCGGCCTTGATGGACCACCGTCCGCAGCCGTCCCGGCACCAGATTGGCCATGCCCGAGATAGCGCCCTGACCGCCGTCGCGCACCGCCTGCGCCAGCACCCGCTCATCGCCGATCAGCACGGCGAGGTCGTGGCGGTGGGCGGCGAGCAGCTGCTGGCTGTAGCCCCAGTCACCGGCGGAATCCTTCACCCCGATGATCGCCTGCGGGAAGGCGGCCTTCAGCCGGCCGATCAGGTCGATCGACAGCGGAACCGCGGTGACGGAGGGGATGTGGTACAGGATGATGCCGCGCGCTCGGTCGCCCAGCTTGGTGATCAGGCTGGAGAACCACGCGAACAGCCCGTCGTCCGACACGCCCTTGAAGTAGAAGGGCGGGGCGACCAGCAGGGCCCGTGCGTCGGCGTCGAGCAGCTGGTTGGCCTGATCGAGCGCGTCATGCAGCGACGCGGCGATGACGCCGCCGACCACATGGCTGCGGAAATCGATGCCGGCGCCCTTCAGCGCGCCGATCATCTGCTCGCGCGCCACCTGGCCGAGCAGCGGCCCCTCTCCCGTGGTGCCGAACAGGGTGACCGAGTCGCAGCCGCTGGCGAGGCACCAGGCGACATGCCGGGTCAGGCGGGCCAGATCCACACTGCCGTCCTCATGGTAGGGCGTGGTCAGCGCGCAGGACAGGCCGAAGCGGCCAGTAGATTGATTCACTTTATATTTCTCCCAGGAACGGCTGGACGAACGGCCGAGCGGCCACCGCGTTACTACTAACATGTTACTAGGATGTTTTTCGTTTGCAAGGGGGCTGCGCTGGATTTATACGTTGACCCAGCAATCAAATCGGTGGCGGTGCGGATCCGCGTCGCTCAAAGTGTCCGCCGGTCGAGGCCAATTCAGTCCAGGCAAGTCCGGGCGCCCAAGGCCCAGGCGATAACGGGGAGGAGTGCATGTCGATGTCGAACGGAATGTCTTTGTCGCGCCGCCGGCTTCTGGCGTCGGGCGCCACGGCCGGTGCGCTGGGCCTCAGCGGTATCAGCTTGCCGGCCTTCGCCCAGGCCAGTGGGGTCAACTGGCGCAAATATGCCGGCACCAAGATCGAGGTGAACCTGATCAAGAGCCCGCGCGGCGAGACGCTGACCAAGTATCAGAAGGAATTCGAGGAGCTGACCGGCATCACCGTGGTGTCGGAACAGACCCCGGAGCAGCAGCAGCGCCAGAAGGCGGTGATCGAGCTGACCTCCGGCCGGCCGAGCTTCGACGTCGTGCACATCAGCTATCACGTCCAGAAGCGCCAGTTCGAGAAGGGCAAGTGGCTTGCCGATCTGACGCCCTTCATCAAGGATCCGTCGCTGACCGATGCCGGATTCCTCGACGATTTCTCCGAAGCCGGCGTGACCTTCGCCCGCAGCCCGGAGGGCGGGATCGGCGCCTTGCCCTTCTCGGTCGATTACTGGATCGTCTATTGGAACAAGGATCTGTTCGCGAAGAAGAACCTGTCCTTCCCCAAGACCTTCGACGAGATGGTCGCCGCCGCAGCCGCGCTGACCGATCCGTCGAGCCAGACCTACGGCTTCGTCGCCCGCGGCATGAAGAACGCCAACACGCCGGTGTGGACCAGCCTGCTGCTGGGTTATGACCAGTACAGCGTCGATGCCAACCGCAACCTGCTGACCGACACGCCGGAAGCGATCGAGGCGGCCAAGCTCTACCAGACTCTGATTACCAAATCGGCGCCGCCGGGCGTCACCGGCTTCAACTGGGCGGAATGCCAGTCGGCTTTCCTCCAGGGCCGCGTCGGCATGTGGTTCGACGGCGTCGGCTTCGCCCCGCCGCTGGAGGATCCGGAGAAGTCGCGCGTCGTCGGCAAGGTCGGCTACGGCCTGATGCCGAAGGGGCCGAAGGCGCATGCGGCCGCCACCACCGGCGATGGTGTCGGCGTCACCGCGGCGTCGAAGAACAAGGAGGCTGCCTATCTCTATTGCCAATGGGCGACCGGCAAGCTGATGGGCGCCCGCCTTTTGCAGGCTGGGGCCGGCGTGCCGTTCCGCACCTCCGTCCTGTCGGATCCGGAGGTGCGCAAGGGCGTGAAGATGCCGGCCGCCTGGGTCGATGCCGTTGTTGAATCGGCGAAGATCAGTCGCCTCACCCTGCCGGTCATCATTCCGGTTACCGAGTTCCGCGACGTGCTGGGCGGGGCGCTGACCAACATGATCTCCGGCAGCGATCCAGCCGCGGAACTGAAGCGGGCGACCGCCGACTTCAAGCCGATCCTCGAGCGCAGCGAGAAGACGTGAGCATCCTGACCTCTTCCGACCGCGTGACCGGTGCCGCTTCCGTCGGCAGGACGAAGCGGCTTCGGCCCTCCTACTGGCCTTTTGTGGTGCCGGCGCTGATCGTCGTCGTCGGGGTCATCGTCTTTCCCTGGGTCTTCACCCTGTGGATGAGCGCCATGGAATGGCGCATCGGCGAGGAGCAGCGATTCGTCGGTTTGCAGAACTATGCCCGGCTGTTCACCGACGTGCGCTTCCTGGAGGCGATGGCCCACACGCTGGTCTATACCGCGCTGTCGGTCCTGGCACCGCTGGTGCTGGGCACCGCGGCGGCGCTGGCCTTCAACACCAAGCTGCCGGCCCGCGGCCTGCTGCGCGGCATCTTCGTCATGCCGATGATGGCGACCCCGGTCGCCATCGCGCTCGTGTGGACGATGATGTTCCACCCGCAACTGGGCGTGCTGAACTACCTGCTGTCGCTGGTCGGCATCGGGCCGCTGCAATGGGTCTATCACCCCAGCACGGTGATCCTGTCGCTGGTGCTGGTGGAGACCTGGCAGTGGACGCCACTTGTGATGCTGATCGTGCTGGGCGGTCTGGCGGCGCTGCCGACCGAGCCGTATGAGAGCGCGCAGATCGACGGCGCCACCGCCTGGCAGCGCTTCCGCTATCTGACACTGCCGATGATCAAGCCCTTCCTAATGGTGACGGTCATCATCCGCACCATCGACGCGCTGAAGAGCTTCGACATCCTCTACACCATCACCCAGGGCGGGCCGGGCACGGCGTCGGAGACGATCAACCTCTATCTCTACAGCGTCGCCTTCACCTACTACGACATCGGCTACGGCTCGGCCATCGCGGTGGTGTTCTTCGTGCTGATCATCCTGCTGTCGCTGATCCTGCTGCACCTGCGCCAGCGCAGCGCCTGGAATTCGGGAGACGGGAAATGAGCCGGCCGCTGAGAACGTTCTTGGACAAGATCGGCATGGCCGTCTGCGTCCTGCTGCTGGTCTCCCCGGCGCTGCTGTTCTTCCTGTGGATGCTGTCGCTATCGCTGAAGTTCGAGATCGACAACGGCGCCTATCCGCCGATCCTGATCCCGGACCGCTTCGCCTGGAAGAACTATACGACGATCTTCGAGGGCAACAGCTTCCTGCTGTATTTCTGGAACAGCCTGATCGTCACCGGGGCGGCCACCCTGTTCGCGTTGGTGGTGGGCGTGCCGGCCGGGTACGGCATCGCCCGGATGCGGGCGCACAAGTCGGCGGTGGTCATCATGATCGCCCGCATGACGCCCGGCCTGTCCTTCCTGATCCCGCTGTTCCTGCTGTTCCAGTGGCTGGGGCTGCTCGGCACGCTGTGGCCGCAGATCATCATCCATCTGGTCGTCACCGTGCCCATCGTGATCTGGATCATGATCGGCTATTTCGAGACGACACCGATGGAGCTGGAGGAAGCGGCGATGGTCGATGGCGCGACGCGCGGGCAGATCTTCGCCAAGGTGGCGCTGCCGATCGCCAAGCCCGGCATCGTCGTCGCCTTCATCCTGTCGGTGATCTTCTCCTGGAACAACTTCGTCTTCGGCATCGTGCTGGCAAGCCGCGAGACGCGGACCCTGCCGGTCGCCGTCTACAACATGCTGTCCTTCGAGCAGGTGAGCTGGGGGCCGCTGGCCGCCGCCGCGCTGGTGGTGACGCTGCCTGTGCTGATCCTGACCGTGGCCGCCCAGCGCCAGATCGTGGCCGGCCTGACCGCCGGCGCCGTCAAGGGCGGCTGATCCTTTTCAAGAAAGAGACGACCCCATGGCCTCCGTCAGCATTCGGAACGTCCGCAAATCCTACGGTCCGGTCGAGATCATCAAGGGCGTGTCGATCGACATCCAGGACGGCGAGTTCGTCATCCTGGTCGGCCCGTCGGGCTGCGGCAAATCCACCCTGCTGCGCATGATCGCCGGCCTGGAGGAGATCAGCGGCGGCACCATCGCGATCGACGACCGTGTCGTCAACGACATGCCGCCGAAGGACCGCGACATCGCGATGGTGTTCCAGAACTACGCGCTCTACCCGCACATGACCATTGCCGACAACATGAGCTTCGCGCTGCGGCTGAAGAACACCGCAAAGAGCGAGATCACGGCCAAGGTGGAGCGGGCGGCCGGCATCCTCGGCCTCGGGCCGCTGCTGGGCCGCTTCCCGCGCCAGCTCTCCGGCGGTCAGCGCCAGCGCGTCGCGATGGGCCGCGCCATCGTCCGCGACCCAAAGGTCTTCCTGTTCGACGAGCCGCTGTCAAACCTCGACGCCAAGCTGCGCGTGCAGATGCGCACCGAGATCAAGGAGATGCACCAGCGGCTGAAGACCACCACCGTCTATGTTACCCACGACCAGATCGAGGCCATGACCATGGCCGACAAGATCGTGGTCATGCATGACGGCATCATCGAGCAGATCGGCGCGCCGCTCGATCTCTACGACAACCCGGCCAACATGTTCGTTGCCGGCTTCATCGGTTCGCCCGCCATGAACTTCATCCCCGGCAGCATCGGCGGCGACGGCTTCACCACCGAGGCTGGCGACCGCCTGCCGCTGGGCGGGCGGGTGCCGTCGGCCTCGGACGGCAGTCCCGCCGTCTACGGCGTGCGGCCGGAGCATTTCCGCCTCGCCGACGAGGGGCTGGCGGCCGAGGTGGTGGTGGTGGAGCCGACCGGGTCGGAAACCCAGATGGTGCTGCGCCCGCTGGGGAAAGCCGGCCAAACGGGAACGGGCCGCGAGGATCGTCAGCGCGAACTGACCTGGGTCCTGCGCGAGCGCACCGGTGCCAAACCCGGCGAGGTGGTGCGGATCGCTCCGGACCCGGCGCTGGCCCACCTGTTCAACCCCGACACAGGGATGCGGCTGTGATGGCGCCGATAGCCGGACCATTGCCGACCAGATCCTTGGGCCGCACCGGCATTGCCGTCTCGGAAATCGGCTTCGGTGCCGCGCCGCTGGGTGACCTGTACGGCCATCTTGACGAGGCCACCGCCGTTGGCGCCGCGGTCGCCGCCCTGTCGTCTGGCGTCACGCTGCTCGACACCTCGCCGCTGTACGGCCATGGGCTGGCGGAGGCGCGCTGCGGTGCCGCCCTGCGTCAGGCCGGACGCGACGGCGTCGTGCTGTGCACCAAGGTCGGGCGCTGGATGGATCCGGCCAGCGGGAGGGGCGACGGCTCGGGCTATGCCGGCGGTTTTCCGCACCGGGCGGTGATCGACTATTCCTATGACGGCACGCTGCGGTCGGTAGAGCAGTCGCTGCTGCGGCTGGGCACCGACCACATCGACGTGCTGCTGATCCATGACGTCGACGTCTGGACCCACGGTGCCGACCGCATCGAGGCGCGCTTCGCCGAGGCGATGGACGGTGCCTATTGCGCGCTCGACCGGCTGCGCGCCGACAGCACGGTCAAGGCCATCGGCGTCGGCGTCAACGAAGCGGATATGTGCGTTCGCTTCGCCAAGGCCGGCGATTTCGATGCCATGCTGCTGGCGGGGCGCTATTCCCTGCTGGAGCAGCCGGCGCTGGACGAGTTCCTGCCGCTGGCGCAGGCCAAGGGCATCGGCGTGATGCTGGGGGGCGTGTTCAACTCCGGCATCCTCGCCAGCGGCGCAGTTCCCGGCGCCAAGTACAATTACGGCCCGGCCCCGACCCCTATCCTGGAGCGGGTGGCACGGATCGAGGAGGTCTGCCGCGCCCATGGCGTGCCGCTCGCCACCGCGGCGCTGCGTTTCTCGCTGGGGCATCCGGCGGTGTCGTCGGTGGTGCTGGGGGCGGTAACGGCCAAGGAGGTACGCCGCAACCTCGACGCGATGGCGGCGGAAATCCCGGCGGTGCTATGGTCCGACCTGAAGGGGGAAGGGCTGCTGGCGGCGGATGTGCCGGTGCCCGTCTGAGCGCCGGACGATGGCACAAACCAACAAAGGACAAGCGCCATGCTGAAAGGGCTCGACCCGCTTCTGTCTCCCGACCTGCTGTGGGTGCTGGCCGCCATGGGCCATGGCGATGATCTGGCGCTGGTCGACGCCAACCATCCGGCGGAGGCCATCGCCCGCGCCACCCTTTCCGGCCGTCTGATCGTGCTGCCGGGAGTGACGATGGCGCGTGCCGCCCGCGGCATCCTCAGCGTCTTCCCGCTTGACGGCTACGTACCCGACCCGGTTCGCCGGATGGAGGTGGTGGGCGATCCCGCCGCAATCCCCGCCGTCCAGGGTGAGGTGCAGGCCGAGATCGACCATGCCGAAGGCCGGCCGCTGCTCCTGCAGGGGATCGAGCGGTTCGCCTTCTATGATGCCGCACGCAAGGCTTTCGCCGTCGTGCAGGTCGGCGACCCGCGTCCCTATGGCTGCTTCCTGCTGCGCAAGGGCGTCATCGCCGGTGACGTGCCGTAACCCGACCCGACTTCAAACTCCGGATTCCGACATGACCCAGTTTCCTGTGGATGTGACCCGCACCCTTCCCACCGACGGTTATGCCGGCACCCTGGCCGGGCGCGTCTGGCGGCCGGGCATCGGCCCCTCGGTGGCGGCGGTGCGCGCCGACGGCGTGTACGACGTGACGGCAAGCTTCCCGACCATGAGCGAACTGGCCGCCCGGCCTGATCCGGCGGCGGACCTTGCCATGGCAACGGGGGAGCGCATCGGCGCGCTGGCCGACATCCTTGCCAACACGCCGCCGGACAGCCGTGATGCTGATTCCCCCTGGCTGCTGGCGCCGACCGACCTTCAGGTGTTGAAGGCCGCCGGCGTCACCTTCGCCGTGTCGATGCTGGAGCGGGTCATCGAGGAGCGCGCCCGCGGCAATCCCGACGCCGCCGAGGCGATCCGCGCCGAGGTACAGCGGCTGGTCGGCGACGATCTGGCGGCGCTGAAGCCCGGCTCCGAGGCGGCGATGAGCCTGAAGGAGGTGCTCATTGCCCAGGGCGCCTGGAGCCAGTATCTGGAGGTCGGCATCGGCCCCGACGCGGAGGTCTTCACCAAGGCGCCCGTCCTGTCGTCGGTCGGCACGCTGATGGATGCCGGGCTGCACCCGAAATCGACCTGGAACAATCCGGAGCCGGAGGTGGTGCTGATCGTCGCCCCCGACGGCCGCATCACCGGAGCGACGCTGGGCAACGACGTGAACCTGCGCGATTTCGAGGGGCGCTCGGCTCTGCTGCTGTCGAAGGCGAAGGACAACAACGCGTCCTGCGCCGTCGGTCCCTTCATCCGCTTCTTCGACAAGACCTTCACGCTGGACGATGTGCGGACCACCGATGTCGCGCTGACGGTGGAGGGGCCGGAGGGCTTCCAGCTGGCCGGCCTGTCCTCCATCTCGCGGATCAGCCGCGATCCGGAAGACCTCGTCGCCCAGACCATTGGCCCGGTCCATCAATATCCCGACGGTTTCGCCCTGTTCCTCGGCACCATGTTCGCGCCAACCCAGGACCGTGACAATCCCGGCGGCGGCTTTACCCACAAGGAGGGCGACATCGTCACCATCGCCGCGCCCAAGCTGGGCGCGCTGGTCAACCGCATGCGGCCGAGCGACGCCTGCGAGCCCTGGACCACCGGCATCGTCGAGCTGATGCGCTCGCTGGTCCGGCGGGGGGCGCTGAAGGGGTAAGTTGCGCCCCCCGGTTGAGCGCCGTCACATGACGGCGCCGATCTGCCAGGGCACGAACTCGTTGTCGCCGATGCCGTTTTCCTCGCTGCGGGTGCGGTGGCCCGACGCGGTGTCCAGCATCAGGCGGAACAGGGCGGCACCCGCCTCCGCCACGCTGGTGCCGCCGTCAAGCACGGCGCCGCCGTTGAAGTCCATGTCGTCGCCCATGCGGGCATAGAGCGCGCTGTTGGTGGCGATCTTCAGCGACGGTGTCGGCTTGCATCCGTAGGTTGAGCCGCGCCCGGTGGTGAAGGCGATCAGGTTGGCGCCGCCCGCCACCTGCCCGGTTGCCGACACCGGGTCGTAGCCCGGCGTGTCCATGAAGACGAGGCCGTGGTCGGTCACCGGCTCGGCATAATCGACCACCGCGTTCAGGCGGGTGCCGCCGCCCTTGGCGACCGCGCCCAGCGACTTTTCCAGGATGGTGGTGATGCCGCCGGCCTTGTTGCCGGGCGACGGGTTGTTGTTCATGTTGCCCTTGTGCATCCGGGTGTAGTCCTCCCACCAGCGGATGCGGTCCATCAGCTTGTCGGCGACGGCGGGGGAGGCGGCGCGGGCGGTCAGCAGATGCTCGGCGCCGTAGATTTCCGGCGTTTCCGACAGGATGGCGGTGCCGCCATGGGCGACCAGCAGATCGACGGCGGCGCCCAGCACCGGGTTGGCGGTGATGCCGGAATACCCGTCCGATCCGCCGCATTGCAGCCCGACCGTCAGGTAACTCGCCGGCACCGGCTCGCGTCGGACGTCGTTGGCGATGGGCAGCATGGCACGGACCAGGGCGACTCCGCGCTCGATGGTCTCGCGGGTACCGCCTTCCTCCTGGATGGTCAGGGTGGCGATCAGCCCGTCTGGACGCGGGGCCAGCGTCTGTGCGAGCGGAGCGATCTGGTTCATCTCGCAGCCGAGACCGATCAGCAGAAGCCCGGCGAAGTTGGCGTGGTCGGCATAGCCGCGCAGCGTGCGGCGCAGGATCGCCATCCCCTCGCCGGTGCCGTTCATGCCGCAGCCACTGCCGTGGACGATGGCGACCACCCCGTCAACGTTCGGGTAATCGGCCAGCGCAGTGCCATTGAAGGCGTCGGCGATGCGCTTGCAGACGGTGGCGGAGCAGTTCACGCTGGCGATGACGCCGATGTAGTTGCGGGTGGCGACCTGCCCCGACGGCCGGCGGATGCCGAGGAAGGTGGCCTGCTCGCTGCCGCGGTCGGCTTCGACGATGCTGGTGGAGCCATGGTCGAGCCGCGCCTCCCCCATGCCGAGATTGTGGACGTGGACATGCTGGCCGGGTTCGATCGGCTGGGTGGCGGTGCCGATCACCTGTCCGTACTTGACCACAGGTTCACCCGGCGCCACGGCGCGGATGGCGATCTTGTGGCCGCTGGGGATGGTGGCGGCGGCGGTTCCGGTGAAGCTGCCGACGCTGACCGGGCTGCCCGCCGGGATCTCGCGGGTGGCGACCGCGACGCTGTCCGACGGGTTCAGCAGGAGAAGTTCGGGAACGGAAGACGGCATCGCTTTTGTCCTTGAGGAAAATCGTTGATGGCGGACTGCGTCAGTCCAGCCGGTAGAAGGTGGCGGCATTGCCGCCGAACACGGCGTCATGCGCCTCTGTGGGGATCAGCAGGCGGCACATCTCCAGCCAGCCGGCATAGTCGCCGGCCAGCCGCAGGACCGGCCAGTCGCTGCCCCAGATCAGCCGGTCGGTGCCGAACTGCGTGATCAGCCGCTGCACATAGGGGCCGATGTCGTCGATGCCGGTGCGCTCGCCCGCTTCGGTCAGCAGGCCGGACAGCTTGCACCAGACATTCGGCAGGCCGCCGAGGGCGGCCATATCCTCCGCCCAGCCGGCGATGCCGCCGTCGGCGATCTCCGGCTTGGCGGCGTGGTCGATGACGATGGCCAGCGCCGGATGCCGCCGGGCGAAGCGCAGCAGCGACGGCAGATGACGCGGCAGGACCAGCGCGTCGAAGCTCATCCCCACCTCCGACATTGCCAATGCGGCCGGGTTGATGGCGGGATCGTCCAGCCAGTCGGAAGCCTCCGCCTGCACCATCGGCCGCAGCCCTTTCAGCTTGGGGCGGGCGGCGAGCGCGCGAACCCGCTGCGATGCGTCCGGCGCCTTCAGGTCGGTCCAGCCGACCACGCCACGGATGAAGCCATGCCGCGCCGCCAGATCGAGCATGAAGTCGGTGTCGGCTGCGCTCGACAGGGTCTGGACCAGGACAGTGCCGTCGATGCCGTTCTCCAGCAGCAGCGGCAGCAGATCAGGCGGCAGAAAATCGCGGTAAATCGGCACAAGCTCCGGCGGCGGCCATTCGCCCTGGCGGGCGGCCATCAGCCAGAAATGCTGGTGGGCATCGATGCGCATCGCTTATCCCTCCACCGGAACAGGCGCCGTTTCATCCAGCAGGCCGCGTGACTTCAATGCCTGCCAGAAGGCGGCGGGAATCGACGCCCGGGCCCAGGCGAGGTTGGTCGCCAGCTGGTCGGCGTTGCGCACACCGGTGACGCAGGATGCCACCGCCGGATGGGCCAGCGGGAATTGCAGGGCTGCGGCCGGAAGCTCCACGTCGAACTCGCGGCAGGCGGTGGCGAGTGCCTTGACCCGCGCCACCATCTCCGGCGGAGCGTCGGCATAGTTGAACTTGCCGTTGCCGGCGAGGATTCCGGAATTGAACACTCCGGCGGCGACGATCCGCGTGCCGGACGCGAGGCAGCGCTCCAGAAACGGCGACAGGCTGGTCTGTTCCAGCAGGGTGTAGCGGCCGGCCAGCATGGTGCAGTCGAGATTGACCTCGTCCATCGCGTCCAGCGCCACCTCCCATTCATTGACCCCGAGGCCGATGGCGGCCACCGCGCCGTCGCGCCGCAACTCCTCCAGCGCACGGAAGCCGCCGCCACGGGTCAGCGCGTTCCAGTGATGGGCATGGGCATCACCATGGGTGACCCGGCCGATGTCGTGGACATAGAGGATGTCGATGCGGGCAAGGCCGAGGCGTTGGAGCGAATCCTCCACCGAGCGCAGGATGCCGTCGCGCGAGTAATCATAGACCGGATGAAAGGGCAGGGGATCGGCCCAGCCGTTTGCATCGACGCCTTGCACGCGTGCGCCGTCGGCATTGGGGCGGATCAGCCGACCGACCTTGGTTGACAGCACGAACCCGTCGCGCGGCCGGTCGCACAATGCTGCGCCCAGCCTCCGCTCCGACCGGCCATAACCGTAATAGGGAGCGGTGTCGAAATAGCGGATGCCGGCGCCCCAGGCCGCTGTGACGAGCTGGTCGGCTTCGACCGGGTCGGTGGGGCGGTAGAGCCCGCCCAGTTGCGCGCAGCCCAGCCCGATCACCGGGAGCGACAGGCCGGAGCGCGGCAGGATGCGGCGGTCGGTCATGGTCATGGGGAGATTGCCTCGGCTGCGGAGAACTCGATGGTGAAGAAAGTGGCGTGCGCGGCGAGGGACCGGGCGTCGCGCACGCCCAAGGCCAGGAGAAGGAGCTATGCAACCGGTCGGTGGGAAACCGGATCAGTACAGGACGTTCTGGGCTTCCGGCGTCGCCAGATTGGCCTTGGTCACCAGCACCACGCCGGTGTCGATCGCCTTTTCGACCTTCTCGCGCTTGGTCAGCTTGACCGCCGTCTGCACGCCCAGATAACCCATCTGGTAGGAGCCCTGGACGGCGATGGCCTCCAGCGTGGCGTCCTTGACGAAGCCCTGGAGATCCTGGTTGCCGTCGAAGCCGACCGCGGTGATGTGGCCGGCCTTGCCGCTCTGGGCGAGCGCGCGGCCCATGCCGATGGCAGTCGGCTCGTTGGCGCCGAAGATGCCCTTCAGGTCGGGGTTGGCGGCCAGCACGTCGGTGGTCTGGTTCAGCGCCGTCGCCATCTGCGACTGGGAATAGAAGGGGCCGACGATCTCCAGCTTGGAATGGTCCTTGATGTATTTGGTGAAGCCGCCGACCCGGCCGATCTCCGATCCGGCACCGGCGACATAGGACATGACGGCGATCTTGCCGCTGGTGCCGACCTTGTCGATCAGCGCCTTGGCGCACAGCTCGCCCGCCTTGACGTTGTCGGTGGACAGCATAGCCTGATAATACTGCTTGCCGGCGTCGGAAATCGCGGAGTCGATCAGCACGACCGGGATCTTCGCCTCCCACGCCTTCTTCAGGGCCGGGACCAGCGCATCGGGGTCGGAGGGGGCGAGCACGATGCCGGCGACCTTCCGGTTCACCGCATTCTCGACCATGTTGACCTGATCGGCGATGGCCGATTCCGACGCCGGACCCTGGAAGGTCATGGTGTAGCCGTCCGCCTCCTTCTGGGCGGTGGCCGCACCCTTCTGCACATTCTGCCAGAAGGTGGAGTTCACGGTCTTCACCACCACCGCAATTTCCTTATCCGCTGCCAGAGCGGAACCGGCGGCGAGCGCGATGGCGGACGCCAGACAGGCCGAAACGAAGCGCTTCATGGTTTCACTCCCTATTTGGTTCGTTCTTGGGCAGACGTTTGCTGGTCGATAACGCCGGTCAGCGCCGGTTGCGGATCTGGTCGATCCAGACGGTCAGCAGGATGACCAGACCGATGATGATCTGCTGGGTGAAGGCCGATACGCCGTTCATGTTCAGACCATTGCGCAGGATGCCGATCACGAAGGCGCCGATGGCGGTGCCGGAGATCGTGCCCACCCCGCCGATCAGCGAGGTTCCGCCGATGACGGCGCTGGCGATGGCGTCCAACTCGTACATCACGCCCTCGTTCGGCTGGGCGGTGACGAGGCGGGACATCAGCACGCAGCCGGTCAGGCCGGCCAGTGTGCCGGACAGCACATAAGTGAACAGGGTGACGCCGGCGACGTTGACGCCGGACAGCCGGGCGGCTTCCGCATTCGACCCGACAGCGTATATGTGGCGGCCCAGCGTGGTGCGGCTCAGCATGATGGCCACGGCGATGGCGATCACCACCATCAGCACCACCGGATAGGGGATGCCGGGGAAGACCACGTCGGGAAAGCCGTCCTCGCCGATGCGGACGATGCGGAACATTGCGCCGTTGCCAAGTTCGCCGAAGGATTCGCCCAGGCCCGACACGGCGCGGGCACCGGTGATCTGCAACGCGACGCCGCGCGCCACCATCATCATGCCCAGCGTGGCGATGAAGGGCGGCAGCTTCAGCCGCGTGACGCACAGCCCGTTCAGCAGGCCGCAGAAGGCGCCGACCAGGATGCCCAGCCCCATGCCCAAGGGCACCGGCGCACCCGCCTTGACCGCCAGCGCCGCCACCACGCCGGCCAGCGCCAGGACGGAGCCCACCGACAGGTCGATTCCGCCGGTGATGATGACGCAGGTCGCCGCGATGCCGAGATAGGCGATGGAGGTCACCTGCAAGGCGATCGTCATGCCGTTGCCGACGCTGAGGAAGGCGTCGCTGGTCGTGGAGAAGACGGCTACCAGCACCAGGAGTCCGGCGAGTGCCGCGAATTTCTGGATCAGATCCTTGCGCCGGTCGTTCATCATCCGGCCGTTCATCGCTTGCGGGCCATCGCTCGTCGGCTGATGCGGGGAAACGGCTGTTTCAAGAACCTTCGTCGTAGGGTTGCTCATGTCGTTTCGGCTCCCGGTGCCACCGGGCGGCCGTGGCCCGAGGCGAAATGCATGATTTCTTCCTGGCTGGTTGCGCGCGTGTTCAGCACGGCGGTGATCCGGCCTTCGTGAAAGACGGCGACGCGGTCGGTCAGGCCGAGGATCTCCGGCAATTCGGAGCTGATCAGCACGACGCCGATCCCCTCGGCGGCCAGCCGGTCGAGAAGCTGGTAGATGGCGAACTTGGCGCCGACATCGATGCCGCGTGTCGGCTCGTCGAAGAACAGGATGCGCGACTGGCGGAACAGCCACTTGGCGATGACGATCTTCTGCTGGTTGCCGCCGGACAGCAGACGGGCCACCTGGTGCGGCGACGGCGTGCGGATCGACAGCATCTGGATGTAGCGCCACGCCGCCTGCTCTTCCGCCTTGCGGTCGATGAAGCCGAGCGCGTTCGACACCGCCTCCATGTTGGCCAGCGTCAGGTTCTGGGTGACCGACATTTTGACCGCCAGACCCTGGCTCTTGCGGTCTTCGGACAGGTAGGCGATGCCGTGGGCGATGGCGTCGCGCGGGGTCTTCACCTCGATCTCGCCGTCGCCCAGCCGGATGGTTCCGGCGTCCAGCGGGTCGGCGCCGAAGATCGCCCGCGCCACCTCGGTGCGGCCGGCGCCCATCAGCCCGGCGAAGCCGAGGATCTCGCCGCGCCGCAACTCGAACCCGACATCGTGGAAGACGCCGCGACGGGTCAGCCCGCGCACCTCCATCAGCACGTCGGCGGTGGGGACGGATGTCCGCTCCGGGAACTTGTCGTCGAGTGAGCGGCCGACCATCAGCGCTACGATCTCGTCGACGCAGGTGTCGGCGAAATTGCGGGTGTCGACGTAACGCCCGTCGCGCAGAACCGTGACGCGGTCGACGATCAGCGCCATCTCGTCCAACCTGTGCGAGATGTAGACGATCCCCACCCCTTGCTCCTTCAGTTCCCGGATCACCTGGAACAGCAGGGCGGTTTCGGATTCGGTGAGGGACGAGGTCGGCTCGTCCATGATGACGATCTCGGCGTTCAGCGACAGCGCCTTGGCGATTTCCACCATCTGGCACTGTGCGACCGACAGCGATTTCACCGGCGCGTCGGGACGGATGTCGACGCCGAGCCGGTCGAGACAGCACTGGGCCTGCCGGCGCAATGCGCTCCGGTCGATGAACCAGCCGCGTTTCGGCTCCCGTGCCAGGAAGATGTTCTCGGCCACGCTCAGATGCGGGACGAGGTTCAGTTCCTGGTGGATGATGGCAATGCCGGCCCGTTCGGCGTCGAGCGAGGAGGTGAAGCGCCGGATCTCGCCCTTGTAGGTGATGCCGCCCTCGTCCGGCTGATATTGGCCGCTGATGATCTTCATCAGCGTTGATTTGCCGGCGCCGTTCTCACCGCACAGCGCATGGACCTCGCCGCGCCGCAGGTCGAAGCCGACGCCAGCCAGCGCCAGCACGCCGGGGAACCGCTTGGTGATGTTGTCCAGCCTCAGCAGCTCGGTTCCCGCCCACGGATGGGGGAACCGCTCGGGGGCTGTGTCGAGCGACGCTTGCTGCATGGCTCCTTCCCATCCAGTGCGATTGGCACTGCCGTTTTTTGTCGTCCTTGCGGAGCAGCCGAACCGACCGGGGCCCGGTCAGGTGTTGGTCCAGCCGCCGTCGATGGCAATGGCCTGTCCGGTCATGAAGGAGGACTCGTCGGATGCAAGGTAGACGGCCAGCTTCGCCACCTCCTCCGCCGTGCCCAGCCGGCCCATCGGCTGGCGGGCGATGAAGGCGGCCCGCGCGGTGTCGTAATCCCCCAGCGCCCGCATGCGGTCATGCAGCGACGGGCTGTCCACAGTACCTGGGCAGATGGCGTTAACGCGGATACCGCGGGTGACGTAATCGGCGGCGACCGACTTGGTCAGGCCGATCACCGCGGCCTTGGTGGTGCCGTAGACGAAGCGGTTCGGCGCGCCGATGATCGAGGAGGCGACCGACGACATGTTGACGATGGACCCGCCGCCGGATTCCAGCATTCCTGGCAGGAAGGCCCGGATCATCCGGTACATCGACCGGACGTTCAGGGTCACGGCGAAATCGAAATCCTCCTCGGGGCAGTCGAGCACCGTACCGGCATGGACATAGCCGGCACAGTTGAACAGCACCGAAGGTGCCGGAACCTCTGCCGCGAAAGCGCGGATCGCCGCGGGATCGCAGACGTCCAGCCGGCGGATGGTGATACCGGGTGTGCCGTCCAGTTCGGCCAGCAGGCCGTCGTTGATGTCGGTCGCCACCACGCTGGCGCCCTCCTCCGCGAAGGCCAGTGCGGCAGCCCGGCCCATTCCCTGTGCCGCGGCGGTGACGATGGCGGTCTTGCCCTGCAGTCTGGCGGTCATGGCGGTGTGTTTCCCCCCAACTCGATGTCCGGTCTGTTTCGATTTCGCCGGGATCATCGTGGTTGCCACAATCCGTGCTGCGGATCGTCTGTTTTATATACACATCGCCATTGCGCCTGTAAATCTATCTGTCAGTCCAACGAAAAGATTTCCGATATACGCCGGGTGGCTTCGTCCAGCGCGGCCAGGATCTCTTCCGGCTCCTTCGGAACCTGCCGGGTGCGCAGATAGGGGCAGGTCAGGGCGGCAACCGCCCCCCCCTCCCGACGGTCGATCACCGGGCAGGACAGATCGACCACCGCCTCCGTGATTCCGCTTGGGCGGGCGACATGGCCGGCGGCGCGGATGGCGTCCAGGTTGCGGGTCAGCGCATCCAGGTCGATCCACGGATCCTCCCGCCGCAACTCTTCATACAGGGCATGGCGGCGCCGGGCGCTTGTGAAGGCCATCAGGCAATGGCCGGAGCCAGTGAGGACCAGCGGCTGGCGGTAGCCGATGCGAACAGTGAAGCCGATGTGGCTGGTGCTCTCCACCCGCGCCACCACGGCGATCTGGGTGCCCGACATCACGGCAAGATGACAGGAATAGCCGGTCTTCTCGGCAAAGGCGTTCATGAAGGGTAGGGCGATCTCGATCAGCGAGCGATTCACCGGCCGGTTCATGCCCAGCCGGAACAGCCGGTCGGTGACCCGGAAACGGTCGTCACCCTCCAGCCGCTCGATATAGCCGCGCTGCGCCAGCACCGAAACCATGCGGAAGATCTCGCCCTTGGTCCGGCCCACCCCGTCGCCGATCTGCTGCAACGACTGCGGATCGCGGCATTCGGATAGGAATTCCAGGATGTCCAACCCCTTTTCCAGTGCCGGGGCTGAATATCGCCGCTCCCGGTCCGGAGTTTCGGGCGTATCGGCAGACATGTCGGTCGGATCGGTATCGGTCCCGTTCACAATGGCGTCCCCTCTTTTGCCGATGCGGCTCCGTTTTACCTATGATTCTCCGGATTCACGGGAAAAACAATGGAGGACTGCCGGCATGCGGGTGAGGTTCTCCTCCAACCAGGGGAAGATCCGACGGATTTCAAAGAGGGCGGGGGAAAATACGGGCCGGCCGGGGCGCGGCGACCGAACGGCCGCGCCCCGATGGCGATCGGTCAGAATGTTTCGTAGGCCAGCTTGGAGTCGGTGGCGATGACCCGGCAGATTTCGCGCTGGCCGAACAGTTCGAACAGCAGTGGCGTGGTGAAGGTGTCGAGCAGGGTGGAACTGATCAGCCCGCCGAAGATCGC